>CAMSZT010000004.1 GCA_947066815.1 uncultured Lachnotalea sp.
CACGACCTCCGCCGTGACAGGGCGGCGCTCTAACCAGCTGAGCCACCGGGCCATGATCAAATTTTCAAAAACAACTACGGATGCTACCAGCCTCCTTGTTGGTACTGCGTGGACCTTCGGGGACTCGAACCCAGGACCGACCGGTTATGAGCCGGTTGCTCTAACCAACTGAGCTAAAGGTCCATCTATCATGAACAAACAGCAAAGCCGATGATCGGACTCGAACCGATAACCTGCTGATTACAAATCAGCTGCTCTGCCAATTGAGCCACATCGGCATATGCTGCTTCCTAAAGCAAATGACTCCAAGGGGATTTGAACCCCTGTTACCGCCGTGAAAGGGCGGTGTCTTAACCGCTTGACCATGGAGCCTCATATCACGCTGGAACTCCGTGTGCCTCGTTCGTATGTACTCAACGAATCAATATTACCATATGTCCTGCTTTTTTGCAAGTGCTTTTTTTATCATTTTACAATTTCGCTTTTTGCCGGGAGGAGCAGATCGTTTTGCCGCCCCTTGGAAGATCTGTGTTTTTCTTTTTCCCGGCACGTTCTGATTTCTTCTCCTGCCTCATAGGATAGATAACAAATCCACTGTTGGTGAACCCTATGAAACCGTTGATCCGAAAAAAGACCACCCTATGGCTCCTGTGCCTGGTGCTTGCCTATCTGGCCGGCTATTCCCTGGCCTTCCTGGCCGGGCCGGCCCAGGCAGAACCGATCCTGGGGGAAGTTTCCAACTGGGGCCTCAGCTTCCAGGAAAAGGGGAAGGCCCCCGTCGGCAACGCCGAAGCCGACGAGCTGAAAAAGTACAACGCCTATTATGTCGACGACACCGAGGAAAAGGTCATCTATCTGACCTTTGACGCCGGATATGAGAACGGAAATACCGCCGCCATCCTGGACGCCTTAAAAAAACATCAGGCGCCAGCCGCCTTCTTTCTGGTGGGCAATTACATGGAGACCAGCCCGGATCTGGTAAAGCGCATGGTCGAAGAAGGCCATACCGTCGGGAATCATACCTTCCACCACCCGGACATGGCCCAGATCTCTGAGAAAAGCGCCTTCGAAAAAGAACTTACCGATCTGGAAGCCCTCTTTGAGCAGACAACAGGCCGGACCATGACGAAATTTTACCGCCCTCCCCAGGGCAAATACAGCGAAGCCAATCTGCAGATGGCAAAGGACATGGGATACTCCACCTTTTTCTGGAGCCTGGCCTATGTGGACTGGTATGAAAACGACCAGCCCACAAAAGAAGAAGCCTTCGAAAAGCTCCTGGGCCGCATCCATCCCGGCGCCGTCGTCCTCCTTCACAGCACCTCGAAGACCAACGGGGAGATCCTGGATGAACTGCTGACCAGGTGGGAGGAAATGGGATACCGGTTCGATTCCCTGGAGCATCTGATCCAGACCCCTTGACAGCCCCCGCGTCCGGTAGTATACTAAAAAACAAAATCACACGCTAGGGGTGCGCACCGCTGAGAATGGTACGCCTGTGTTCTGTGCAGACGTACCTGACCCTCATTACTTGAACCGGATAATACCGGCGTAAGGAAGCGAGACGAAAGATATTTTCGCGGCCCCTCCTGTGCAAAGGAGGTTTTTTTATGTCTGCATTTGTGATCTATGATGCCGAGAACCTGGAGTACCTGCTGCAGCCCCTGGGCTACGTCTGCCTGGCTGCCCTTCTCCTGGCCCTTCTGGCCTGCATTTTCTTCTTCACAGGGAAGAGCGGCAAAAACCGGATGGGAACAAGAGAGCTGATGTTCTGTGCCATGGCCATCGCCTTATCCACAGCCACATCCTTCATCAAGTTCGCAAACCTGCCCTTCGGCGGCTCCGTCACCCTGTTCAGCATGCTGTTCGTCTCCCTGACCGGATATTTTTACGGCCCGAAGACCGGTTTCACCGCCGGAGCCGCCTGCGGCATCCTGCAGCTCATCACCGGGCCTTACATTTATGCGCCCCTCCAGGTGCTCCTGGATTATCCTCTGGCCTTCGGCGCCCTGGGGCTGAGCGGCTTTTTCCACAACCGAAAACACGGCCTGGTGACGGGATATGCCGTCGGCGTCACCGGCCGTTATCTCTTCCATGTGGTCTCCGGGTACCTGTTCTTCGCCGAATATGCGCCGGAGGGAATGGATCCCCTGCTCTATACGCTCGGATACAACCTCTCCTACATCCTTCCGGAACTCGTCCTCACAGTGATCCTGCTCGCTGTCCCGGCCGTTAAAAACGCGGTCGGGACGGTAAAGCGTCAGGCGGTCTCCTGACAGACTTCGGGAGAGCCGTCCGCCCCATTTTTTATCCAAGGGAGGCCTGAAAGGTCCGGATGGCGGAAACCGTCGCTTCATAGTCGGCAAATACCTGGGCCGCAAGGCTGTCCGCCTCCGGGCTTTTCCCGTCCCGGAGCGCCTCCGTCAGGGCACTGTCGGAGGCCAGCAGCCTGTCAAAGCTCAGATTCTGGCAGATTCCCTTGATGGTATGGGCGGCCCGGAAGGCCTCCTCATAATTTTCCTCCCTGAGGGATCTTTTTAAAAGCTCCAGGCTCTTGTCATCCAGGAACTTGAGAGTGAACTTCTGGATCAGCCGCTCACTGCGAAGACGGCCGACCACCTCTTCATAATTGCCACCTATGGCCTCGTAGCATTCTTTTAACGTCATTGCCTGTTCCCTCCTGTTTTATATATTTTTCCGTAATTGCAAAATGTGAAATATTGCCAGAATATTCGGTAAATTTTTGAGCTTCGCAATTATAGTAAACGACAAAAGTATTTGCCGTTTACTATAATCCCTCCGGGGGATGCGCACGATTTTTGTAAGGTAGATTCTGCGCTTACACGCAGCAAAAATCGACGCAGCAGACGCCATAAAGAAAAGATTTATGTCGTCTGCTATACCTATATCCGTTTCTCCGGCGGCTCCCCCTTCTCTTCCTCCGCCGAACCGTCGATCTGTGAGATCACGGAAAACATCTGGTTCATCGAACTGTCATAAAAGCAATACCGCCCCCTGCCGGACCTCTTCACCGAATAGAGAGCCTGGTCCGCCGCGTGGAAAAGGGCGTCGTAATCCGTGCCGATCACCTCTGCCTGGGCCACCCCCATGCTCAAGGATATGGGAAAATTCTCATAGCTTCCGGCAAACCCGGAAAAGATCCTCCGGATCACTGCCTCCAGTTCCCCTTTATATTCCAGAAAGATCAGGAATTCATCGCCGCCCACTCTGGCCGCAATATCGCCGCTCCGGATACTCTGGTGCAGCTTTTTCGCCACATGGATCAGGACCTGATCGCCGAAACTGTGGCCGTATTCATCATTTGCCGACTTGAAATGATCCAGGTCAAAGATCACCAGCGCGTATTTCCCCTCTCTCCTCCTGTCCCCCAGCCGCTCCGCGATCCGTTTCTTTGCCGTGGCATGGTTCAGAAGGCCGGTGAGAGGATCGTGGGATGCCAGCCGCTCCAGGGTATCTAACTTCATCCTGGAATCGTGGATGTCTATGGCCTTTCCGAGAACCCCCATGAAACAGGGCGGCTCATCTGCCGACCAAGTGGCCCTGGCCACGATCCGGTACCACCTGGGCTCCCCCTCCAGCTTCAGCCGGAAATCATAGCTGAGCTCCGGCTTCGCCGGCGTCGCCTGCTTTAAGGCCCCCATAAGGCCCTTCCAATCCGAAAGCTCCATCAGCTTCCGCACAGACCGGTCAAAAAGAGGTTCCATAATCGTCTCCTGGAGGCCCAGCTTCTGGGCCCCCCAGGCGGAGATCGTCAGCATAGGCGGGGACAGGACGTATTCAAACTGGATCTCCTGGGACATGGAGGCGAAAAAGCTGTATTTCATCCGCTCGTGCTCAAGGAGCTGAAGGGTCCGCTCCGAAGCGCCTGCCTCCTTGTGGCGGAGCATTTCCTCAGTCAGGTTCCAGATCTTCCGTTTGTCCACGCTGGCAGAAGCGATCTTTCCGATCTGGACAGGGATGCTCTCGGCAATATCCGTCAGACACTCCAGCACCAGAGGATTGAAGGCGCCGCACTGCCCGTCCAGGATCATGGAGACCGCCTTCTCATGGGGAATGGCCTTTTTGTAGACCCGCTCGCTGGTCAGTGCGTCATACACGTCGGCCATGGCCACCACCTGGGCGGAAATGGGGATCTCCTCCCCCTTCAAACCGTCCGGATACCCCCGTCCGTCGTAGCGCTCGTGATGCCAGCGGCAGATCTCATAGGCCATCCGCACCAATGGCTCGTCCCTGTGGATGGGCAGATTCTCCAAGAGCTTTGCCCCCTCCAGGGTATGCGTCTTCATGATCGCGAATTCCTCGTCCGTCAGCCTTCCAGGCTTGTTTAAGATCGCATCCTCGATGGCGATCTTTCCGATATCGTGGAGAGCCGACACCGTGCTGATCAGAGAGATATCCTCCGGACTCAGATTGTACCGGTCGGTCTTCTGGACCAGCCGCTGGAGGAGAAGCTCCGTCAGCCCATGCACATTCCGCACATGAAGGCCGCTTTCCCCGTTTCGGAATTCCACGATATGGCTCAAGATGTCGATCATCAGGTTGCTGCGCTGTTCCTTCTCGTACATCTGTTCCGCCACCATATCCGTCAGCTTCTTCTGCTTGGCATACAAAAGGACCGTATTGACCACCCGCCGGTGGACGATCAACGCGTCAAAGGGACGGCTGATAAAATCTGTGACTCCCAGGGAATACGCCCGCTCCACATGGCTGGAACCGCTCTCTGCGGAGATCATGATGACCGGGATCTCCTCGATCCAGCCTTCCTTATTCATCATTTCCAGCACGCCGAAGCCGTCCAGCCTCGGCATCACGATATCCAGAAGCACCAGAGAGATCTGCGGGCCGTACTTCTGTATGGCAGCCACCGCCTCCACCCCGTCCTCCGCCTCGATCATCTCATATTCATCTCCGAGCATATCCGCCAGAATCGAACGGTTCATCTCGGAATCGTCCACGACCAGAATAGTCTGTCTGCGTCCCTGACTCATAAAACACCTTCCTTTACTTCCTAAAACCTTCCACTCACTCTTTGATCATCGTTCCCCGTAAGAAAACGTTTCATCCGCTGCACTGCCGCCCCTCCACGTCCTGGCCATGCGGATCCGCTCTGTCCCGCATACCTCCCCGTAAAGATATTCCACCGCCGTGCCGTCTGCCTCCTTTGCCCGGATCAGCTTTCTCTCGTCATAGGCATAGCTGCTCTGCTTCCCGTCCGGACGGAGGATCCCGGTCAGGTTTCCGACGGCGTCATACTGACAGCTCACGGTCAGTCCCGACGTCTCGTCCGTGACGGACAGGAGCTTTCCGGTGTCCGCACGGTAGGTAAAGCTTACCAGGCTCCCCGCTGCGTCCGAGAGGCCGAGAAGCCTCCCGCCGCCGTCATACGAATAAAAAAGCTCCGTGCCGTCCGCGTCTTTTTTCTGCAGCAAGATCCCGGCTTCGTCAAATACGCTCTCGCTCCCGTCCTCCCTGGAAAGGATCCAGCCCCCGCCCGCTTTCTCCGCGAGGACGAATCCCAGGCCGTCCACGTCCTCCTGCCGGCCCTCCCCGGCTTCTCCGGGGCGGAAGAAATGCTCTCCCCCTCCCCCGTCCGTATAGATACAGGGAAGCGCCGAGAGCCCCGTGAGCTCCAGTCGCTCTGTCACATTCAGATCCCAGCCGTTTCCGTAAAGGGAATCCTCCCCCGAACGGGCAAGGGTATAGACATGGCTCACGCCTCCCGGAAGACGGTCCTCCGTTCCTTCCAGATCCTCATGGATCAATACCAGGGAACCTCCGGAATCTCCCACGTACCCGGTGCCTGCCCGGCCGGCCTCCTGCACATGGGCGCCCCCCGGCTCCAAAAGGCCGGCCTCCCTCTCATAATAAAACAGCCCGGCCGGATACAGGGCCGAGGGGAACAGATTGTTCCTCACGGACCGGTTGGAGACCGTATAGCATGCGCCGGCCTTCACTCCCTCCTCCAGAGAGCCGAGCATCAACCCGTGATTTTCCCCTCCATACCAGAACTCCGCCGCCCCGGTGATGTCAAACTGCCGGAGGACCAGGGGGATACCGGAGGCTTCCCCTCCCGTCTTAAGGCCCTCTGCCTTCCGGCTGTCCAGGACGGTTTCCACATAAGCCGGCTGCTCATTCCATGTCACGTCCTCCTCCCACTCCTCCGAAACACGGTAGACAGCCGCCGAAAAATCTGCCGCCCGCCTGGAGACATACTGATTCTGATAAAGGTTTAAAACAGCTTTTGTGATCCGTTCGCCGTACCCCAGCCCCGGAAGCCGGGAAAATTTCAGAAAGGTCCTGCTGACCCCATAGCCGGAGAGGTCTCCGACGGGCAGGGGCGTCCCCTCCTCAGAGGTCTCCTCCGGCTGCTTTTCCCGCACAAAGGCCGTCTGTACCGCCGTCCGCCCTTCCGGTCCCACCGTCCGTTCGACGGCCACCGGATAAGTCCGTCCCCGCTCCTCAAGCCACTCCCTGTCCGGCTCCATGACCAGGACCGTCTCCGCAGCGCTCTCCTTTTCCAGCCGGAACCGGACTGCCCGGCTGATATTCCCCGCCCAGTCATACATATAGGGGGCGGCAAAGGTATAGACCGTCTCCCCGTTCCGCTTCAGCACGGCGCTTCCGTCCGCCTCCAGGCTCATTTCCATCCCCGGATGGCTGACGAGGAACCGGAGGGGCGCGGCCGCCGCCTCCTTTGACCGGAACAGGATACTCTCCTTAAGCTCCGACGAGTCCAGGATGTAACGGATATCCACCTGTTCCAAAACGCCGGAGTAAGTCCCGCCTCCGGTGAGCCCGGAACACTTCATCTGTTCCGCATTGTAAGCCTGGACGCTTTTTCCCTCCGCGCCCCCCGAAGTCTCCAGGTACCGCCCGGTCTCCTCCGTATCTGCCGCTTCCAGTCCCGCCTCCGGTGAGAAAGAGGCGCCTTTTCCGTCCGCTCCTGTCTCCGCCTCCAAAAATCCCCAGGAAACGCCGCCTTCTCCGGACCGAAGCTCTACCAGAGCTTTCGCCGAAGCATCCTCGGCAAAGGCGGCCTCCAGGTCGGAAGCCCGGTTTCTGTAAACGCCCGCCTCCTCGTCCAGAACGAGGGTATTGTCGATCTCCTCCCATCTGCCGTCCTTCCGGTAATGGACCGGGATCTCGTAGACAGCCGCCGCACGGCTTCCGTCCTCCAGCAGAAAATGTTTCGTGAAAGGATCTCTCTTTGCCGTGTCCTCCCCGGCCACCCGGTATTCCCCGGCGCCGTCCTCCTCTTTCGTCCCCTCGCTGCTCACAAGGAGTACAGGGAGCAGTACATCCGACACAAAGAAATCGAATCCGTACACTCCCGTCACCAGTTCGGTCTGCACGCTTTTTAACAGGATGTCCCTCCCTTTTGAGGAACCGTCCTCGTAAGCCTTTGTCACATCCAGCATACAGACGTCCGCCTGGTCGTCCGCCTGGTATTCCACCAGATCCAGCAGCTCCTCCTCCGCCTCCCCGGAATCAGAATTCAGATAGACTCCCAGCTCCAGGCTGCTTTTTACCTCCTCCGGGTCTGCCCCGCGGCCAAAGACAAGGCTTACCTGTTCCATCGTCTTTCCCTCCGACAGGGCAGGGAGGGCGGGAAGAGCGATCTTTGTCTGCACCGTCTCCCTGGTATTCCCGGCCGCGATGGGAACGCCGGCAAAATACCCCTCCGTGCTCTGGATCTCAGGTGAGATCCCCGCCTCCATCCCCGGCTGCACCAGATGCATATGTATCGTCACCGGGCCGGTCCTCGCAAGAGCATCCATCCATTCATCCTCCGGCTTCACCAGGATCTGGGTCGCCCCGTCCTCCCGGTCCGAGAGCATGTAGGAAGCTTTTCCCACGGCCCGTTTCCCGTCATAGACAATAGGAGCCTCAAGAACCGCCACTTCTTTCCCGGCGGCAAAAAAACGGAGGGAGCCGGAGGGAGACTCTTCCATGGTAAGTCCGTCAAAGGCCGCGGAAAGCACCAGCCCCTCCTCTGCGCGGTCCGTCTTCTGAAATACGGCAGAGATCACGGCGTTTCCCGGCCACTGCTCCACGCCGACGTCGATTCCGGTCAGAGCGCCTTCGCAGAGGCCGTAACTGCGGATATAGCGGGCCGCCACCGTGTCCGCTGCCGTCCCGTTCCTGTCTCCTCCGTAAAGCCCTGCCTGCACTTTAAACTCAGGAGTCTTCGCCCTGGAGCCCTTCGCTGCCGGAAGGGAAAAAGCCACGGTCCGTTCTCCCCCCTCAAAGCCAAGTCTCAGAAACTCACCGCCGCTAAAAAAACGCCGGACGGAGGACTCCATGCTCCCGTCCCTCACCCGGTACTCTTTCACATCCTCCTCGCCGGAGACAAGCTCCAGCCGGTAATCATAGGGCACCAGGGTGTCCCCGTCCTGATAAAAGACCGGATAGGGATACAGGGCCGCCACTTCCCTTCCGTCCTCCGACAAAAAGGTACGGCCTGTGAGCTCCCGGCGGTCCGTAAGCTCCGTCCATTCCGCCGTCCGGCTCCCTTCCTCCGGCGCCTCCCCGGGATCCCCCTCCGGAAGGGCGAAGGCGGAAAAAGGGACAGCCGCCAGACAGAAACAGACTGCCAGGGCCGCCGTCAGGATCCTTTTCCAGCGTTTTCTTTTTCTATTCACAGACATCCATGTTCATCCTCTCGTACTCATCTCCGTTTTTTCCAAAAATCAGGGAATCCCTCAAAAAAGAGAAGGATCCAGAGGCATTATATCATGAAAATGAGAAGTTTGGAAGCGATAACTCTAAGTTTCCATATTTTTGTTTTCGCAGGCGGCACAGAAGAAGGCAGGAAAAGTCACAGTCCTCCGCCCGCCTGCTTCATGAGCAGGCAGGTTTCCGTGTGGGGGCAGGCCCCGTAGGCACAGTCCGCCTGGCTTAAGGAACGCTTTCCATCTTTTTCCGTAAACTCACAGAACACGGTCCTGGTCTCGTTGAGGGCCTTGCAGAAGCCGCTGTACATCTCCTCGACGATCTCCTCCTCCGCCCTCTCTTCTATCTTTTCTCCCATGTTTGTCTCCTTTCCCATTACTGGTCTCCGGGCAATTGCGTAACGCAGACATTCCCTCTCGCAATTGCCGCTCTCTCACTCTCCGCCCACATAACTTTTGTCGACGGTGATCACGCACTCGGTCCGGCTGTCGAAAAGCTTCAGCCGTTCCTCCAGCTCCTTTTTGACCGTCTCCGCCTCCCCGTCCCCCATCTCATAGGGCACCACGATATCAAAAAAGAGCCGGATCCGCCCTCTTCCCCTTACCACCCGGAAATCATGGAGAGTGATCCGCCCGTCCAGCTCATCCAAGATCTCCAGCACCGCCCGTTTCCGCTCCTCCCAGTCCGGATCCTCGTTTTCCACCGGATCCATATGGATGACCAGGAGAACGCCGAGCTGCTCCTTCGCCTCCCGCTCGATCCGGTCGATGATCTCATGGATCTCCTCCATGCCCCTATGGGCATCCACCTCCGCATGGATGGAGGCCATGTTGGTGGAGGGGCCGTAGCTGTGGACCAGAAGGTCGTGGGTCCCCAGGATCCCCCGGTAGCCTTCCACGAACTCCTTGATCCTCCGGTAGAGGGAGGGGTCGATGGCCTCTCCGATCAACGGCTTTAAGGTATCCTTCGCGATCCCGATCCCGGCCAGAATGACAGCCACGGACACCGCCATGCCGATATAGCCGTCGATGTTGATGTGGAAGATCCCGTATAAGGCCACAGACACCACAGTCGCCGAAGTCACCAGCACGTCGCCCAGGGAGTCCGCCGCCGTCGCCTCCATGACCCTGGAGCCGATCCTCTTTCCCAGCTTTTTGTTGAAAAAAGCCAGCCACAGCTTCACGCCGACGGAAAGGGTCAGGACCGCCAGAGAGACCACGTGAAACCCCAGCTCCTCCGGATCCCTGATCTTCCCGAAGGAAGTCTTCATGAAGGTCCAGCCCACCTCGATGACCAGAAAGGACACGATCAGGGCCGCGATATATTCCATCCGCCCGTGGCCGAAGGGGTGGTCCTTATCTGCCGGCCGCTCCGCCATCTTGACGCCCACCAGGCTGATGATGGAAGAAGCCGCGTCGGAAAGATTGTTGACCGCATCGGAAATAACAGAAATACTGTTCAAAAACAGGCCCAGAAGCAGCTTCACCAGAAACAGGAACAGATTGCAGCAGATCCCCACCCCGCTGGCAAGCACCCCGTAAGCCGTCCGAACCTTCGCCCGCTTCACCTGATTATAGTCCCTTACAAATCTCCGGACAAGAAATTCCGTCATGCCCCGCCTCCTAATATCTCACTTCCACCAGGGTCAGTCCCCTCGCCGGCGCCGTCTGCCCGGCCAGGCTCCGCTCTCCCAAGGCCAGGATCCGCTCCGTCTCCTTCGGATCTCTGAGCCCCAGACCGCACTCCACCAGAGTCCCGACGAGGATCCGCACCATATTTTGGAGAAAACCGTTCCCCTCAAAAGAAAGGTCGAGCCTCGCGCCGTTCGGACTTTCTTCTATCTTGATGCGGTCAAGCCTGCGCACCGTGGACTTTTTCATATGCCGGTTCCCGCAGAACGCCCTGAAATCATGCTGCCCGACGAGACAGTCCGCTGCTTCCCTCATTCTATTAATATCCGGTTTTTCGGAAATCTGCCACACATATTTCCGGTCAAAGACCGGTTTTCCCTCTCCCACATAAAGGCGGTAGCGGTACACCTTCCCCACGGCGCTAAGGCGGCTGTGGAACCGGTCCGAGGCCGCCTTAAGATCCCGCACCGCGATGTCGTCGGGCAGATACCGGTTCATGGCCGCAGAAAGCTCCTCCTCGGAAAGCCCCGTGTCCATCCAAAAATTGGCCGTCTGCCCCAGGGCGTGGACGCCGGCGTCGGTGCGGCCGGAGCCGTGAACGGAAATCTCCTTCCCGGCCATCCTGGAAAGAAGTGTCTCGAGCTTTCCCTGAATCGTATTCTCCGTATTTTTTTGTTTCTGCCAGCCATCGTAACGGGTCCCGTCGTAGCTGATGGTCATTTTATAGTTTTTTAACATGGCTTCCTCCGGTCGTCGTTTCAGTATACCACAAAATATGGTTTTTGATAACCGTCTGTTTGGATCAGGCAATCCGCACCTTCATCTCCTCTTCCGGTATCTGCGCGAGATAACGGCATACCCGCGGCCATATCTCCTCCATTTTTTCTTTGGGGATCCCCCAAATGGAGGCGCTGGAATCGGCACAGTGCACGAACAATTCCATAGGGTCATATTTCTCCGGATACTCGCACAGCATCCTCATACAGCAAACCACATAGCCGTAAACGGAGGCAAAGGCAAGCGGCATAATGTCCTTCTTCTCCCAGAAAGCGCCCCACATATGATCGTAAACCGCATAATAAAAATAAGCGATATCTTTTTTTCCGGTATAGACAGGATGGTCGATACAGATCTGGAGACCGAAGCGGCGCATCTGCCCGTCTTCATGCATCTGTCTCCAAAACATATATATCGCCAGAAGGTAATGGTATTGCGGTTCCAGGCAGTATTTTTCTACGATGTGCTTATTGTCAACCGCGTATTCCCACATCACCTCATAGCACATGGCTTCTTTGGACGGAAAATGGTAATACAGGGTGCCGCGGTTTACGTGGGCAAGGCGGCAGATATCCGCATAGGAGGTTTCATGATAGCCCTTTTCATAAAAAAGCCGCTTACAGGCCTGTACCACCGCTTTCCGCGTGAAGATACCATTTTCATACTGTCCCATAGTCCTGCCCCCGAATGAATTTTGACAGATTCCCGCCTCTGTTTAGATTTGTATGATATGCACAAGAATTATTTACATTTTTCTTATCACATTGTATCATAATGCAAAAAACGTGTCAATCCGCACCGTTTAAATGTGCTTTTTTGACAAAACGCCAAAGGAGGAATCGCATGGAAACGAGTAAGCTGTACGAACAGAAGTATGATGCCTTCCAGAAGGCCGTAAGCCGCCAGGAAGGCGCCTGGATCCCCACTGCCATGACCAACAACGGCGGCGGTCTGTTCTGGGGCGGGAAGACCGCCTTCGACGTGGCGGGCGACCACGAGGCGTATGCGAAAGCAATCACCTCTTTCCTGGACGAGATGTGGTTGGATGTCAACATCCTGTCCGGCCTGACCACGAGCCCCCGCCGGGACGCCGCCTTCCCCACGGCGGAAAACCGCCTTGCCGCGGACGGCACCCTGACACATTTACAGACGCCCATGATGAAGCCGGAGGAATACGACCAGCTCATCGCCGATCCCAGGGCCTTCATCGCCAATGTGCTGCTGCCCCGCAAATACCCCTATCTCTTTGAAGACCGGAACGCTGCCAAGAAACTCCTGAAAATCTATGCGGAGGAACAGCTGGAGATCCTTGTGGTGCAAATGGCCTATACCAACAAGTATATGACGGAACTCTACGGAGTCCACAACTGCGTGAACATGGGCTGCATGATCAATACGCCCCTGGATCATATCTTCGACTACTTCCGGGGATTTAAGGGGACGCTGACCGACCTGAGCCGCCAGCCGGACAAGGTCAAAGCTGCCCTGGACGCCATCTGGGAATACGAAAGCGCCCCCAGGATGGCCGCCTGAAAAAATTCGACGACATCAAGAACGGCATCAAACGCGTCATCGACACCTGCGCCCCCGGAGGCGGCTTTATCTTTTCGACCGATAAAGGCTTTTTGACTCCCGGCGACGTGAATTCCACTTTGATCGAGTGCTTTAACTTTGCCCACGAATATTCTAAGAAATAACAGACAGGAGGTTTTTTCTATGACAAATCTGGAATATCTGGATTCTATTGTTGCGGAACTGATGGCGGACACCGAGTGGGAGCTGCCCCCCGAGAGGCGTTTCTTCCTTGTGGCAAACTTGGAATGGGGCCTTTTAGGACTGTAAAAAGACAAAGCAAAAAGTAAGAAAAATAGAAAAGGAGATCGGATCTATGATTGATTTTGAAAAGTTGGCCGCTGCCATGGGCGATCTGGATGAGGATGCCGTAAGGGAACAGTTAGAAGCCGTCGAAACCACCGAGGAAGCGGGCAAAGCCATGGAAGCCTGCCAGGTTGGTATGAACACTGTGGGCAAGCTTTTTGAGGAAGAAGAATAAGGTGATCGGAGCCGACGAGTGGGCATACAGCCCCAAGATACTGTCCTCCAGGCAGGATGTCCGTGAGATGTGTGCCGCTGACAAATGCAAAGTCTACGGAAAAAACCGGACCTGTCCCCCTGCCTGCGGCACCATCGAGGAATGCCAGGCACGGATGAGGAACTTCCGGCAGGGGATCCTGCTCCAATCCGTCGGCCATATGCGAAAGACCATCGACAGCAGATGTTACCTGGAAACACAGGAAAGGCACGGCAAAAGCCTGTATTCCTTTGCAGAGACCATACGCCAGGTTTACCCTGATGCCCTGTGTCTTGGCGCCGGCGGCTGCCGCGTCTGCAACGAATGTGCTTATCCTTCGGCCTGTCGTTTTCCGGAAAAGGCTATGTCCAGCATGGAGGGCTACGGCCTGTTTGTGACTCAGGTATGCCGGGACTCCGGCGTCCCATATTATTATGGAGAAAAAACCATCACCTACACTGCCTGTATCCTTTTCTGAAAAAAGTCTCTCCGCCGCCTGATGTTCCATGGGAAATGGGGCTGTCGGGAAATAATGCCTTCCCGTCCGCCCCCTTTTTATCCATCAAACCCTAAAACCTCAAACCGGATCGTTGATCGATCTTAATAATTCCAATCTTTGACAGAACATATCATAAAACCACGGCAATTTATCAAAATACGCTCTGCTCACCTCTTTCGTCTGATTTAAGCCGATCTTTTCAACGGATCTGACCGCAGCCTCCCTCTGGCTCACACGCTCCCCAAACATCGTCTGGCAATTGGCGCCGTCCATCGTGTCATATGCGTGAAATGCCTGATTGAAATCCATGAGAGCATGTAGTCTCACCGGCTTGTTATTGGTATTGCTGACCAATACGCCCCAGTTTCCCCAATGCCTGTCCGTATTCCCGATCAGATAGTCCACAATGTTCATCATATGATAATTATGTTTATCTAGAGAGAGGATATATTTCTTTGTGTTCCTCCCATGATTTGCCGCATATACCTCAAACGCCTCCATGGAAACAATGGAATACTCTTTTGATGTGATATTACTGCTGACACTGACTTTTTCGCCGTCAAAATAATCCTTTTCATATCGTACCTGCGAAACGTCAAAACATCTGCATATCTGACTTGCAAGCAGTTCTCTCTCTACCGCGTCTGCCCCGCCATCCTTCAACAACCGAAACCCCCCGTCCATTCTCTGCCAGGCCTTGGGAAAGCATCCGTTGGTTGACAGGTCTCTGGCTAAATATTCATTTTGCACGGTATACTGTTTTCCCTTTAACGCAATATCAATAAAGGTGTTATCCAGATGATTCTCGTATAAATTAACATCACGAAAAGAAATCCGTTCTTTTCTTAGCTTTACCCAAAAAACATCCGTTAAAGAAGCGCACCGATATGACAATGCGATCTTCGCTCTTTCTTTGTCTGTCACGGCCTGCAGCATTCCTATACTATTTAATATCTCTTTTGCGTACTTTCTATCTAAAGTAAGGACTCTTGTTGCACACCAATAATTGAAATTGGTGATATTATTCACCAACGTATCAATATCTTCTGATTCTTCTAAATATAAATTATAGGGCATAAATGACTTATAATATATTTTACATTGTCCCGAATCATGGATCCTTGCAACTTTCCGATCCATATGCATGATCTCATACACTTTTTTCTCTGCCATTTTGCCACCTCCAATTGAACCTTCCCTTTATCATCTTGCAGAGGATGATGCCTGATAAAAAAAGTATATACCAATCCGGAATTCTTTACAATCCAATTTTCGTTTGCCGGATACTCCGTGACGAAAGAGAGGAGGGGCCAAGATCGGTATGAACCGATGGCCCCTCCTTCCTTTATAAAAAGCTATTGCATGGCTGGCAGATGGTGCGCCGGCGTTTGTCCGGCAGATCTGTCCATATCCTGTCTTATTTCTTGCTGAGGTACTTTCTGATATCCAGGGCAACGGCCACGATGATGACAAGGCCCTGCACCACGTAGGTGTAGTCCGAAGGCACGCCGAGGAACTGCAGGCAGACCTTTAAGAGCTCGAACACCAGCACGCCGACGAAGATGCCGGAGATGCGGCCGATACCGCCGTTGGTGGAGACGCCGCCGATGGTACACGCGGCGATGGCCTCCAGCTCATAGCCCTGTCCGGCATTGACAGTCGCGCCGCCGGTCTTTGCCGCCAGAAGGAAGCCCGCGCAGGCGTAGAGGACAGCAGCCAGCACGTAGATCAGGATCTTGGTCTTGGTCACGTTGACACCGGAAACCTCCGCGGCCACTTCGTTTCCGCCGATGGCGTACATGTATTTGCCGTGTCTGGTCTTATTGTAGAGGAACCACATGAGGAAGCCCACGACCAGGGCGATGATCACCAGGTAAGGGAGCCATCCGGCCAGGATCTTGCCCTTGGCGATGTTGGTGTAATCCTCCCGGAATCCGCCCAGGGGAGTCGCCTTGGTGTAGATCAGGCAGATGCCGTATACCAGCTGCTGCATGCCAAGGGTCGCGATAAAGGGCGGAACCTTCAAGATGGCGATAACCAGGCCGTTGATCAGGCCGAACACGGCCGTGATAGCGATGACAATGAGCAGCACCAGGAAGATGTTCATGTCTCCCAGGTTGGGGTAAAACTTGCTGGCCGCGTCCGTCGTCTGCAGCAGGATACCGGAAAGGCAGGCGGAGAGGCCCACCAGACGGCCCGCGGAAAGGTCCGTGCCCTTCGTGATCAGACAGCCGCTGACGCCGAGGGCGATGAACATGCGGACCGCCACGTTGGAAGCGGTGTTGGTGATGTTGCTCTTCCCGAAGAAATTGTCTTTAAGGACTGCCACGACAATGACCAGGATCACCAACAGAATGATAATGCTGTTATTCTGCAGAAAATTCTTAATATCTTTTCCTGATTTCTTATTCATCTGCTTCTCCTCCTCTAATTGAACTTGGTCGCCAGGCTCATGATGTTCTCCTGGGTGGCGTCTTCCTTCGCCACCTCGCCGGTCACGCGTCCGTTGCACATGACGACGATCCGGTCAGACATGCCGATCAGCTCTGCCATCTCGGAAGAAATCATGATGATGCTCTTGCCCTGGGCCGCCAGTTCCGCCATAATGGTATAAATTTCGTACTTGGCGCCTACGTCGATTCCCCTGGTCGGCTCGTCCAGGATCAGCACGTCCGGGTCATTGGCCAGCCATCTGGAAATGATCACCTTCTGCTGGTTGCCGCCGGAGAGCGACTGGATCTGCGTCTTGTTGCTGGGAGTCTTGATGCTTAACTTGGCCACGTTTTCATTGACCAGGTCTTCAACCTTCTTGTCGTTGATCATGACGCCGAAGCTTAAATATTTATTGAGGGAGGATATGGCGACGTTGTCGGAAATCGAAAGCACGCCAAAAATGCCGGAGCCTCTCCGGTCCTCCGTGAGAAGGGCGATGCCGTTGTCGATGGCATCCTTGGGCCGTTTGATCTTCAGTTTCTGCCCCTTGTATTCCACTTCCCCGTCCACGATCGCCCGGACGCCGAAGATGGCCTCCACCAGCTCCGTCCTCTGGGCGCCCACCAGGCCGCCGATCCCTAAGATCTCGCCTTTTCTCAGTTCGAATCCGCAGTCCTTGAAGGATTTGTCGTGGATGCTGGTAAAGCCGGAGACCTTGAGGACCACCTCGCCCGGCTCGTTGTGCTTGGGCGGATAGAGGTTGGTCAGTTCCCGTCCTACCATCTTGGTGATGATCATATCGGTGGTCAGCTCCTTGGCTTCCCAGGTACCGATATACTGTCCGTCCCGCATGATGGAGACGTCGTCGGAGATCCTAAGGATCTCATCCATCTTGTGGGAGATATAGATAATGGATACGCCCTTGTCCCTGAGATCGTCGATGATGCGGAACAGCGCCTCCACCTCATTGGCGGTGAGGGAGGACGTGGGCTCATCCAGGATAACCACTTTTGCGTTCATGGAAACGGCCTTCGCGATCTCCACCGACTGCATCTGGGACACCGAGAGGGAGCCAAGCTTTGCCTTGGGGTCGTATTCCATACGGACCTCTTTCAAAAGCCGTTCCGATTCCTCATACATTTTTTTATGGTCCACTACCGGGATAAATCCCAGGAGCTTCTTAAGCGGATAGCGGCCGCAGAAAATATTTTCTCCGATGCTCCGCTCCGGAATAGGCTGCAGCTCCTGGTGCACCATGGCGATCCCCTTATGCAGGGCATCGTCGGCATTGGCGATCTGAACCTTCTCCCCGTCCAGATAAACCTCGCCCTCATCCATTTTATAGATTCCGAAGAGACATTTCATCAGCGTGGACTTTCCTGCGCCGTTCTCTCCCATGAGGGAATGGACCGTGCCCGGACGCACCTTCAAGGATACCTGGTCCAGGGCCTTGACGCCTGGAAAGCTTTTGCTGATCCCTTTCATCTCCAGTCTGTACTCAGCCATGCTCAAACCTCCTCTTTCAAGAATCGGGTGCGCCTGGGAGACGCACCCGACCTTTCTTTATTGATTCCCTGAAACAATCCGGAGAAGGATCATTCGGTAACCTTTACGTAGTCAACGGTGTACTTGGTATCAACCTTCTCGCCGTTTGCCATCTTGATGGCAACGTCGGCCGCCGTGTGGGACTGTCCGATGTGGTCGTTGAGGACCGTACCGGTCATCCTGCCCTCTTTGATGGCTGCGGTCGCCTCGTCCAGAGCGTCAACGCCTACCAGATAAATGTCCTCGTTCATCTTGCGCTGCTCAGCCTCGATGGCCTCGATCGCGCCCAGAGCCATGGCGTCGTTGTTTGCGAACACGACCTCGATCTGATCGCCGAACTGTGCCAGAGCGTTGGCAGTCAGCTCCTGACCCTTGGCCTGGTCCCAGTCACCGCGCTGTGCGAAGAGCTCTTCCACTTCCGTACCTGCGTCGGTCAGAGCCTTCACGGAGAACTCGGTCCTGTACTGGGCGTCCACGTTCTCGGGATCGCCGATCAGCATGATATAGGAAACCTTGCCGTCGCCGTTGATGTCGCCCTTGTTGGGGGTGTCCAGGATGATCTCGCCCTGGAAGGTTCCGGACTGTCTCGCGTCGGCGCCGACATAGGTAGCTGCCACGCCTTCGCTCTCCCATCTCTCAAGCTCGGCCGCGTCGGGCTCACGGTTGATGAACACCGCGGGGATCCCGGCGTCCGCACAGGTCTTTGCCACGGTTTCGGTGGCGGAAGCCTGTACCAGGTTCAGGATCAGCACGTCCACGCCCTGGGAAATGAAGTTGTCGATCTGGTTGGTCTGCTCGGCCTGGTCACCCTTGCCGTCCACCACCGTAACCTCTGCGCCGTAGGTTTCCTTCAGGTATGTCTCAAGCTCCTGGCGGTACAGGGTCATGAAGTTGTCGTCAAACTTGTAGATGCAGACGCCGATCTTTAAGCCCTCGCCGCTTGCAGCCGCCTGGCTTTCCCCTGCCGCTTCCGTTGCGGCCTCTGTTCCTGCTTCCGTCGCTGCCTCGGTCTCTTTCGGCGCCTCGGTCGCCGCCTCAGTCTCCTTGGCCGCTTCCGTGGGAGCCTCGGTCTCCTTCGAATCTCCGCCGCCGCAGGCAGCCAGAGAGAAGACCATCGCAGATGCAAGTAATGCTGCTAATACTTTTCTCATGTTTCTCCTCCTATAATGTGTTTTTTGTTTCTTACGACAATATCATATAAAAAAGACAGCAGGATTTCTATACAAAATTCTACTGTCAGTCTTAGAATTTATTCGATTTTTATGCAATTCCTCTAATTTTCTTCTTTTCCTTCTTCTTCCAGCCGCCGGATCTTACCGTCACAGTTGACGCTGTACATGGGGATCCGGATGGACTTGTCCTCCCGGATGTCGAGGCCGTCCAGCGCTTCTCTCCTCGCCATCCGTTCCGCCAGGTCCAGGATGACCCTGGCGTAATCCTCCTGTCCGGCCACGATGGTCCCGATCATCTTTTGCGACTCTACCGCCGCGAGCCCCTCCGGCGTGCCGTCGATCCCCACAATATTGGAAAATTTCACATGCCAGTTTTCCACGGCGTCGATGGCCCCCAGAGCCATGTCGTCGTTGTTGCTGATGATGAGCTCGATCTCGCTTCCGTACTCCTTTAACCACTGGGTGGTCAGCGCCTCGGCCTGGCTGCGGACCCAGTTGGCGATCCCCCCGTCCAGCCGCTCCAGGGAGATTCCCGCATCCACCAGAGTCTGCACGGAGTATTCGGTGCGGATCAGGGAATCCTGATGGCGGCTCTCCCCCTCCAAAAGTACATACTGGATCACGCCGTCCTGATTCTTGTCCAGCTTTTCCGGATATTTTTTATAAAAGTCCACCACCAGAAGCCCCTCCAGCGTTCCGCTCTCCTTCGCGTCGGAGCCCACATAGTAGAGCCTGTCCCACTGCTGCAGATCCTCCGCCACTGGCTCCCGGTTGAAAAACACCACCGGAACGTCCGCCGCCTTTGCCTTCTCGATGACAATGGCCGCCTCGGTCCGGTCCACCAGGTTCACACAAAGTACGTCATAATCTAAAGACAGATATTTGTCGATCTGTTCATTCTGAATGCTCTGATTCTCCTCCGCATAGGCAAAGTCCATACGGATCCGGCTGCCCTTCTCCCGCTCATCGTCTTTGAACTGCCGCTTCATCTCCTCCACAATGCCGCTCACGAAAGTGTCGTCCTCCTTATAGATCAGCACCCCGATCTTCAGGATCTCCGACTTTTCCATCCGGCTGCGGCTGTTACCGATCCAGACCGCTACAGCGGCGGCCGCTGCCAGGAGCACTCCCGCTGCCAGAAAGACCATCTGTTTTTTCCTTTTCACCTCGCATCCCCCCTTACGATGCCGGAAATAAAAGCTTCTGATACCGGCCCTGATAGATCCGTTCCCTCCTGATCTCATAATAGGCGAGAACGGTTTCCTCCCCTTCCCCCTCTTTCTTGATCTCCTGGACAGCCGCCTTAAGGCTCAGGTATCCCTCGTCGTAGCTGTTGATATACATCAAAAGCTCCAGCTCTCCGTCGTCCAGATATTTAAGGAGCTGATCGGAGGATCCGAATCCGTAAACTTTCTTTCCATAATAATAGAACATCCCGTCCACGCAAAGCTCCATGGTCAGCGAATCGTCCAAGGCGGCGACAGCTTCGATCCCCTGCCAGAAATAGGTCTCCGGCTGTTCCCCGGTGACCGTACAGGAGATCCCGGAGGCCTCAAAGGCCCGGAGCATCCCCTCCAGCCGGTCCTTGATAAAGCTCTGGGTCCCGTCTCCCGTATAGACGACGCATTTTTCCACGCCGTCCTTTTTCATGGCCATGCCAAGATCATAACCCATGGTTTTCTGGTCCGCGGCGATCTCCCTTCTTACCTTCCCGCTCTCAAGCCTCCCCCCGATCAGGATCAGAGGCACATTCAGAGAAGCCTCCTCCAGGGCCTCCAAAAGCTCCCCATCTCCCGCCGGGGACAGGACAATGGCCTGCGCGCCATCTGCGATCTCCCGCTCCATGAGCTCCACCTGCTGCCTCACGTCATTCCGGTCATACAGGGTTACGAAGTTCACCTCCGCATTGTATTCGGAAGCCGCCTGGTCCATGCCCATCTTAAACTTTTTCCACTGGACATCGTCCGTATCATGGACGATCACCGAGATCGTCACCGCCGCCTCTTCCTGCCCGAAAAATCCCCACAGAAAGGTGACCGCCAGTGAGACCGCAAGGGCGGCCGCCAGCACATACATGAGCACCCGTTCTATTTTCCCCATCGATCCACCTCCTCTCTGTAAGCCATCGCCGGAATATGGATGGTGACCGTGGTCCCCTCGTCCGGCTCACTCTCGATCTGAAGGCCATAGCTTTCCCCGAAATACAGCCGGATCCTCTCATTGACATTGCTGAATCCGATCCCGGAACCCCTGGTCCTGGGCAGGATCTCCCCTTTCAAGAGCGCTTCTATGGTCTCTTCCGTCATGCCGAGGCCATTGTCGCTCACACTGATAAAAACATCTTCCCCCTCTTTGCGGGCCCGCACGTCGATCCGCCCGTCCTCGTCCATAAATTCGATCCCGTGATAAAGGGCATTTTCCACCAGCGGTTGCGCCACCAGCTTGATGGTGGACAGGGCACAGACCTCCTCCTCCGCCTCCACAGAAAACTCGAATTTATTTTTAAACCGCATCTGCTGGATGGTCAGGTAATTGCGCACGTGCTCCAGCTCGTCCCGGATAGGGATGATATTCCGCCCTTTGCTCAGGCTGATCCGGAACAGCCTGGCCAGGGACGTCACAATGCGGACCGCGTCCTGGGACTGTTCGTTTTCGATCATCCACACGATAATGTCCAGCGTATTGTACAGAAAATGGGGGTTGATCTGGGATTGAAGGGCATCCAGCTCGCTCTTCCTCTTGGATTCATGCTCCGCCACCGTGGCCTCCATCAGACGCTTCATCTCATCCACCATGTCCTGGATCGCCCGGCCCAGATGCATGACCTCATAAGAACCGCCCGTATAGATCACCGCCTCCAGATTTCCCTCCTCCATCTCGTGGACACTCTTTTCCAGTCTGCGGATGGGATCCGTCAGCATGGAGGAGACCCTGGAATTGACTATCACCAGTACCAGAAGCAGCGCCAGGATGATGCAGGCGATAAACATCCGGTTCTGAAAGGTGTTGAAGGAAACCCCCCAGCCGGGCATGACCCCCACCAGCTTCCACCCGGTGTAGCCCACCGTTTTCACAGTCAGGACCCGTTCTTCCCCCTCAAAAGTTTCTTTATGGTTCCCGTCCGGAAGTACCGCGGCCTGAAGGTTGCTTTCTTTTTCCAGACCGGAAAAGATCAGCTGTTTTTTGGGATGATAGATGATATCCCCCTCCCGGTCCGTCAGATAGATATAACCGCCGTTCCCCAGGGTCGCCTTGCTCATGATCTGTTCCAGTCCGCTGTACTTGAGATTGATCAGAAGGACTCCCTGCTGGATACTCTTGTCCCTGGTGATCTCCACCGAGCTGCTCAAGGGGATCACCCATTTGAAAGGATTTGCCGTATCCAAAAACACGCTCTGGATCATAGGATTGAAAAAGTGGAGATCCTCTGTCTTCTGCACCGACTTTACAAACCACTCCTGCCCCATGATATTGACGTTCTGCTTGGGAGTGGCCGGCGGCGCCGTGGCCAGGACCTTACCTGTCATGGAGAAGATCGCCATGTTTTCCACGCTGCTCTGGTTCGCCTCATAGAGAAGCTGCAGCTTTTCCGTCACAGCCCCGTCGTCCAGGTTTTTATTTTTGATGACATTATAATAGAAGGCATCCGAGAGCCTCATCTTTTCCCGCAGGTAGGTTTCCATGGCCTGGTTGATCTGAGAGACCAAAATCTGGTTCTCCGAGAGCATACTCTCCTCCAGCTGGCCGGAAAACCGGCGATAGAAGAAAAACGCCGTCAGCATCACCACCAGCACCGCGCTGACCGTGAAGGTCAGAAAGACACTGTAGCGGATGCTGCTCCTCCCGTGGATGCCTGAAATCCGGACCAGAAAGCCATTTTTCTTTCTTTTCCTCATAGGCCTACCTGCTCCGGTATTTGGTCGGCGAGACGCCGAACCGTTTTTTAAACACATAGCTGAAATAGTTGGCCTCCGGATAACCCACCTTGGAGGCGATCAGATAGGTCTTATCCTCCGTGGTCTGCAAAAGCTCCACCGCCTTGGCAAGACGCACCTCCGTCAGATAGTTCACGTAGCTGCTCCCCGTCTCCTGTTTGAAGATCGTTGAAAAATAAGAGGGGCTCAGATGAAGCTCCTGACAGATCCTGTCCACGGAAAGCCCCGGATCCGCATAATTCCTTTCGATATATTCTCTGGCCTCATCCACCGTATTCCTGGTGGTCAGCGCCCGCTTTTCCTCAATGGCAAGGCTTAAATTCATACAGGTATCAAAAAGCCAGCCGGAGAGCTCCCCCGCACTCTGAAAGGCCGTGATCAGCTCCAGATAGTTTCCGCCGTGTCCCACGACCTGTTCCATGGAGAGACCGTACTTTTCCACGATCTGAGTCACCGTGTTCAAAAGCCCGATCATATAGAGCTGCTCGTTTCTGGCCAGAGCGTCCGTCTCCTCGGCCCGCTCCACGATGGCCTCCACCGCCGCCCGGACCTTCTTCTCCTCGCCGCCCCCGAAGGTGGCCGCTTTGGTGAGGAGCGCCGCCTCCTCACTTCCAAAGCACACCGGCGCCGACACGGAATCATCCACATCCTGATAGCAGATCACCCGGCCGCTTCCCAGGATCGCCCGGTATTCCAGGGCGGAAAATGCTTCCCGGTAGGATTCCGGGATCCTCTGGTATCCCTCCCCCGTTCCGCCAAGCCCCACCGTCAGGCTGACGCCGAAGATCCGCTGGCATTTCCGGCAGGCGCTCTCCAAAATATCCAGAAGCCCGGAGGCCTCCTGCTCCCTATCCATGGAAATGATCAGGATCAGATAGGTCTTGTAGGTCCAGATCACCGGGGCAAAATCCGCAAGCACCTGCTCCTCTAAAAATTTCCCCGCGGAGATCCTTAGCATCTCCTGCTCCCTTGTCGTCCGGTTCCCCTCAGGCGGGCGGCCGACTCTGGCCACGGCTGCCAGGTGAAAGCGTTTCTCCCTTCCGGGGATCTGAAGCTCCTCCAGATGTCCCTCCACGTCGCCTTCCTCAAAAAGCCCCCGGACGAAATCTGTCAGAAACCGTTCACGGATCATGGGGAGCATCTCCTCGTAGCTCTTCTTCAGCCGTTCCAGGCTTCTGTTCTCCGCCATCATGGTATCCAGCTCCCCTTTTACCCTGGCAAGCACCTGAGCCAGTTCCTCCGCGTTGACCGGCTTTAACACATACTCGATCACGTTGAGGCGGATGGCTTCCTTGGCATATTCAAATTCGTCAAATCCGGAAAAAAGGATCAGCTTGATGGGAGAATGCTTCTCCTGCAGCACCCTCCCAAGCTCCAGCCCGTCCATAAAGGGCATCTTGATGTCCGTGAGGATCACGTCCAGATCCAGGGTCTCGGCTTTTTCCAGCGCTTCGATCCCGTTTTCCGCATCGGCCGCCACCTCGAACCCCAGGCTCTCCCAGTCCATTTTTTTGACGATGGCCTTGCGGACTTCCTCCTCGTCGTCCACGATCATGATCTTGTAAAGTTCCATGGATCCGCCTCCCCCTTCGTCTTTGTCCAAACTCTCAGATGCTCTTCTCCCTCATGATCTCCACGATCGTCTCCTCCGTCCCCACCATACCCGGATCGGCGATCCGCCCGATATTCCTCATGGTCTGCTCCGGCGTCCCGCCCCCGATCCCGTGGCAGGCCTCGACCTGTACCCCGGAAAGTCCGAGCTCCGACGCCGAAAACCCGGTTTTTACGGCGGAGATGACTTTCATGACGCATCCATGGTTCCCTCCCTGGCAGATCATGCCGACGATGGAGTTTGCCATATTGTAAAGGGTATGGACCACCGCCCCGTAAGTTCCTCCCCGGAGCAGGGTGAGACCGCAGGCCATCCCCGTGCCCGCCGCCACGCCGCAGCCGCAGAGCGCCGACAAAAGCCCGGAATACTGCTTGATATACATGGTCACAAGATAACTGAGGGCCGTCGCCCGAAGGAGCGCAGGCTCCGAATACCCCTCCGCCTCTTTGACCCCGTACAGCGGCAGCGTGCTGATGATGCCGTGGTTCCCGCTGCCCGTGATGCTCATGGCCGGATGGTCAAGGCCCAGGACTCTCGCCTCCGCAGCGGCGGCGGCGAGCAGCACGGCCGTCTTTTCCGCATCCTCCGAGATCCGCCGGCCGCCGTTTTTCTTAAGCAGTTCTCCCGCGATCACGCACCGCTCCGAAGAAAAGCCTGCCTCTGCCAGCTCCCCGTTGACCCGGTAAGCCTCCCGGATGAACCCGAGCTCCTCCTCCGATGCCTCCGTGGCAAAGGAAACCATCTCTGCCAGGGATGCCTGCCTCAGGTCTCCCTCTTTCTCTGAGGCATTCTTCCGTCCCCGCTCGTCCAGAAGGATCTCCCGGTTCCTCCGCAGGAAGCAGATATTGGTGTGGGTGTCGAGGATCCGGGCCTCACAGACGTCATGCTCCGTGACAACCTCCGCCTCGATGGAGATGGCCGGACTCACCTCCCCCAGAGTCACCGCCACGTTCCCCGCGGCAATCTGCCTTTCGCAAAAGAGAACGTCCTCCTCCGTGACGGCATCCAGGACCAGCAGCTCCTTATCCGGCCGGCCAAACCAACAGCCGAGGGCCGCCGCATATTCGTTCCCCACCTTACCGGTATTGGGGATCCCGCAGGTAAACGCGTTTTTAAAGATACCGGAATTGACGCGGACCCTGACTTTCTCTGGCGTCTCATCGCTCAAGCTCCTCGCTTTCGCACAGGCCAGCGCGATGGCCGCGGGCTCCGTCACGCCGAGGGCCGGCTTCATATCCCGTCGGATCAGATCGGCAAAATCCATTTTCCCTACCCCTTTCTGAACTTTAGACAGCAGGAGCCGCAGCCCTGTGCGATGGCGGCCGTCCGCTCCACGTGCATTCCCTTTTTCCCGGCGATCCCCTCGTACATGGAACAGGCCGCGCCGCAGAGAACCCGGATGCGCTCCGTATCCTCCGTAAGCTCAGACCACATGTGTACCATGGGACAGTAGCCGATCGTTAAGTCAAAGCCCTCTTCTCCCAGAACCGAGATCTCCGCCTCATGCCCAAGCTCCATAGAACGGCGCATCAGCTTCCCGGCGAGGGCCTTTGGCGTATGGCAGTCCAGGTACTCCGTATCTGCATAGTATTCCCCCAGTTCCCGCATGGCATCCTCCGCAAATTTCCCGGACAGCCCTCTCTCCATCCCTTCCACCGTCAGATAATACAGCCATTTGGCCTGGTTTTCCACCGCCGCACGCAGGGTGTCGGCAGATTTATCGCCTATGTATTTCTCTGGAACGTTCTTCATGCCTTTTTCTCCTTCCATTTGAAGCACAGCTCGCAGGTGTCGTGGCCGTTGGCAATGGTGCGGCCCAGCTCAAATCCCAGTCCCACCGCGCTGGTCAGGCCCCGGTCTGTCTCCATGGCGCAGTCGCATAAGAGCTCCAGTTCCTCCTGATCCTCCGTCATGTTGGTCAGGCCGCCGAGCATAGGGCAGTAATGAAAATCCACCCTGGCGCTCTCGTCGTCCATCTCCTTTAACTCCGGTCGAAACTGGCTGATCAGCCCTTCGTTCATAAAGCTGTAGACAAATTCGGGCAGCGTGCCGTACTCTCCGAAATCCCGGCTGTTGTCCCTCCCGATCCGGTTGACGGCAGCCCTCGCAAAGGTCTCTTTGTCCAGTCCGGCCACCGCCGCGTGCTTCACCATCTGATAGTAGATCATGCCCCGCTTCTCATTTTCGAAGCGGACCTCCTTTGAGAGCCTGTCGTTCACCAGCGGTATGTTTTTGATCTCCATGCTTTTCCCCCTCTTCTCCCGTTTTTTGCAGATATCGTTCTTATGTCCTATCATGTCTGCTGAGGAAACGCTTTGATCAGTGTTTCCCTATATTCATTATAAAGCATTCGGATGCATTGTCAACAAAGGGATTTTCTTCTGGCAGATCCGATCAGTCCGCCTTGCAGGCAAAAAAATGCGGGACAGCACACGCCGCCCCGCCAATCCCATACGGTTATTCCATTGCCCGCAACCAATTCATCATAATCAATCGTTCCCGCAATTCGTTCTTTCTCCACGATTTCTCAAACCATACATTTCGCGCCATGGAATCTCAGGGTGTTTCTAAGCCCCCCATATCAGCATCGCAGATACCACCATGAATGAAGGGGGGGACTTTGAGCCTCCGGCGGATGCGCAGAAAATGGGAGAGGAAGCTGTCACTTAGTGACCCCATTTTCGCACAGTTCAGCGCTGGGGCGCTGAACTTTCAAAGTAAATACTTCATCGACCAAACGGCACAATTCTCCAATCTGGCTCAGATTAAACACACAAGCCTCCACCAATTTTATGTCCGCCATAAAACTTTCATAAGTATAGCCGGAACAATAAGCTATCAGCTTTTCCACATATATACACATTTTATGAAGGACCATTTCATTTTTCATAAATTGTCACTCCCGTGGAACGGATCTCACAGTCAATTTTGGAATCCTTTTCAATATGTGATACATCAAGAACATCTACCGGCATTCCGGCGACGCGGCGGACGGCTTCCATAAACCCTACAAAACGAAGCCCACTCAGACCGCTGTCCACAAGCAGATCCAGATCACTTTTCTCTGCGGCCGTCCCCTTTGCCACTGAGCCAAACAGGACAGCCTTTGAAATGCCATAGGCATGAAACACCGGTGTCAAAATCCTTTGAATCTCGGATAAACCCTGCACCGCCTCAACGCCTCCTTTATTGCCAGAATATTCAACAAGTTTTTGAGTTTCACAATCACCTATCCCCGTGGATTCCGGACAGATACGATCACAAATCTCCCACGGGCAAGACTTGTTCGATCCTACGCCTCATCGATCGCCTTACCGATATCATGGCGCATGTATTTGTTCTGAAAGGTTACCCACTCCGCGGCCCGATAGGCGTTGGCACGGGCGGCCTTTAAGTCCTCGCCCTTGGCCGTCACGCCCAGCACCCGGCCGCCGTTTGTGACGATCCCCGCCTCGGTCCGCTTCGTCCCGGCGTGGAACACGTAATAGCCCTCGTTCTCCTTCGCCTTCACCGTATCCAGGCCCTCGATGACAAAGCCCTTCTCGTACTTGACCGGATAGCCGTCGGAGGCCAGCACCACGCAGACTGCCGCGTTGTCCTCGAACTCCAGCGTGACCTCGGAGAGGGTTCCGTCGATGCAGGCCTCCATCACGTCCACGATGTCGTTCTTCATCCGGGGGATCACCACCTGGGCCTCCGGGTCGCCGAAGCGGGCGTTGTACTCCAACACCCTGGGGCCGTCCTTTGTCAGCATGAGGCCGAAGAAAATGATGCCCTTGAAGGTGCGTCCCTCCGCCCGCATGGCGTCCACCGTCGCCTGGTAAATATGCTTCCGGCAGAACTCGTCCACCTCTTTGGTATAAAAAGGACTGGGGGAGAAGGTTCCCATCCCGCCGGTGTTGAGCCCCGTGTCCCCGTCCCCGGCCCGCTTGTGGTCCTGGGCGGAGGTCATGACCCGCACCGTGTTCCCGTCCACGAAGGAGAGCACCGACACCTCCCGGCCCGTCAGAAACTCCTCGACGACCATCTGGTTTCCCGCCGTGCCGAACTTCTTATCCAACATGATCTCCCGCACCCCGTCCTTCGCCTCCTCCAGGGTATTGCAGATCAGGACGCCCTTCCCCAGGGCCAGTCCGTCCGCCTTTAAGACGATGGGGAATTTCGCCGTCTCCAGATAGGCGAGGGCCGCCTCCGCATCGGTGAAATTTTCATAAGCTGCCGTGGGGATACCGTATTTCTTCATCAAATCCTTGGAAAACGCCTTGGAGCCCTCCAGAATGGCCGCCGCCTTCTCAGGACCGAACACCCGCAGACCTTCCGCCTCAAAAGCGTCCACCACGCCGGCCACCAGCGGGTCGTCCATGCCGATCACCGTCAGGCCGATGTCATGCTCCTTCGCAAAGGCCACAAGGGCCGGAAAATCCAGCACGCCGATGGGCACGCACTGGGCGTATTCCTCAATGCCCGCGTTCCCCGGGGCACAGTAGATCTTCTCCACCCGGCTGCTCTTTGCGATCTTCCAGGCAAGGGCATGCTCCCTGCCGCCGCTTCCTACGATCAATATATTCATCCTGTCTCCTTTTCACACTCGGACCACCCGTCCGTTTTCCACCCGTATCTTTCCGTTTGCGATCAGGTCAATGGCCTCCGGCAGGATCTCCCACTCCGCCTCCTCCATGACCCGAAGCTGCAGGCTCTTCGGCGTGTCGTCGTCCCGGACCGCCACCGCCTTTTGCAGGATGATGGGCCCGGTATCCGTGCCCTCGTCCACGAAATGGACCGTGGCTCCCGTCACCTTCACGCCCCGCTCCAGCGCATGTTCATGGACCGCCAGTCCATAGTTCCCCGTCCCGCAGAAGGACGGGATCAGGGACGGATGGATGTTGATGATCCGGTTCCTGTATTTCTCGATCAATTCCTCCGGGAGCACCACCAGGAAGCCGGCCAGCACGATCAGGTCCAGACGGAATCCGTCCAGCGTCTCCACGAGGGCTTCGTGGAAGGCCTCCCTGGTCTCATAATCTTTGGGTGACACGCAGACCGCCGGGATCCCGCGGTTTTTCGCCCTCGTCAGGGCGTAGGCCCCGGCGTTGTTGCTCACCACCACGGAGAGCTCCGCATCCGTGACGGCGCCGCTCTCCATCTTGTCCATGATCGCCTGGAGATTGGTCCCCCCGCCGGACACGCACACGCCGACCCTTAACATAAGGTCACTCCCTTTTCGCCCGCCTCGATCCTTCCGATCACGTAAGGCTTTTCCCCGGCCGCCCGGACCGCCTCCAGGGCTGCGTCCGCCTGGTCTTCCTTCACCGCCAGCACCATGCCGATGCCCATGTTGAAGGTATTGTACATCATCTGCTCCTCGATGTCCCCGTCCTTCGCCAGAAGCCCGAAGATGGGGGGCACGGGATAGCTGGCCTTCTCGATGACCGCCCGGATCCCCTCCCGCAGCATCCGGGGCACATTCTCGTAAAACCCGCCGCCGGTAATGTGGCTGCACCCCCGGATCTGCACGCCGGCCTCCCGGACGGCCTTCAGCGCCCTCACATAGATCTTCGTGGGCGTGAGAAGGGTCTCGCCCAGAGTCGCCCCCAGAGATTCACAGTAGGTAGAGAGGCTCGCCTCCGACATGGAAAAGACCTTCCGCACCAGGGAATAGCCGTTGGAGTGGATGCCGGAGGAGGCCATGCCGATGAGCACGTCCCCGGCCGCCAGATCCTTCCCGTCGATCAGATCCTTCCGGTCCACGATCCCCACCGCAAACCCGGCCAGGTCGTACTCCTCTACCGGATAAAAGCCCGGCATCTCCGCCGTCTCCCCGCCGATCAGGGCCGCTCCCGCCTGCCTGCACCCCTCTGCCACGCCGCTCACGATGGTGGCGATCTTCTCCGGCTCATTCTTGCCGCAGGCAATGTAATCCAGGAAAAAGAGCGGCTCGCCGCCCGCACAGGCAATGTCGTTCACGCACATGGCCACGCAGTCGATGCCGATGGTGTCGTGCTTATCCAGGGCAAAGGCCAGTTTCAGCTTCGTGCCGACCCCGTCGGTGCCGGACACCAGCGTCGGGTGCTCCATGGTCTTAAAAGCGTCCATGGAAAACGCCCCGGAAAAGCCGCCGAGACCGCCAAGGACCTCCGGGCGCATGGTCCCCTGCACGTGCTTCTTCATCAGCTCCACGGCCCTGTAACCGGCCTCAATGTCAACCCCTGCTTTCTTGTAATCCATGTTTTCCTCCTTGGATGAGTCCTCTGAGGATCCTCTCCGGATCCCTTATTTCTGGTTCAGATATTCTTTATAGCCCAGCTTCGAGAGCTTCTCGGCCTTCGCCTCCACCTGCTCCTTCAGGTTCTCCGCATACTTTTTCAGCCTTTCAAGGAGGGCCCCGTCGGACACCGCCAGCATCTTCGCCGCCAGAAGCCCCGCATTGGCCCCGCCGTTTATGGCAACCGTGGCCACGGGAATGCCGGAGGGCATCTGGACGATGGAGTACAGCGAATCCCTTCCTCCCAGGGATGTGGTGTGCATGGGCACCCCGATGACCGGCAGGGGAAAGATCGCCGCGCACATGCCGGGCAGATGGGCCGCCATGCCTGCTCCCGCAATGATCACCTTAAATCCTTTCGCCTCTGCGGACTTCGCATACTCAAAAAACACGTCCGGCTCCCTGTGGGCGGAAATGATCGTCATCTCATAGTCCACCCCGAGCTCGTCCAGCACGTCGGCCGCCTTGCCCATGACCGCCAGGTCCGAATCGCTTCCCATCACAATCCCTACTTTTGCCATAATGCTTCTCCTCTCACTGTTCAAAAATCACGTTACTATCGTATCACAAAGACACACGGGGTACAAGGGCGAAAATGCGCTCCTCTCCCCCGCAGGCTCTACAGATCCTCGTTGAGGGCCTCCGTGCCTGGAAGGACGAAACGGCCGTTTTCGATCAGGGGGATCCTGGAGCCGTCCGGCCGGATCACCGCGATCTCCCCCAGCTCGTCGTAGGGGATGGTGATGTCCGTGTGGCAGTTAAAATAGGCAGCCTCCGGATCCTCCTTTCGCCGGATGGAGCATTCGTTGTCCCGGGCGGTCACTTCCTTCCCGTCGGGATTGTAGACCCTCACCTCTTCGCTGTGGCTGTAGCAGGTGTCCCCGATGGCAAAATGGGGCCCCATCTTCTCGATGATCAAGATCTTCAGCCGGCTTATGATCCCGTACTTTTTCGCCATGGCGTAGGCCGCCGTGTTGGTGCCGACGGCAAACTCGCCCAGAGGAAGGGACTTGTGGTTTCGGAGCAGGTTTTCCGCGACCAGCTTCCGGTCCTCCTCCTCCGACCCGTAATTTTTACAGGTAGCGGAGACAGTCATGCCGTCCTGAAAGACCAGCTCCAGATCCTGGTATTCCACCTCGTCCAGGTAGATCCGGGACACGTGGAGCAGTCCTTTTGTCCCGGAAAGTCTGGGGGAAGTAAACACCTCGCCCAGGGGAATGTTCACATCCGCCAGACAGTTTTCAAAATTTGTCTCCCTTGCCCTGTCCGACAGCACATGGAGTGCCACCTTAAGGTCCGTCCGGTTCCCGTTCGTCCCCCTGACCACCACGAACTCCCCCTCGTCCAGAGCGTCGATGAGGGCGCCCTGGATCTCTTTGTATTTCTCATAGTCCAGGGTGTTTAACCGGATGGTCTCCCGGAAGATCTCCTCGAAGTCCGTCCCGATCTCCGGCGTGGGCCAGGAGATGATGGCAAAGCTCCGCTCCTCCCCCCGGATATACCGGTTCACCAGCTCCGCAGACTGGGAGGAGAGCTCCACCGAAAGCCGTTTCTGCTTTTCGCTCAGCTGATACACCTCCGGCTTATTCATATAAGGAAAGGGTTCCTCCCCGAAAGTCTCCATGACCGCGGGGCCCGCATAGACCGCCGCCAGCTCCTTATATTCCTCATAGGCCACCCGCATGACGGAAAGCTTCCGCTCCTTAAAAGCCCTATCCAGGAACAGGGCGCTGTCGGACCGATGGTCATACTCATACTGCCGGTTGGCATAAGCCCCGTGATACCCGATCTTCAAATGCTGCCTTTTGTTGGCCGCCCCCACGGCCGCCCGGTAAAGGACCGGCGAAAGCCCCATGTCCGCAAGCTGCCTGATCACCTCCCGGAGGATCCGCTCAAACCCCACGCAGCAGCGCAGCTCCGCGGTCTTCTTTTTCTTCAGGTCGATCCCGGCCAGCTCAAAGCCACGGCGGTAGCCCTCCGTGAAGACAGAGGCCATCTCCGCCACCGTCTCCTCCGGAAGACCGTTCAAAAAACCGGCGGTCCGCCTCTCGTTCTCCGTGACATACTCGCCGAACCGATAGAGATAGCGCAGATCCGAAAGGTCGCTGTCCATGACGATGCGCACGGCGAAATCCAGGGACGGATCCACCTGCTCCCGGACCCTCCTCGCCACCGTCACGTCACAGTAATCGCTCACATAATAATACAGGGCCTCTTTGATCTCGGAGAGAAGGACTTCCTCCGTAAGCTCTCCCGCCTGCTCTGCCTCAAAAAGATTGTAGATCTCGATAAAAACCTCCAGACAGGGAACCCACTCCTCCGGCCGATCCTCGTAAACGTAGGCGATCCCGCCCCGAAGCTCCGCCGCCAGAAAGGAGAGCATCCTCCCGGCCTCCTTCCCCAGAAGCTCCGCGGCATAAGCCGGGTTGGCAAAGCTCCGCTCATAGGACGGCCCGGAAATATCCCCGTAGAGCCGTCTGTTCCGCTCCTCAAGGACCTCCATGGGGGGAAGGCCCTCCGCCTTCTCCCTGGCAAGCGCTTCCCGCACCTCGTCCAGAAAAAGGAGAAAAGCGGCCTGCCTTTGAAAATACGCCGCCGCTTCCCTCCGGAGTGTCAGGACTTTCCCGCATTCCTCCGAAAGCCCCCGGATCCTGTCCATGGAAAGCCCGTACCGCTCTTCCAAAATCGAATGCTCCAATTTTCCCACTCCCCTGCCTTTTACATCTTATTATATTTGCGCTGGATCACCACGATCCAGGTGATCCCCACGAGGATCCCTCCGCCCAGGAGCATCAGTGACCACGCCCCGAAATCAATGGTGAGCTGCAGGATCACGTCGATCACCTCGACCCCCGCCAGAAGGAACATGGGCATGCTCATCTCCTTGCAGTAGGCCGTCCGAAGCTCCGGCTTGATGTTTTCCACGTTCTTCCCCACGAAATCCGTCTTTCCGTTCCAGGTCTGGAACGCCCCGAAGGCAAAGACCGCCGCCATCAGAACGCTCCAGAGCAGGTTGAAATTGTCTCCCATCTGCACATCCTCCTTTTATCTGTCGTCCCGGAGCCTTCCAAGCTCCACATTTTTTTCGATCAGGCCCCTCACATGCTCCCAGAGCCGTTCGGATCCCTCCGCCGTCTTTCCGTTCCGTTTCAGGACCTGGGAGACGCAGACCCCGTGCTCCTTCCAGGCCCTGCCGTCCGTCGCGTCGTTCAAGAGCAGGGGCTGTACCCGGTCCAGGGTCAGGGCAAACTTCGCCTCCGGCGTCTCTCCCGCCTCAAATTCCTCCCAGAGCTCCCGAAAATACACCTCCTGATCCTTTGGAAGGAGCGAAAAGATCCGATCCGCCGCCTTCACCTCCCGCTCCCGTTTGGTGGCGTTGCCCGCCTCGTCGTAAGCGTAGGTATCCCCGGCGTCGATCTCGATGATGTCGTGGATCAGCACCATAGTCATAGTCCGAAGTTTGTCGACAGGCTCGTTGGCATACTCCCCCAGCAGTGCGCACATCAGCGCCAGATGCCAGGAATGCTCCGCGTCGTTTTCCTTCCGGCTCCCGTCGGAGAGATAGGTCTGCCGGAACACCTGCTTGCTCTTGTCCGTCTCCAGAAGGAAAGAAAGCTGCCTCTCCAGACGCTCCTCCCCTTCCGCTTCCCGTTTGGGCGCCTGCACCGCCGCGCCTTTCCCCCGCTCTCCTGACCTCCTCAGTCCCTTTTTCGTTCCTGCTTCCATGGTTCCTCCCTCCCGGCCTCTCAGGCCACGATCCCCAAAATGTAAATGCCGAGGATCCCGACGATCACCAGCACGTTTAAGATGACGGCAACCCGGGAAAGGACCGGGACCCCCTCCTCGTTCCCCCGCCGCTTCATGTCGTGGAGCGGAAGGAAGATTCCGAGGATATTAAAAAACAGGGCCAGAAACCCCAGCGCCGCAATGTCCGCATCCCCGTGCCCGTAGGTCCGAAAGGCGATCCAGAAGGCCGCCAAAAGGATCAGGAGGGAGCCCACGAAAATCAGCACCGAGGCCATCCCCGCCGCTGAAAATTTCATCCTGAAAAGCTTCATTCTCTTTCTGTTCAAAGTAAATCTCCTCAATCCGGCGTTCCAGGGAGCCGGCTCACCGCTTTCCTTTTTCCCCAGGCTTCCCCGAAGGCCGCCGCCAGCGAAAAAAAACCGCCGCCAGGAAACAAAAATATCCCAGGAGCCCGCCCAGGGTGTTCAGCATCAGATCGTCCACGTCAAAGCTTCCCCGCATGGAAAAAAGCTGCAACGTCTCGATACAGAGACTGCAGAGAAAGCTCCAGATCAAGATCACGTACCACTTCCGGTTGGAAAACCGGAGCATGGGCAGAATGAACCCCAGGGGCATGAACGCCGCCACATTCCCGAAGAGGTTCATCCCCGCATTCAGAGGACCCAGCACATCCCAGTAGCGGATACACCGCCTGATCTCCAGAAAGGGCTTCAGGTTGTACCGGTAGCCTTCGGAAACCTCCGTCCTCCCCAGGGATTCGGCAAAGAACATAAAATAGACAAGCCCGGCCAGATAACAGCCAAAGAGCACCCAGCCGGCCTTCCGGATGGTCTCCGTCTTAATTCGAGTCTTCAACTCCCACCCATCCCCGTCAAAACGTAATGTCCGATTTCCGTTTCAATAAAAAAGCGCCGCTCACGATACTGCCGATGCCGACCACCAAACCTGCCACGATGATGACGATCCCCATGGCGACGGAAAAGCCGCCCGCATGCTTCATGGTCTTATACACCCTTTCATTCATAGACTGCCTCCTTATTCTTCTGCGCCGTACTGTTCATAATATGCGTCAATGGCATTTTTTAATGTATCGTCAATGACGATCTCTCCCCGATAGGGTCTGTTGTAAAGGTGCTCGACCACCTCGCCCATGGTCACGATGGCCGTCGTCTCAAACCCGCAGCGCTCCCGGATCTCCCTGAGGGCCGATTTCTTCCCCTTTCCCCGCTCCATCCGGTCCACAGAGACCACCAGGCCGAGGACCTCCACCGCCCCCTGGGCTTTCAAGATCGGAAGGGTCTCCTCAATGGAAGTGCCCGCCGTGGTCACATCCTCGATGATGACCACCCTGTCCCCGTCTCCCACGGGACCGCCGAGAAGGATGCCCTTGTCCCCGTGGTCCTTCACTTCCTTCCGGTTGGAGCAGTAACGGACGTCCGCCCCGTATTCCTCCGAGAGGGCGATGACCGCTGCCGTGCTCAAGGGGATCCCCTTGTAGGCCGGCCCGAACAGCACGTCAAAATCCGTGCCGAACTTGTCCTTAATGGCCTTCGCATAATAGCTTCCCAGCCGTTTTAACTGTCCGCCGGTCCGGTAAAAGCCGGTGTTGATGAAAAAGGGCGTCTTCCTTCCGCTCTTCGTCACAAAATCTCCGAACTTTAACACCTGGCAGTCCACCATAAACTCAATAAATTCCCTCTTATATGCTTCCATGGATCCCGTTTCTCCTTAAGTATAAATTGGCACAGGGCCTGCATTCTCCAGACATCTGGATCTGCATACTGCAGACAAGTATATCATGAACCCTTCGTTCTTTCAACCGGCAAATCCGATGAGTATACCAATCACCCCCGCATTTTACAAACGCCGCTGCCCTACTTTACCGCCCCGACAAGCTCTCTCACATCCTGGACCCCGTACTGCTCCATGTACGCCCGGATCCCGTCCACGATCTCCAATGTCACATAAGGGTTGTGGAAATTGGCCGTGCCCACCGATACGGCCGCGGCCCCCGCCAGGATAAACTCCAGCGCATCCTCCGCGCTGCGGATCCCGCCCATGCCGATCACCGGGATCTTCACCGCCTGAGCCGCCTGGTAGACCATGCGCACCGCCACCGGCCTGACGGCAGGGCCGGAAAGCCCGCCTGTCTTATTGGCCAGGGCAAAGGTCCGCCTGTGGATGTCGATCTTCATTCCCGTCAGGGTGTTGATCAGGGAGACGGCGTCGGCGCCTCCGGCCTCCACAGCCCTCGCCATCTCAGCAATGTCCGTCACGTTGGGGCTCAGCTTCATGATCACCGGCTGCCTCGCCTTCTCCTTCACCGCCCTGGTGATGGCTTCCGCCGCCTTCGCGCTCTGGCCGAAGGCAATGCCCCCCTCCTTCACGTTGGGGCAGGAGATATTGATCTCCAGAAGGTCCACCGGCTCCTCCGAGAGCCGTTCCACGACCTCCACGTAATCCTCCGTGATCCTCCCGCAGACATTGACCACGACCTTCGTGTCAAACTGCTTCAAAAACGGAAGGTCCCGCCTCACAAACACGTCGATGCCGGGATTCTGCAGGCCGATGGCATTGAGCATCCCGCCATAGGTCTCGGCGATCCGGGGCGTGGGATTCCCCGGCCAGGGCACGTTCGCCACGCCCTTGGTGACCACCGCCCCCAGGCGGTTAAGATCCACAAACTCACTGTATTCCTCCCCCGAACCAAAGGTTCCGGAGGCTGTCATGACCGGATTTTTGAGCGTCACACCGGCAATGTCCACCGACAGATCCATCAAAGCTCCACCTCCTCAGCAGGAAATACCGGACCGTCCTTACAGATCCGCTTGTTCTTCACATGGCTGTGGCCGTCCACTTCTTTCGACCCGCAGACACAGCCGAGACAGGCCCCGATCCCGCAGGCCATCCGCTCCTCCATGGAGATCCAGGCCGGGATCCCCTGCTCCTTCGCATAAGCCTTGACAGCGCGGAGCATGGGAGCCGGGCCGCAGGCAAAGATCAGATCCGCCGAAAGGTCATTTTCCCGGACTGCGTCCAGCACGTTCCCCCTCGTGCCAAAGCTTCCGTCCTCCGTCGCCGCAAAAAAGGGGCCGGTCTGCTCCAACTCTTCTTTTAGGAACATCTGGCTGTCCCGATAGCCCATGACCAGGATCTTCTCCCCGGGAATCCGTTTTGCCGTCTCCACCATGGGCGGTACGCCGATCCCTCCTCCGATCAGGAACACCCGCTTCCCCTCCGCCTCTTTCAGAGGGAATCCGTTTCCGAGGGGCCCCAGAACCTCGACGGAATCCCCTGCCCGCAGGGCTGAAAATTCCGCCGTGCCCGCTCCGGCCACCCGATAGACCAGACGGATCCTTCCCTCCCCTATCTCGCAGAGACTTATGGGCCTCGGCAGAAGCCTGGAGCCGTCCCGGCTGTACAGGGACACAAACTGTCCCGGAACCGCCTCGTCCCCGATCCCCGTCAAAAGCCACATGCTGAAGATCCCCGGCGCCAGGCACTCCTGAGACAGTACCTTTGCCGATTCCTTTCTCTTCATAAATAATTCCTCCTGTATCCGCCGTGCCCGCATATTTATCATGCGGATATCCAGGAAGTGAAATCCCTTTTTCCGGCGCCGGACCCTGAAAAGACGCCGGTACTTGAAATTTTGGAGCCTCAGCGAACAAAATTTCTTAGCATCCGCTGCGTCTTTTTAAGAGCGCGAGCGTGTCCAAGCGGAAAAGAAGGATTTTCACTTCCGTCATCTTCGCTCCAGTGCCCCCCGGATGTCCTCGATCATGTCGATCACGGCCTGTCTGGAGGCTTCCCCGAAATGCTCTGCTCCAAACTTCGCATAAGCCTCTTTCTTGTAGGCGGCGATGATCCCCCTGGAGGAATTGACGATGGCCCCCAGGCCGTCCTCGTTGAAATAGTGGACCAGATCCTCCGCTTTGCCTCCCTGGGCGCCGTAGCCGGGCACCAGGATCAAGGACTTCGGCATCAGCTTCCGAAGGGTCTTTCCCATCTCCGGATAGGTAGCCCCCACCACGGCGCCCACATAGCTGTAAGAGTCTCCCATACAGTCGGCGCCCCATGCGGCCACCTGCTCGCCCACCCATTCATAGAGGGGCCTGCCGTCGATGAGCCGGTCCTGAAACTCGCCGCTGGAAGGATTTGAAGTCTTGACCAGAATGAAAAGCCCCTTTTTCTCCTCCCGGCACACGTCCACGAAAGGCTTCACCCCGTCCGTCCCCAGATAAGGGTTCACCGTCACAAAATCCTCGTTGAAAGCAGAAAGAAAGCTTCTTCCCACCTGCACCTTGCCCAGGTGTCCCGCCGCGTAGGCCGCCGAGGTGGAGCCGATGTCCCCCCGCTTCACATCGCCGATGACGATCAGTCCTTTCTCCCGACAGTAATCCACCGTCCTCTGGTACGCCTTTATCCCCTCCACGCCGAACTGTTCATACATGGCCGACTGGGGCTTCACCGCCGGGATCAGGTCATACACACAGTCCACGATCTCCTTATTGAACTGCCAGATGGCGTCCGCCGCCCCCGAAAGGGTCTCCCCGTACTCCGCCAGGGACTTTTTTATCACCTGCTCCGGCACATAAGAAAGCATCGGGTCCAACCCCACCACCACGGGCGCATCCAATTTCTTGATCCTCTCACAAAGCCGATCGATCATTTCCAACATCCTTCCTTTTTCGTCTGCAATCCTCTGTCTGCGATTTTTTATCCGTAGTTCCTTATCTGCGGTTCTCTCCCTGTTCCTTCATCCCCGCTTCTTCATAAACGATCTCTCCGTCCACCATGGTCATGACCACCATGCCCCTGACGGCTCTTCCGTCAAAAGGAGAGTTCTTCCCCTTCGACACAAAATCCTCCTTGCGGATCACCCATTCCCGATCCGGATCCACCAGGATCAGGTCCGCGCATTTCCCTTCCGCCAGACTCCCCCTGTCCACTCCAAGGATCCTCGCCGGGGCATGGCACATCCGTTCCGCCAGTTCCATGGGCGTCAGGATCCCCTTGTGGACCAGCTCCGTCATGGAGAGGGCCAGGGAGGTCTCCAGCCCCACGATCCCGCAGGGGGCCTTTCGGAAGCCCTTCGCCTTCTCCTCCTCGCTGTGGGGCGCATGGTCCGTGGAGATCACGTCAATGACCCCCGTCTTCAGCCCTTCGATCAGTGCCGTCACATCCTCCCGCTCCCTCAGTGGCGGGTTCATCTTAAAATCCGCATTGTCTCCCGGAATGTCCCCGCTTGTGAGGATAAAATGATGAGGGCAGACCTCCGCCGTCACCGAAACGCCGGCCTCCTTGGCAAGCCGCACCATCGTCGCGCTGTCCCTCGTCGAACAGTGGCACAGGTGGAGCCTGGCCCCGGTCTCCTTCGCCAGAAGGATGTCCCTGGCCGCGATCACGTCCTCCACCGCGTTGGTGACTCCGGCAAGTCCGAGGCTTCTTGAATACTCCGACTCATTGACGATCACAGTACCATGGATCATATTCTGGTCCTCGCAGTGGGCCAGTACCAGAACGTCTTCCTCTGCGGCAGTCTCCATGGCCTTCTTATAGAGTTTCGCATCCATGACGGACTTCCCGTCCTCGCTGATACAGGCCATGCCTTCCCGCTTCATGCCGGCGATGTCTGTCAGCGCCTCTCCTTTCTGCCCCACGGTCACCGCTCCCACAAAAGAGACGTGGACCGGACACTCCCGCCTGGCCCGCTCCCTCTGGGCACGGATCTTCTCCGGCGAGTCGGTCACCGGATCTGTGTTGGGCATGGCGCAGATGGTCGTCACGCCCCCCTTTGCCGCCGCCAGACCGCCTGTGGCCAGAGTCTCTTTATACTCAAAGCCCGGGTCCCGAAGGTGTACATGGAGATCCACGATTCCCGGCATCACATAGAGCCCCGTCCCGTCGATCACCCGGCAGGCTTCCCCGCCTTTTGGCTCCCCGCCGGAAAAGGCTCCCGGCTCCTGCACCCGGCAGATCTTCCCTTCCGCCACCAAAACGTCATAGATCCCGTCCCGCCCCGTATCCGGATCAAGGACATGGCCGCCGCAGATCCATACTTTCATAGTTATCTCCTCCTCTGGCAAACTCTCAATCTTTCTGTTTCCGCAAAAGGATCATGGCGATCACACTGATCCCCATCAGCACCGGATAAAAGGTATAGGAAATGATCGCCAGAGGCGAGATCCCCGTCTGCCCCGCCGCCAGGAGAAGCTGGGCCCCGTAAGGGATCAGCCCCTGGGTCAACGAGGCGAAAATATCCAGGAGGGAGGCCGACCGCCTGGGGGAGATCCCGTAATCACTGCTGATCTCCTTGGCAATTGGGCCGGCGATCACGATGGCCACCGTGTTGTTGGCCGTCGCTATGTCCGTGAGCACCGCCAGGGCCGCGATCCCCAGTTCTCCGCCCTTCTTTCCCCTGATCCGTCTGTGGATCATATTCAGGATACAGGCAATACCGCCGTTTTTCTTCACCAGCGCCACGATGGCCGCCACGATCATGGAGATCACCGTGATGTCATACATGGAAGTGACTCCGTCCCCCATGACCTTGAACACATCCCCCAAAAGAATGGTTCCCGTCCCGAGGCCCGCCAGGACCGAGAGGACGGTCCCGCCGATCAGCACCAGGAACACGTTAAGCCCCGCCAGGGCTCCCACCAGGACCACCAGATAGGGGAGCACCTGCCACAGATCATAAGTCATCTCCGTGCTCACCTGATAAGAGACATTGCGGCCCACCACCACATAAATGACCAGAGAGACCACGGCCGCCGGGAGCACCAGGAAAAAATTCTCCTTGAACTTGTCCCGCATCTCACAGCCCTGGGTGCGGACCGCCGCGATGGTGGTATCCGAGATCATCGAAAGATTGTCGCCGAACATGGCCCCGCTGACCACGGCCCCGATACAGACCGCCACGGAAAACCCCGTCTTTGCGCTGATCCCCACGGCGATAGGCGCCAGAGTACCGATGGTTCCCATGCTGGTGCCCATGGACACCGACATGAAGCAGCCGATCAGCATAAGGCCCGCCACCGCAATGCCCGGCGGCAGGATGGAGAGGCCAAGAGCCACGGTACTGTCCGCTCCCCCGGCCGCCGTCACCGTCCCGGAGAAAGCCCCGGCCGCCAGATAAATGAGGCACATAGTGATGATGTCCTCATTGCCGATCCCCTCCGCCGCCGTCTTAAGCTTCTCTCCGAAGGACCGCTCCCTGTTCTGAAAAAAAGCAGCCACCAGCGCGATCAAAAACGCCACGATAGCCGGCATCGCATAAAAATCCCCACTCAAAAGCCCCACTCCCAAAAACAGGATCAGAAAGATCCCGATGGGCAGCAGTGCTCCCGGATTCCCCTTTTTCCTTGACTCCTCCATAGTAATTCCTCCCCCTTCTTTATGGTACAAAAAGAGCCGCCGTAAACTTCTCATCCTTTACGACAGCTCTTTTCCCGTCTAATCCTCTTCATCCTCATCGACGACCGCCGCCGAAATACAGCTCACTGCGCTTACCACCGCAGTCACCGCCGCAACGATCACGATAAAAATGATCAGACCAATCAAAAAATAAAAAATAAACGGATCCATAAGCTTTCCCACCACCTGTAAAATTTTAAAGACAGCGCCGCTTCCGGCTCATCTGCCCGCTTAAGTTACTGGGACTATCATAGCACACTTCTCCTGAAAAAGGAACCTTTACTTGTTAAAAAATCCTTTCTTTTTATGCTTTTCCTCCGGGGCCGGCGAAGGCAGAGTCTCTCCCATGGCCTCCCGGAACTTCCAGAGCGTCTCTTTCTGCTCCTTGTTCAGCCGCTCCGGCACCTTCACCACCAGAGTCACGTAGTGGTCGCCGCGGACATCCTTGTTCCTGAGATAGGGCACGCCCTTGCCCTTTAGGCGGATCCTCGTGTCCGTCTGGGTGCCGGGCGCCACCGTGTAGGCCACCTCCCCGTCCACCGTCTTGATCCGGATCTCCCCGCCGAGGGCCGCCATGGTAAAGGAGATGGGGACCGTGGAATAGATGCTGGTATCCTGTCTGCGGAAGGTCGGATGCTCCGATACCACCACCTCCACCAGAAGGTCGCCCCGCTCGCCGCCGTTTACGCCCAGCTCGCCCTTGCCCCGGATCCGCACGCTCTGGCCGTTGTCAATGCCCGCGGGGATGGACACCGAGATCCGTTTCTTGGAGCTGGTATGCCCCGTCCCCCGGCAGACCGGGCACTTTTCTTTAATGATCTTCCCGGTCCCGCCGCAGTCCGGACAAGCCTGCTCGCTGCGCACCATGCCAAACAGCGACTGCTGCGTATAGACCACCCGTCCCTTTCCGTTGCACTTGGGGCAGGTCTCCGGCTTGGTCCCCGGCTTGGCCCCGGTCCCGCCGCACTCCTTGCACTCGTCCCGGCTGGTCAGCTCGATCTCCTTCTCACAGCCAAACAGCGCCTCCTCAAAGGTAATGCGGATCCTGGAGCGGAGATTCGCCCCCCGCATGGGCCCGTTGTTTGCCCGGCTCCTTCTTCCGCCGCCAAAAAGGTCGCCGAAGATATCGCCGAAAATATCGCCCATGTCCGCACTGTTGAAATCAAAACCGCCGAAGCCGCCTGCGCCGCCGCCCTCAAAGGCCGCGTGGCCAAACTGGTCATACTGCCTTCTCTTATCCGGGTCGCTAAGAACCGCATAGGCCTCCGAGGCCTCCTTGAACTTCGCCTCCGCCTCCGGATTCCCCTGATTGGTATCCGGATGATATTTCTTCGCCAGGACCCGGTATGCCTTTTTTAACGCCGCATCGTCGGCATCCTTGGGCACGCCCAGCACCTCGTAATAATCTCTCTTACTCTCAGCCACTTTTCCTCACCTATCCATAGTCATACTCACGGGCATACCCATTTGCCAGATGATCCCCCTGCTTTTCTCCAGGCAGTAAAATCCGTTCCGGCAGATCCTTTGGCTCACGGGTATCAATTTACGCAAAGAATCCAAGGCAGGCCCCTTGCGGGGCCGCCCTGAATCCATAAGGGGGAGATAAAACCATCCGGCAGAGCCGTCACAGACATCGTCTGCCGGACATCTTGTAAGCAATCTTATCGTCAATCCCGCGGTCAGACTTCCTTGAAGTCCGCATCTACCACGTCGTCGTCCGCCGCTCCCTGGCCCGCTCCCATGTCGGGACCTGCACCCTGGGCTCCGGCCGCTCCCTGGGTCTGCTCATACATCTTGGCGAAAAGCGCCTGCGCACTGTTCATCAGCTTCTCCTTGCCGGCTTTCAGTTCATCCAGCTGGGCGTCGGAGATCTCGCCGTTCGCCGTGGCCTCCACCACCGCCTTCAGAGACTTGATGTCCTCCTCCACGGCCGCCTTCTCGGAAGCGTCGATCTTGTCACCGACCTCCTCCAGGGCCTTCTCCGTCTGGAACACCATGGAGTCGGCGTCATTCCTGGCGTCGATGCCCTCCTTGCGCTTCTTATCCTGGGCCTCGAACTCGGCCGCTTCCTTCACCGCCTTGTCAATGTCGGCCTCCGACATATTGGAGCCGGCCGTGATGGTGATGTGCTGCTCCTTGCCGGTCCCCAGATCCTTTGCCGACACGTTCACGATGCCGTTGGCATCGATGTCGAAGGTAACCTCGATCTGGGGCACGCCCCTCCTTGCGGGCGGAATGCCGTCCAAGCGGAACTGGCCAAGGCTCTTGTTGTCCTTTGCAAACTGTCTCTCCCCCTGGAGCACGTTGATATCCACAGCCGTCTGATTGTCGGCCGCCGTGGAGAATACCTGGCTGTGCTTGGTAGGGATCGTCGTGTTTCTCTCGATCAGTCTCGTGGCGACGCCGCCCATGGTCTCGATGGATAAGGACAGGGGCGTCACGTCCAGAAGGAGGATGTCGCCTGCACCCGCGTCCCCGGCCAGCTTGCCGCCCTGGATGGAAGCGCCGATGGCCACGCACTCGTCAGGATTCAGGTTCTTGGAAGGCTCCTTGCCGGTGAGCTGCTTCACCTTCTCCTGCACCGCCGGCACACGGGTGGAACCGCCCACCAGCAGGACCTTGCCGATCTCCGAGGAAGAAAGGCCCGCGTCTCTCAGGGCATTCTGCACCGGAACGGCCGTCTTTTCCACCAGGTCGTGGGTCAACTCGTCGAACTTGGCCCTGGAGAGGTTCATGTCAAAATGCTTCGGCCCCTCGCTGGTGGCCGTGATGAAGGGCAGGTTGATGTTGGTGGTGGTAGCGGAGGAGAGCTCCTTCTTGGCCTTCTCAGCCGCCTCTTTCAGTCTCTGGAGCGCCATCTTGTCGTTCGACAGATCCACGCCCTCCTGCCTCTTGAACTCGGAAATCATATAATCGGTAAGCTTTGCGTCAAAGTCGTCGCCGCCTAAGTGGGTATCGCCGTTGGTAGCCAGAACCTCGATGACACCGTCGCCGATCTCGATGATGGACACGTCGAAGGTGCCGCCGCCCAGGTCGTAGACCAGGATCTTCTGCTCCTTCTCGTTGTCCAGGCCGTAGGCCAGAGCCGCCGCCGTGGGTTCGTTGATGATCCGCTTCACCTCAAGGCCGGCGATTTTTCCGGCGTCCTTGGTGGCCTGCCGCTGTGCGTCGTTGAAGTAAGCAGGAACCGTGATGACCGCATCCGTCACCTTCTCGCCCAGATAGCTCTCGGCGTCCGCCTTTAACTTCTGCAGGATCATCGCGGAAATTTCCTGGGGAGAATATTTCTTTCCGTCAATGTCCACCTTGTAGTCGGAACCCATGTGTCTCTTGATGGAAGAGATGGTCCGCTCTGAGTTGGTCACCGCCTGCCGCTTTGCGGGGTCGCCCACCAGCCGCTCACCGTTCTTGGTAAAAGCCACGACGGAAGGGGTGGTGCGGATCCCCTCTGTATTCGCGATCACGACCGGCTTTCCGCCCTCCATGACCGCCACACATGAATTTGTTGTTCCCAAGTCAATGCCTATGATCTTGCTCATGATTCATTTCCTCCTGTATTATCCACTTTACTCTGTTCACCTGTTTAGTTTGCAACCTTTACCATGCTGTGGCGCACCACGCCGCCCCGATAAAGGTAGCCCTTCTGGAATTCCTCCACGACGACATTCTCGCCGGCCTCCTCATCCTCCACGTGCATGACCGCATTGTGGAAGTCCGGATTGAATTCCTGACCCACCGCCTCGATGACTGTCACGTCCAGAGACTCCAGGGTCGTAAGAAGCTGCTTATATATCTTATCCATTCCCTCCGCAAAAGGGGAATGCGCTTCTTCTTTTAAGGTTGCCATGCCCCGCTCGAAATTATCCACCACCGGGAGGATTTTTTCGATGACACTCCTGGCTCCCACCTCATACATGGCGGCCTTCTCCTTCTCCGTCCGTTTCCGGAAATTCTCAAACTCCGCCATGGACCGCTTCAGCCGGTCCGTCAGATCCTCGATCTGCTCATCCTTCTTATCCCTCTTCTCTTTTTTCTTAAAGAAACCTTTCTTTTCCGGGGCCGGTCCACCCTCCTGGGTCGTTTCCTCCGTCTCCTCCCCTGCGGCATCTTCCGGCTCCCCGCCTTCTGCAAAGACCTCCCCGTCCTCTTCCGTCTGCGGACTTTCTTCCGAAACAGCCTGTTCGTTCTCCGCTTCCATCTGATCTCTCTGCGTATCCGTCACGTTCTCTCCGCCTTTCTATTCCTCTTGCTATCTCTCTATTTTCTGCTATTCTTCTTTTTTAAACATGGTATCCAGTTGTCCCATCACTGTCTGGAGAGTCTGGACCACCTTCTCATAATCCATCCGCTTGGGACCCACGATCCCGATGGTACCCTGAAGGCCGTCCCCCAGATCATAGGTGGCCGTAACCACACTGCAGTCTTTCATGCTCTGGACAGGAGTTTCATTCCCAATATAAACCTGGATCCCCTGCTGCCCTTCTTCCCCGAGCTTATCGGTCAGAAGGTTTGTAAGCTGTTTCTTTTCTTCAAATACCTGGATGATCTCCTTCGCCTTGCTGCTGTCGGAGAGCTCCGGATACCGAAAGATATTGGTGGCCCCGCTGGTGTAGATCTGCAGGTCCTCATCGTCGTTTCGAATGGCCTCCGCCACCGCGTCCAGGACCTTCCCCACCACCTCGGTATGGCCGCCGGCCTGCTCCTTTAACTTGGTGATGATCCCCAGATTGATCTCCTCGATGGTCAGGCCGTTCAGGTTCGTGTTAAGCAAAAGGTTCAGGGAGAGGATATCCTCCTCCGAAAGCTTCTCCTCCACCTCGAAAATGGTGTTCTTGATGAGGTTGCCCTCCACGACCACCACGGCCAGGAGCTTGTGCTCCTCCACCCGGGAAAGCTGGATGAATTTTAACTTATTCCGATTGTACCTGGGAGCGGAGATCATGGACGCGTAGTTGGTATTGAGCGCCAGGACCTTCGCCATCTGTTTGAGCACCTGCTCCATCCGGTCCATCCGGTCGATGAGGAACTCGCTGGTCTCGGCTAACTCCTGCCTCCCCGTATCCCGGTCCGCCGTCTCCAGCATGTGGTCCACGTAAAGTCGGTAGCCCCGGTCCGTGGGGATCCGCCCCGCCGAGGTATGAGGCTGGACGATCAGTCCCATCTCCTCCAGATCCGACATCTCATTGCGGATCGTCGCCGAGGAGAGCTGCAGATCGGAATATTTGGAGATGGTCCGTGAGCCGACCGGCTCCCCGGTTTCCTGGTAGTTGCGGATGATCGCGTTTAAAATCTTTTTCTTCCGTTCGTCCAGTTCCACGTCTCACGTCTCTCCTTTCCTGTTAGCACTCAACAAAAGGGAGTGCTAACATTCCTATGAATAAGATAGCACTCCCGTTATCCTTTGTCAATACGTTTTTTCAAATTTCTGTAAATCCTGGCGGGGAACACGGAAGAAGGGCGGTTCCTTCTTCCTGTTTTTCGGAGGATCTGGGGGCCGTGCCCGTCAGGAGGAACCGCCGCCATCCTCCCAGAGTTCTTTCAGGAACTGCTGCAGCTTCTCCGCCTCCCCCGCTTTCAGTTGAAAGGTCTTTGGCAAAAACGCCCCCTGATATTCGACGACACCCCCGCCGGAGATGCTCACGGTCCAGCGGATCAGGTCGCCCTTATAGAAATTCAGAAGGATGCCCGCCCAGCCGCCGCCCTTCACGAGACGGTTCAGGGCAAAACCGTTCGCTTCCATCTGGTCCACATGATCGCACAGACGCCTGACGGACTCCCGGTCCGACACCACACAGCGCTCCTTGGCGGCCACGCCGACCGGGTTGAAGGCAAAGGAGACCGCCGTGATCTCCCCGGCATCGATCTCCGGGACCCGCACCCGCCAGATCCCATAAAGGACAAAAAGCAGTGCCAGAACGCCCAAGGCCGGAATCCATTTCTTCGTTTTCTTTTTCATGGGCTTCCTCCTGTCCTGTCATCGACTCTTTTCATTATGAAGACCATTCTATCCAGACATCCACTCCCGCCCGGGGAACCGGACGCCAGAGTCTCAGGGATCCAGGCGGATCCACAGGGCGGGGCGGACGGCATTTCCACTGTCCTCGACATAGCCTCCAAAGCTGTCCCGGTTTCTTCCGCCCCTCCCCGGCGGGCCGTCTTGTCTCTTCTTTTTTCTCTGTCTCTTCCTGCACTTCCTCCGGCTTTTCCGGCTCTTTTTCCGGATGGACTTCCGCCTGCCCCGAACTCTTTTCCACAGGCGCTTCCGCCCCCGGACACTTCTCTCTTTCGAAAATCCCCTCCCGGAGTCCGTAGACGGCCGCTGCTTCCCGGCTACCATCCACCTTGGTGAGCGTCCGGTATCATTTATAATGAAGGCTCTCGTCAAAGCCGCACCTTTCACACAGCAGGCCTTCTCCATTTTCTGTTCCACAAACTGGACAGTTCCACATAAGCCTCTTCCCCCGCCGGTCAAAACATCTGCCGGAAAGCAATTTTTAAACGCAATTTCGTACAGCGCCCCGCTAAAGCCATGCAGCCTTTCCAAACTCCACTTTTATGCCCAACCGTTCTCCGCTTCCCCCAGCTTCTTGCCAAGTATATTTTCCAATCGAATAAACGCAGGCGTGAACCTGTCACGGATCAGCAGAAGCATCTCATCGATCTCATCCTCGTCATAGATGTGCACCAGGGTATTGCGCTTTTTCAGCATCGTGAGCCACACGCTCGAATCTTCCACAAATCCAAGCTTATAGCCAAGCTGTAAGATTTCTCTGGGTGAACCTGTCCCTGCGCCCTCTGCGCCATGTACCCTCAACACCGCCTGCAGCGCTTTCCAGGCAAGCTCAAACGTCAGATTGAACTGTCCGATGACACCCGTCCTGTAAATGTCGTTCTCCTTTGCAAAGTCAAAGTCTGCGCCTCTCAACACATCCAAACAGTTTGAAAAATTATCAAGCTTTTTCATAGATCACGATTCCGTCCCTTTCGATTTCTTTTTTCAGCTCATCGGAAATGCCATCGTCAAGCTCTACGATATCAAATGACAGAAGAGAATGAGCGTTTTCCCTTATATCCCAATAAAAGCCGTCGAGATCACCTCCGCGGACAGCGATGTCAATATCACTTCTTTCCGTATGTGTACCTTTCGCACGGGAGCCGAAAAGCACGACACGTTCAATATTATGCTTATGAGCAGATGACGTGATATCTCTAAAAACCCTGTCTGGAATATTATGATCCATCCCCGATCGCTCCTAACTTTCTTTCCCTGTCTCTTCCTTAAATTTTAACAGTTTTCAGCCGTCCTGTAAACCATGGGATGCGCATGGTCTTCCCATAAAATCAGGGACGTCAAAACAGAAACTCCGCCAGCACGTAATTACTCACGTCAATCCCCCGCGCCGTCAGGCGTCGGCGCTTGTCTCCCCGTCCGTCGGGAACCATCCGCTCCATCAGCCCATCCCGTTCCAGCGCTCCAAGAGCCGTTCCATAGACCGCCTCCAGGTCCGTTCCGAACCGCCCCGCAAACTCATTCTCGGAAATCCCCTCCGCCATCCGCAGACCCAGAAACATAAATTCCTCCATGGCCCGCTCCCTGGTCACGGTCTCCTCACTCTGACGGAGCTGTCCCAGAATCTTCCGTCCCGGGGCCGTTTCCCGCCCGCTCTCCCGTTCTTCCAGAAGCCTCAGATAAGTTCCCAGATCATCCATGTTGGAAAACCGTCTTCCGTCGGTGAGCCTTTCATCCGCATGGCTCCCGGTCCGAGCATATCTCCCGCTTAGATAGGAGGCGGCAGAGATCCCGAAGCCAAGATAGGGAACGCCCGTCCAGTAGCCCATATTGTGGCGGCAGACAAAGCCGGGCTTCGCATAGTTGGAGATCTCATAGCGCTCATAGCCGCAGGCGGCAAGCAGCCTGCCGGTCAGGGCGTACATTTTCCTCTCTTCCTCCTCCGTGGGCAGGGGGCGGCAGTCCGCATCCCCCGCCTCCCTGGCCTCGGCCTGCCTGTGATACTTCTCATAAAAGGGCGTGCCCTCCTCGACGATCAGACTGTACACGGAAATATGCTCCGGCGCGGGAGAAAGCCCCGTCACCGCCCGGAGGCTCTTCTCAAAGCTCTCCACAGTCTGTCCCGGAAGCGCCGCCATCAGATCCACATTGACATTCCGAAAGCCGGCCTCCCTGGCCAGCCGATAGCTCTCTTTAAACTCCTCAAAGGTATGGATCCGGCCGAGAAGGGAGAGCTCCCCGTCGTCCGCCGACTGCAGCCCGATGCTCAGTCGGTTCACCCCCGCTTCTCGGTAGATCTCCAGCTTCTCCTCTGTCAGCGTCCCCGGGTTGGCCTCCAGGGTGATCTCCGCATCCTCTGCCACCGCAAACTCCCGGCGGATGCAGGCAAGAGTCGCCGCGATCTCCCCGGCCTCCAGGATGGACGGCGTCCCTCCCCCGAAGAACACGGAAGTCACCACATCGTCCATACAGCCTTCTCTCCCGCTTTGCCGGGTGCTTTCCTGCTCCTCTGCCCGCATATCCGCTCCCCGCCGCCTTTTACCGCATCCATTGGCCCTTCGCTCTTCTGCCACCAGGCAGATCTCTTTTCTCAGCACCTTCATATAGGATTCCTGTACCGCCCTCTCCGCCGGCGCCGACACAAAGTCACAGTACCCGCACTTCCTCACACAGAACGGGATATGCACATATAATTCCATTTCCTCTCCCCTTTTTAGGATTCAGGTACGGGAAGCCTTTTATCCCTTACAGTCAGAAAGGAAACCGCCGCCCCTCCTGCGACAGCCCCCGAAGCCAAAGCCGCCCGTCATTTCTCCCGGCTGACGATAGGAAGGTTCCCGGGATTTCGCTGCAGCTAGTGCAGGCAGTTTTGTCCGACCTGGTTTGATGGAGGCGAAATTGCCTGCTATAGGCGGCGCAGTGAAATCTCGGGAACCGACGTGTCTGCCGGGAGCAATGACGGGCGGCGGCTCCACAACCCGAAACAGGAGGGGCGGCGGTTTGCTTTCGTGACTCCCCCGCTCCTCTATTTGTCGTCCAGCTTCAGCACGCTCATGAAGGCCTTCTGCGGGATCTCCACGCTCCCCACCTGACGCATCCGCTTCTTACCCTCCTTCTGCTTTTCGAGGAGCTTCCGCTTCCTGCTGATATCGCCGCCGTAGCACTTGGCCAGCACATCCTTGCGCATGGCCTTCACGGTCTCCCTGGCGATGATCCGGTTCCCGATAGCGGCCTGGATGGGGATCTCGAACAGGTGCCTGGGGATCTCCTCCTTGAGCTTCTCGCACATCTTTCTGCCCCGCTCGTAGGCCGTGTCCGCGTGGACAATGAAGGACAGGGCGTCGACCGCCTCCCTGTTGATAAGGATGTCCAGCTTCACCAGGTTGGAACGCTCGTATCCCTTAAGCTCATAGTCAAAGGACGCATATCCCCTGGAGCGGGACTTAAGCGCATCAAAGAAATCGTAGATGATCTCGTTCAGAGGAAGCTCATAGCGCAGGAGGGCCCTGGTATCCTCCATGTACTCCGTCCCCACATATACGCCCCGCCGCTCCTGGCAGAGCCCCATGATGGCCCCGATGAACTCGGTGGTGACCATGATCTCCGCCTTCACCATGGGCTCTTCCATATATTCGATCTCCGAGGGGTCCGGCAGGTTGGAGGGATTGGTGAGCTCCATGACCTCGCCGTTGGTCCGGTAGACCTTGTAGACCACCCCCGGCGCCGTGGTCACCAGGTCCAGGTTGTACTCCCGCTCCAGCCGCTCCTGGATGATCTCCAGATGCAGAAGGCCCAGGAAGCCGCACCGGAAGCCGAACCCCAGGGCCACGGAGGTCTCCGGCTCAAACTGCAGGGACGCGTCGTTCAACTGGAGCTTCTCCAGCGCCTCCCTGAGATCATTGTACTTGGCGCCGTCCGCGGGATACAGGCCGCAGTAGACCATGGAGGTCACCTTCTTGTAGCCGGGAAGGGGCTCGGCGCAGGGGTTGTCCCCGTCCGTCACCGTGTCTCCCACCCTCGTATCCCGGACGTTCTTGATGCTGGCCGTCAGATACCCCACCATCCCAGCGGAGAGCTCCTCACAGGGGATGAACTGGCCGGCTCCGAAATAGCCCACCTCCACCGCCTCAAACTCGGCCCCGGTGGCCATGAAACGGATCTTCATACCCTTTCTCACGGTGCCCTCCTTGATCCTGCAGAAGACGATCACACCCTTGTAGGAATCATAGACCGAATCAAAGATCAGGGCTTTGAGGGGGGCCTCCGGGTCGCCGGCGGGCGCCGGGAGCTTCGTCACGATCTGTTCCAGCACTTCTTCGATATTGATGCCGGCCTTGGCAGAGATCTGAGGCGCGTCCTGGGCCTCGATCCCGATCACGTCCTCAATCTCGTCGATGACCCTCTGGGGTTCGGCGCTGGGAAGGTCGATCTTATTGATGACCGGGAACACCTCCAGGTCATGGTCCAGGGCCAGGTACACGTTGGCCATGGTCTGGGCCTCGATCCCCTGGGCCGCGTCCACCACCAGCACGGCCCCGTCGCAGGCCGCCAGGCTCCTGGACACCTCATAGTTGAAATCCACGTGGCCCGGCGTGTCGATCAGGTTGAACTGATACTCCTCCCCGTCCTTCGCTTTATAGATGGTGCGGACCGCCTGGGACTTGATGGTGATCCCCCGCTCCCGCTCCAGCTCCATGTTGTCAAGGACCTGAGACTGCATCTCCCTGCTGGTGAGCAGTCCCGTCTTCTCAATGATCCGGTCGGCCAGGGTGGATTTCCCGTGGTCGATATGGGCAATGATACAAAAATTTCTGATCTTACTCTGGTCTGCCGCCATAAACGTTCCTCCCGGCTTTGCTTTTCCTGTCCGAAAGCCTTATAATATTACTATCATGCTGCACTAGAGCGTAGTTTAGCATAATTTCCTTTCAAAGTCCATTTAAAAATATTTCTGCCTGTACGATTGGAATCTTATAAAAAAATTGTAACCTTTCCCAGCGGATCACAGACTAACAGACAGATGGACCATCCGAAACAGACGAGAAACACAGAAGGAGGAATTCCCATGGAACCTTGTGAAAAAGATCTGCTCCCCCTGGTCAGGCGGGCCATACGCGGAAACGCGGAGGCTTACGGCACCCTGATCACCAGGTATCAGGATTATCTGTACCGGGTCGCATTCCTGTATGTAAAAAACGAAGACCTGGCGCTGGATGCGGTCAGTGAATGCATCCTGCAGGCCTTCCAGGCGATCCGCACATTAAAAAAACCGGAATACTTTAAGACCTGGCTCACCAGGATCCTGATCCGCTGCGCTATAGACATTTTTCGTCAGACGCTGCCCATAGCCCCCATGGATACCGTCCAGGCGGCCGCGCCGGAGCCGGCGGTCTCCTCCGAAGAAAAATGGGATCTCTACGATGCCATCGACGTTCTTCCGGAACGGTACCGCACCGTCATCATCTTAAAATATTTCAGCGACATGACCATCCGGGAGATTTCCTATGCCATGAACATTCCGGAAGGGTCGGTGAAAGCCTACCTAAACCGCGCGCGGGGGGAACTCAGACATTGCCTGAAGGAGGATTATCTCTATGCCATTTAAATTTGACGAAATCCCGGTTTCCACGAAACTGGACGAAACCGTAAAAGCCGCCCTGGACCAGATTAAAAAAGAAAAACGGAGGAAGTCCGGAAGAAAATTCCTGGTCGGCTGCACCTCTGTGGCTGCCGCCTTCGCGGCCGCCGTGATATTTTGTGTCAGCAATCCGGCGCTTGCCGCTAAACTTCCCCTTGTCGGCAGCCTCTTCGCCGGCCTGGAGGATGACTTTCCCTATGCAGGTGATTATTCGGACCGGGCTCAGATACTGACCCCGCCGGAGACGCCTGCCGCCTTGGAAACTCCCGGAGAGGGTCAGGCCGGAGGAGAAGCCCCTGCCGGGGAAGAGGGATCTGCCCCGGAGGATACGGTCGCACCGGCAGAGGGTCCCTACTCCGCCACAGACAGCGGTCTTACCTTCACCGCCTCCGAGATCTATTCCGACGGGCTCTCTGTGTTCCTGAGCCTGCAGATCCATTCGGAGGAAGCCTTCGGCTTCAATTATGACTGGACAGAGGACGGAGATGGCGGAAAACCCGCCCGGGACGAGACCGGAAACCTGATCCCGCTCCCGGCTTCCCTCTACCCGGTCGGACGGGCATACATTGACTCGGAGGAGGTGGTCTTTGACAGCACAAGGCTCTTTGTGGAACAGCTTGACGAGCACAATTTCAACGGCATGATCAAGACGGACCTCCCGGCTTCCATGCGGGGAATGGGCGGCAGCCACACCATGCAGGTCAGCCTGCAGCACCTGCTGGCTGATTTCTGTGACGAGACCGGCGCCCCCGTCTCCAATGAGGAGAACATCATGGACACCTCCCTGCAGATCGACGGAGCCTGGGAGCTGGAGCTGCCCTTCACCGCGGATATCGGCAGCACCCAGGTCTTCAACAATCTCTCCTCTTCCAAAGATCCCGGCCAGATCACCGACGTTTATGTATCCCCTTATCAGGCGGTCGTAAACTTCGTCCCCTGCAGCGACGAATGGGGAAATCCGGAAGGCGGAGCCGTCTGCTTCGACGAAAACGGGACGCTCCTTGAAAAGGGCAACCAATCCACTGACTTTGGCAGTGACGTATTCAGCCTGGACTTTGGCCCGGACAAAAAACAGCCCGCCGAACTCCGTCTCTATGTGATCGAGGACTGGATCGCATCCTGCAAGATCCGGGATGAAGAAACCGCGCGAAAACAGGCAGTCTCTTCCCTGACTTTGCCCCTCTCCCGGTAGATAACCGGCAAAAGACCCGGGAGGCCATCCCTGTCCGGATGGTTCCCAGGTCTTTTTCTGACTCCGCGGACCGGCTTCCTGCCGGGCTCCGTGTTCAGCTCATCTCATCTCCCCGGCCAGGATTTCCTTTGCCCGGTCAAGCTGGTTGTCCTGCTCCTCGTCTCCACTCTTTTCCCTTTCCACGGCCACATCCGGCTCGATCCCGGTCCCGTGGATATTGGCGCCGCTGGGCGTATAATAATCCGATATGGTGATCTTGATGGCCGTTCCGTCGTCAAAGGGATAGATGCTCTGGACGATCCCCTTTCCGTAGGTGGTGGTCCCCACCAGGGTCGCCTTGTCGTAATCCTTGAGGGCCCCGGCCAGAACCTCCGAGGCGCTGGCGGAATTCCCGTTGGCAAGGATCACCACCGGCCCCTCGAAGCGTAGCTCCTCATCGGCCTCATAGGTGGTTCCCAGCCCGTTCTTGTCTTTGGTGGAGACGATGATCCCCTCCGTGAGAAAATCGTCGGCGATCTCCACCACCTGGTCCAGGCGTCCGCCCGGATTGTCCCTCAGATCCAGGATCATCCCTTTCATCCCCTGGGCCTTCAGGTCCTCCAGGGCCGTGACGAACTGCTCGTAAGTGACGCCGTCAAATTCCGTGATCTGGAGATAGCCCATGCCGCCCTCCAGCATGCTCCACTCCACCGTGTCCATGCTCACGTCCCGCCGCTCCACATCCATCTCCACGTAATCCTTCACCGAATCCCGGTACACCTGGATATGGACCGCCGTACCCGCATTTCCGCGGATCTTCGCCACCACATTGTTGATATCCTCGCCCGTGATGTCCTCGCCGTCCACCTTGTACAGCACGTCGCCCGCCTGCAGCCCGGCCTCCTCCGCCCCGGAGCCCCGGAACACCCGGATCACCGTGATCAGGTTGGTGCTCTCACTCTGAGTGATCTGGACTCCGATCCCCACGTACTCCCCGTCGGAGGACTCCATCATCTCCTCATACTCCTCCGCCGTATAATACACCGTATAGGGATCCCCCAGCCCGGCGATAAAACCCTTGTAGATCCCCTCGGCCATGGCGCCCTCGTCCGCCTCGTAGAGGAACAGCCTATCCACCATGCCCTTAAGCATCTCCAGCTTCTCGCCGATCTCGCCGTAACGGGCTTCCGTCGGCCCTGTCTCCCGTCCTCCCGCCGGTCGGAGAAAATAAATGCCCCAGACGGCGGCCGCCGCCACGATGAGGCTGCAGAGGACTCCCGTCAGCACGCCTTTCAAGAAACGGTCGTCCCCCTTCTTTCTCCTGCCGCCGTCCTCCAGCCAGCCGTCCGGGTCTTCCATCCAGTCATCCTGTTTTTCCATATGATCTTCCTTTCCCCATACCTTAATTATCCGCGCGGAGCACATGCATTATGGGATGCCCTTTGGGTATACCAAAAATATACAGGCAGGTCCGCCTTCTTTCACGGACCGCCCAGGCAAAACCGCCCGTTTCCGTTAAGGCGGCGACACATAATCCAAGGGATTCTTTGAATAAGCGGAGGTGCTGAAGCCTCCCACCCGCACTTCAAAATGCAGATGCGCCCCCGTGGACCAGCCGGTGCTCCCCACCAGCCCGATCGTCTCCCCCTGCCCTACCCGGTCCCCCGCCCGGACTAAAAGCTTCTGGCAGTGCATGTAGACCGTATATGTACTGCTCCCGTGATACAGTACGATCCAGTTGCCGGCCGAGGCGCTGGCCCTTGCGATGATGACCTCACCGTCAGCCGCCGCCACGATATCCGCCCCTGCCAGGGCGCCGCCCGGAAGAGCGATGTCGATGCCGTGATGATCGCTCAGGGTTCCGTCGCTCTCCCCGGTCAACGGATCGTCCCGGTCCCCGTAGCCGGAAGAGATCCGGCCGCAGGAAGGGACCGGCCAGAGAAAGCCCCCTAAAGCCGCAGGCGGCTTCGCGGGCACCTCCGTCGGGGCGGCCGTAGTCCCGGCCGGGGGCTCCGTCGTCACCTCCGGCGTTTCCCCCGAAGAAGATCCGGCCTCCGTCGTCCCCTCTCCGTCTTTTGCCGTGGTCTCTTCCCCACTCTCCTCCGGCTCCGTCTGTCCCTCCGTCTCCTCCGGGACCTCTGTCTGTTCCGCTGTCTCCTTCTCTGCCGCCTCCTCCGCCTTTCTGGAGGCCTCTTCCAGGGCGGCGAGCTCTCTGGCCTCCTCCTCTTCCCTCAGGCGGATCGCTTCCTCCAGAGCCATAAATTCATCCAGCTCCTCCTTCATGGCTTCGTCATAGTCCGCCATCAGGTGCTCATGCTCGGAGATCTCCGCGTTCAGCCCGGAAAGCTCTTCCTCCTTGGCCTCCTGAAGTTCCGAGAGAGAGAGCCGCTTCGCCTGGACCTCAGCCGTCATGCTCTCAAGCTCCTCGTAGGCCTCCTGCAGCCCTTCCGTCTGTCCGGCGATGAAGTCCTTCGTCTCTTTATAGGCGGCCAGCATAGTTCTATCATATTCCGATATCCGGGAAATATACTCCGCCCGGTTCAGAAATTCCGCCGGTCCCGCAGAGTCAAAGAGCATTTCCAGAAAAAGGGTATCTCCTTTTTCATACATATACTGGATGCGGAGCTTCATATCCTCGTACTGCTCCCGTTCCGACTCCTTTGCCGCCGCAAGCTCTTCCTGGGCGGTTTCAATTTCCGCGCGGAGGGTCTCCATCTGCCCTTCCAGCTCCAGGATGCCGTCCTCCGCCGCCGCAAGTTCCTCATTGACCGCCTCGATATAAGCGCTCACGTCCTCCTTCAGGCCGTCCAGCTCGGACAGCTTTTTCCGGACCCGCTCCTGCTCCTCCCCGATGGCGTCGATCCGCCCCTGCCGGCTCTCCAGCTCCTCCGAAGCGCCCGCTCCCGGAAGGCTCCCCAGGAAAAAGAGCGCTGCCATGGATATACCGGCCAGTCTCCTGTATTTCTTTTTCATATTGCCATTCCTTCTGTCATTCCTCCCGCCCGGCCCCCGGACGGTGCCGCCGTCTCTGCCGCTTCCTCATCCGTCTGCCGTTGTCTTTCCGGTTCAGGCCTTCAGGTGCTTCCGGATGGAAAAGATGCTGCCGAAAAGCCCGATCCCAAGCCCAAGCCCAAGGGAAACAGGGACCAGGACACGGAACACCTGCCCCACCGGAAGCAGGGTCAGGATCCTGGACAGGATACTCAGACGGCTTAAGCAAAACCGCACCGCATAGCCGTAGGCGTAATAGACCACCGTCAGCGGGATCCCGGCTCCGAAAGCCCCGATGATCAGCCCCTCCACTACAAAGGGCGCCCGGATCAGGAAATTGGTCGCGCCGATCATGCGCATGATCCGGATCTCCTCCTTCCTGGCACTGATGGTGATGGCAATGGTGTTGCTGATCAAAAACACCGCCACGGCAAGGAGGATCAGGATGATCGCCATGGACACATAGCCCACCAGGTTGTTGATCCCGGAAAGCCCGTCCGCCGCGATCTTGGAATAATTGACCCGCCGGATGCCGTCCACGTTCTTTAAATATTCCACAAATGCGTCCTGGTCGGCAAGATCCTCCAGATAGATCTCATAGGAAGCACAATTGGCCAGGGGATTGTCCTTCGCAAAGCCCTCAGCCAACTCCGGCGCTTCATGGAAATAATCTTTCTGATAGGTCTCCCAGGCTTCCTCCGCGGAGATATAATTCAGCCCGGCCACGCCCTCCCTGGCGCCGATCACGTCCCCGATGGCAAAGATCTCCTCCTCGGAGATCCCCTCGTCGAAAAATACCGTCACGCCCACCGTGTTTTCCAGATTTCTCACCATAAACTGGACGTTGGTCACCATGGCATAAAAAATGCAAAACAAAAAAATACAGATCGCCATGGTCCCCACGGAAGCCAGCGAAAACAGCTTGTTCTTACGGATGCTGTGAAAGCCCTGCCTGATGCAGTACCACAGTGTGCTAATCCTCATTCTCGTACCCGCTTTCTTCCCTGTCTGTCACGACCTCGCCCCGCTTCATGGTGATGACCCGCTTCTTCATCCGGTCCACGATCTCCTTACTGTGGGTCACCACCACCACCGTGGTGCCCGTCTGGTTGATCTCCTCCAGGAGCTTCATGATCTGCCAGGCATTTCCCGGATCCATGTTCCCGGTGGGCTCGTCCGCCAGAAGGATCTCCGGGTGGTTGACCAGGGCCCTCGCGATGGCCACCCGCTGCTGCTCCCCGCCGGAAAGCTGGTTCGGCATGGACTTATATTTGGAAGAAAGGCCCACCATGGCCAATACCTCCGGCACCCGTTTCCGGATCTCCCTGGTGGGCGTCACCACCACCCGCTGGGCAAAAGCCACGTTCTCATAGACATTCTTGTCCTTAAGCAGGCGGAAATCCTGAAAGACGACCCCCAGGTGGCGTCTGTACCTGGGGACCATCTTCCGCTTCATCTTCGTGATGTCGATGCCGTTCACCCGGATCCTGCCGGAGGTCGCCTCGATCTCCTTCAGCAAAAGCCGGATCAGGGTCGTCTTCCCCGACCCGCTGTTCCCCACGATAAAGACAAACTCTCCTTTCTCGATCTTCAAGTTCAGATCCCGCACGGCTTTCGTTTCCCGGTCGGTCGCCTTATCGTAGGTTTTACTCACGTGTTCAAATATGATCATGAAAAGCCCTCAATTCTAGTTATCCAGCGTCTCGATATAATTCATATATTTCACCACCATCAGGGCGATCTTGAAGGTGATGGCGTCCTCGAAGACACGAAGATCCAGGCCGGTGCTCTTCTGGAGCTTATCCAGCCGGTAGACCAGCGTATTCCTGTGGATGTAAAGCTGCCTGGAAGTCTCGGAGACATTCAGGTTATTCTCAAAAAACTTGTTGATGGTGACCAGGGTCTCGTCGTCCAGATCGTCCGGGGACTTCCCGTCGAATATCTCCTTGATGAACATCCGGCATAAGGAGACGGGAAGCTGATAGATCAGGCGGCCGATCCCCAGGTTGTTGTAGGCCACGATGTTCTTATCGCTGTAGAAGATCTTTCCTACGTCCAGGGCCATCTTGGCCTCCTTGTAAGAGCGGGAGACCTCTTTCACCTCATTCACAATGGTCCCGTATGCCACGTGGACCGTGGCCATGGCCTCGGTGTTCAGCATATCCAGGATCATCTTCGCCACCTTGTCCATGTCCTCGTAGCTCTCGCCCGGCTTCAGTTCCTTCACCAGGATGATGTTCTTTTCATCCACCGCCGTGATGAAATCCTTGGACTTGGCGGAGAACATCCCCTTGACCGTCTCCAAGGCCACCGTGTCGTTCTCCGTCTGGGTCTCCACCACGAACACCACCCGGCGCACGTTGATGTCGATGTGCAGCTTCTTGGCCCGGTTGTAGATATCCACCAGGAGCAGGTTGTCGAGCAGCAGGTTCTTGATAAAGTTATCCTTGTCAAACCGTTCTTTATAGGCCACCAAAAGATTCTGGATCTGGAACACGACCACCTTCCCGGCCATGTAGGCGTCATCCCCCGCGCCCCTGGCGAGGAGCACATACTCCAGCTGATGCTCGTCAAACACCTTGAAAAACTGATAACCCTGGATCACCTGGCTGTCCGCCGGGGACTCCACAAAGGCCAGCACAGAGAACTCATATTCCTCTGCGTCGGGGAACGTGGTGGCTAAAACCTTCCCCTCCGTGTCGCAGATACAAAGCTCAATCCGCATGATTCCCTTCAGGCCTTCGATCGTGTTCTGCAGGATCTGATTTGATATCATAAAATTCACCCCTATTACATGCTGTTTTCCGTCTATTAGTTCTATTTTAAACAATGAGTAATGCACCCTTATTTTATCTTAATGCATAAAGGCCAAAAATGAAAGGGTTTTTCGATTTTTTTTTATAAAAAAGGATCGTCATACCAAAAAAGGAAGGGCCTGTGCCGGACCCCTCCCTGGATTCTGTCTATAAGACCGCCTTTCCGGTCTCCCTGTCAAAAAAGAAAAATTCACACCCTGCCTCCGGCTTCGTCTCCTCCGATTCCCCTCCCTCGTCGGCAGGCCGGCAGGTCGTATATCCCAAAAGCACCTTTTTCCCCAGATATCCGCCCCGCTCCAGGCGGCTGACCCATTCCGCAGGGACGTCCACGCTGAACCCCTTCCCCATGGCCTCCACGGCCGTCTTCCCCTTCACGATCTCCACCTCGCTGCTTCCAAAGGCGGAGCCGTTCATGAACTGGGCCACGAAAAAATTACAGGGATTTTTTTTGAGTTCCGAGGGAACTCCCACCTGTTCGACCGTTCCCCTCCGCATGACCACGGTCCTCGCTCCCATGAGCGCCGCTTCCTCCGCATCGTCTGTGGCATAGACAAGGGTCGTCCGGATCTGGTCATACAGCTCCTTTAACCGCTCCCTGGCCCGTTTTCTGGCAGAGGCGTCCAGACTTCCCAGAAGATCCAGCATCAAGAATGCCTCCGGCCCGTGGACATTGGCCCTGGCCATGGCAACGTACTGCTTCTGCAGGTCGTTGAGCTCTCTGGGATAGCAGGACAGCAGGTTTTCGATCCGGAACAGCCTGGCATTTTGCTCCACCAGAGGACGGATCTTCTCCTCCGGCTCCCCCTTGAGCTTCATCAAAAATGCGATATTGTCATAGACCGTCATGCCCGGATAAAGGGTGAAATGCTGGAAGATCATACCCACGTTCCGTTTCTCCAGACTGCCGTTCTTCACTGTCTCGCCGCCGATCTTAAGCTCTCCGCCGCTGATCGGTTCCATCCCGGCGATCATGCGGAGGACCGTCGCTTTTCCGGAGCCCTTCGGCCCGGTCAGCACCACAAATTCACCGTCACCGATCTCCAGGCTGAAATCTCTCACCGCCGCCTTTCCATTGGGGAATGTCTTTGTCACATCCCGGAATGAAATCCCTGCCATCTCTCCGCCTCCTGCCTTGTATGATTAGTAACATCATACCCCAAAGGCGTATAAAAAGCCATAACCGAAATCCACAAAAAGCTTTTTAAGTCTTTAGCAACTTTGTACACCCCATCTGCGAACTGACAGGCATCGCGCCTTTTTCCGGTCTTTTCCTGTGAAGTATTACCAGAAAAAAATCGGCAAAAAACGGCTTAAACGGCCCTGGTCGCCTCCTGCAGCCACCGAAGCTCCTCCCCCTCAAAATAAGGCGACAAGGACTTTCGCACCTGTTCATGGTAGGTATTCAGTCTTTTTTTGTCTCTCTCATCCATCTCTGCAAGATCTACTGCGTCCAGGTCGATGGGCGCCATGGTCAGGTGTTCAAATTCCAGGAACTGCCCGTAGCTGTTCTTTTCTGCCTCCCGGCATAGGAGCAGGTTCTCGATCCGGATGCCGTACTCTCCCTCCAGATAAAAGCCCGGTTCATCGGAGGTCACCATGCCGGGAACGAGCACGGCCGTTTCCGGTCCCTCCGGCGGCAGCTTCCAGCGGAATCCGTTGGGACCCTCGTGGACATTTAAAAAATATCCGACCCCGTGGCCGGTCCCGTGCGGATAGTCAAGCCCCATGGCCCAGAGCGGTTCCCTGGCGATATAGTCCAGATTGGCCCCCCTGCACCCCTGCAGGAATTTCGAAGCCCCCAGAGCCAGCATCCCTTTGAGCACTGCCGTAAAATGCCGTTTCTGATCTGCCGTCAGAGGACCCAGGGCGATGGTCCTGGTAATGTCCGTGGTCCCCTCCAGATACTGTCCCCCGGAATCCACCAGGAGAAATCCCTCCGGCGCAAGAATGGCGCCCTCCCCCTCCATCCCATAATGGATCAGGGCCCCGTTGGCGCCGTAGGCGGCTATGGTGGAAAAGCTGGGGCCAAAATAATGCGCTCCCATCTCCCGGCACCGCTCCAGACAGGCCGCCGCCTGTCCCTCCGTGATGGAACGCTTCCCGATATTTTTCTTCAGCCAGAACAGGAATCTGGTCACCGCGACTCCGTCCCTCACATGGGCTTTTTTAAAATTCTCCGCCTCCGCCGGATTCTTGACCGCCTTCATGGCGGCGGAGGGATTCGGCCTGTCCACAATGCTCCGCGCCTGCCTCAGGCCGCTCCAGGCCTGTTCGTTGACCCGCCTCCCGTCGGCCATCACCGTCTTAAAACGGCAGAGGGCGGGAAGCTCGCGGAAAAACTCGTCATAAGGACGAATCCTGACATGGTCCCTCGAAAGTTCCTCTTTCACTTCCTCCGAAAGCACCCCGTCCTGCACAAAGAGCCACGCCTCCTCCAGGGACAAGATCAGATAGCTTAAGAACACCGGGTTACAGGCGATGTCGCTTCCCCTGAGATTGGTAAGCCAGGCAATATCGTCCAGGGCCGTCACCACATGGTATTCCGCCTTCTCCCTCCGCATCTCCTCCCGGACTCTCGCAAATTTCTCCATCCGGCTCTCGCCGGCGTAGCAAAGCTCCAGAGAAAACACCGGATCTGCCCTGCGGGCGGGCCGCCTCTCCCAGACCTCCTCCGGCAGGTCGATCAGACGGATCCTCCCATCCTTTTGTTCCGCGATCTTCCGCAGGCTCTGACTGAGCTTTCGGTTCACGATGGTCCCGTCATAGGCCAGGATCCCCCGCTCCGGAAGTCTGCGGGTAGCCTCCTCCTCCAGGGAGGGAACCCCTTCCTCTCCCATTTTATACAGGGTAATGCCGCTCCCTGCAAGCTGTCTTTCCGCCTGCAGGAAATACCGGCCGTCGGTCCAGAGCCCGGCCCAGTCCGCCGACACCGCCAGCGTTCCCGCAGAGCCGGTAAAGCCGGACAGATATTTCCTGGCCTCAAAATGCGCGCCGGGATATTCCGAGCCGTGAGGGTCTGCCGTCGGGATCACGCAGAGAGCGATCCAGTGCCTTTTCATTGCCTCCCGCAGGACTTCGATTTCTGTTCTTGCCACCTCTTTTTCCTCCTGATTTCATAACATATTAGTAGTAATTGCGAAACTGATTCATCGAATATTCCCGCAATTTCCTATTTCGCAATTACCTGTCTCAAAATATTCTTCTGCCGCCGCCAGGATCCGTTCGATGTCCTCCTTCTTGTGTGCGGCGGACAAAAACAGAGCCTCAAACTGGGACGGGGCCACATAGATCCCCCGGTCAAGCATATGACGGAAATACCGGCCGAAGGCCTCCGTGTCGGAGGTTTTTGCCGAGGCGTAATCCCGCACCGGCTCTCCGGTAAAAAACAGACAGCTCAGGGAACCGACACCGGTCACCCGGCAGGGGGCGCCGAGCCTTTCGATGCGTTTTCCAAGCTCTGCCCGGAAAAAATCCCCCAGACGGTTCACCTTATCGTAAATATCGGGATGATCCCTCAAAATGCGGAGGGCGGCAAGGCCGGCCGCCATGGCCACCGGGTTTCCGCTCAGGGTCCCCGCCTGGTAAACCCTCCCCAGGGGAGCCACCACCTCCATGACCTCCCGCCGGCCGCCGTAGGCGCCCACAGGCATCCCCGCGCCGATGATCTTCCCGAAGGTACAAAGATCCGGTGTCACGCCGTAATACCCCTGCGCCCCGGCAAACCCAAGCCGGAAGCCGGTGATCACCTCGTCGAAGATCAGCAGGGCCCTCTCTCTCGTGCAGATACTCCGAAGACCGGAAAGGAATCCTTCCTCCGGCACCACCACGCCCATGTTGGCCGCCACCGGCTCCACGATCACCGCCGCGATCTGCCCCGGAAACTCGGCAAACAGCCTCTCCACACTCCCCAGGTCATTATAGGCCGCCGTCAGGGTATCGGCCGCACAGCCCTTTGGCACCCCGGCGCTGTCCGGCACACCTCCGGTCATGACCCCGGAGCCGGCTTTTACCAGCATGGGATCGCAGTGTCCGTGATAACAGCCTTCAAACTTGACGATCTTATCCCGGCCCGTGTAGCCCCTGGCGGCCCGCAGGGCCGACATGACGGCCTCCGTCCCCGAATTGACCATCCGCACCATCTCGACGGAAGGCACTGCCCGGCAGATAAGTTCCGCCATCTCCACCTCCGCCTCACAGCTGGCTCCGAAGCTTAAACCCCGCTCCGCCGCCTTCACGGCCGCCTCCGTGACGGCCGGATGGCTGTGCCCCAGGATCATCGGCCCCCAGGAGCCCACAAAATCCAGATAGGTATTCCCGTCCGCATCTGTCATTTTTGCTCCTCCGGCGCAGGCGATGAACCTGGGCTTTCCGCCCACCGCCTGAAAGGCCCGCACCGGGCTGTTGACCCCTCCGGGAATCACCTTTTTCGCCCGTTCAAATAATTCCTCCGATCTTCCCATGACCTTCTCCTTTTCTTTTTTCTGTTTCCCAGGTGATCGCGAAACTTAAAATTGCGGGAATATTCAACAAGTTTTTAAATTTCACGATCACCTGTCTCTTGTTGTCGGACACGAATGCCCCGCGTCACGCCATCCCTTATCCGATCCGCCCCTCGTCCATAAATTTCGCCAGTTCTTTTGCGTAATAGGTGAGGAGCACGCCGGCGCCGGCCCGGTACACGGCCGTGGCTGCCTCGCAGACCACCGACGCCTCGTCGATCCAGCCCTTCCCGGCCGCCGCCTTGATCATGGCGTATTCCCCGCTGACACTGTAGGCCGCCACCGGTACGTGGACCGTCTCCGACACCCGCCGGATCACGTCCAGATAGGAAAGGGCCGGCTTCACCATGACCAGATCCGCCCCCTCCTCCACGTCGAGGAGCGCCTCCTTGATCCCCTCTTTGGCGTTGTGGTAATCCATCTGGTAGCTCCTCCGGTCCCCGAAGGCCGGGGCCGAGTCCGCTGCCTCCCGGAAAGGCCCGTAAAAAGCCGACGCATATTTGACCGCATAGGACAGGATCGGAATCTCCACATGGCCGTTCTCGTCGAGGATCCGCCGGATGGCCGCTACCCTGCCGTCCATCATGTCGGAGGGTGCCACCATGTCCGCCCCCGCCTGCACATGGGAGAGAGCCGTCTTTGCCAGAAGAGGCAGGGTCCTGTCATTGTCCACGTCGTGGCCGCAGAGGGCGCCGCAGTGGCCGTGGGACGTATACTCGCACATGCACACGTCCGTAATGTAATAAAGCTCCGGCACCGCCTTCTTCCCCGCCTCCAGGGCCCGCTGGATGATGCCGTCCTGCGCCCAGGCGCTGCTCCCGATCTCATCCTTGCTGTCCGGAATGCCAAAGAGCATCACCGAGGACACGCCGGCCTTCGCTGTCTCCTCCAGCGCCGCCGGCAGCATGTCCAGACTGTAGTGATACTGTCCCGGCATGGAAGGGATCTCCCGCTTGATCCCCGTTCCCTCAACCACAAACATGGGATAGATCAGAGAATCCTTGCTCATCCTGGTCTCCCGCACCATATTCCGAAGGGCTTTCGTCCCCCGAAGCCTCCTGGGCCGCTTGATCATCCTATCCATTTTTCATTCCTCCTCGTCATCTCCAGCAATTTCTCCACCATACTGTCGATCGTAGCCTCCCCGGACACCACCGTCCGGATCCCGTATTTTTCTGCTTCCCTCCTGGTCTGCTCCCCGATGCACAGTCCCCGGACTTTCCGATGATCCGGCTCCGGATAGAGGGACACGAAGCCCCGGACCGTGGAAGCGCTGGTGAAGGTCACGATGTCATCCGGCAAAAGCTCCGGCAGGACCCGATCCCCATCCGCGGCCTTTGTCCGATAAATGGGGATATCGTCAAAGGAGATCCCGGCTTCCTCAAGGAGCCTGGTCACCTCCTCCGTTCCGATGTCCGCCCTCGGAAGGAGCAGGCGCTCCCCGGCCTTCATCTCCTCTGCCAGCCGCCGTCCCAGGGCCTCCCCGGTAAAAGGCTCCGCCTGAAGGCCGGCGAAGATACCCCGTTTTTCCAGGGCCTTCCCGGTGGCCGGTCCGATGACGGCAAACCGGATCCCAAGAAGCGTCCGGATGTCCTTCCCTTCCCCCTGCAGTTTGTCAAAAAAGCAGTCCACGCCCTCCGCACTGGTAAACGCAATCCATCCATATTGCGAAATATGAGCGAGCGCCTCGTCAAACGCCGGGGCATCCGTGACCGGCTCCGTCTCGATGGCCGGGAGCAGGATCACCTCCGCCCCCAATTCCTCAAGCCGCTCCGCCATCCTCCGGCTCCGCTTCTTGGGACGGGTCACAATCACCCGCCTTCCCCCGAGGGGCCGCAGTCCCGCCCAGCCGAAGGTCTCCGAAAGGCCGCAGACCTTTCCCACCACGATGAGGGCCGGGGAAAGGATCCCTCCCCGTTTTACCTCCTCCTCGAGCGTTTCCACCGTGGATACCACCTGTCTCTGAGCCGCCGAGGTCCCTCTGGAAATGACCGCCGCCGGCGTCTCCCCCGGCATCCCCGCCGCCATAAGCCCCCGGCAGATCCCTCCAAGCTCCGAGAGTCCCATGTAAAAGACCAGCGTGCCGTCCAGCTTCGCCAGCGTCTCAAAATCCGGCGCTTCCCCGCTTCCCCGCTTCTTGTGGGCGGTGATCAGATGGACCGAGGAACAATAGTCCCGGTGGGTGACGGGAATCCCCGCATACGCACACACCGCCGACGCCGCAGTCACCCCCGGCACCACCTCAAAGGGAATGCCTTTTTCGGCCAGAAGCTCCAGCTCCTCGCCGCCCCGGCCGAAGACAAAGGGATCACCGCCCTTTAACCGCACCACCCGCTTTCCTTCCTCCGCCTTTTCAAGGAGGATCCGGTTGATCTCCTCCTGGGGCACCGGATGATCCCCGGAGCGCTTTCCCACATCGATCTTCTCCGCCTTCTCCGGCATCATCTGCAGGATTCCCGGCCCCACCAGCCGGTCATAGACCACCACCTGAGCCTCAGAGAGGACCTTCGCCCCCTTGAGGGTAAAAAGCCCGGCGTCAGAAGGGCCGGCGCCCACCAGCCAGACCTTGCCGGAACACCCGGCTTCCGGCCCGTCACCGCCGGACCTTCCGCCTGCCTCCGGCCTTCCGCTTCCCGCCTCTTCCTGCCGCCGGTTTCTGCCGGAAATCTCCAGTTCCCTCACCAGCTTCTTCGCCAGATCGATTCCCAGGCGCTCTCCCTCCTCCGCGGGACCCGTAAGCTCCCCGGTCAGATAAGTTCCTGTTTCTTCCTTATAATAAAGCCCACGAAGGCGGATGGTCCCGTCCGCCTGGGTTCTGGCATAGGCCGCAATGGGCGAGGAACAGCCCCCGTCCAGATACCGGACAAAGCTCCGCTCCGCCCCGGCCTCCTGCCATGCCTTCCTGTCGTCGACACAGTCCAGCCAGGAATGATCCTCCCCTGCCCGGCCCTGCACCGCCAGGATCCCCTGCCCCGCCGCCGGGATCACTTTCTCCGTGTCCAGATATTCGTCGATCCGCTCCGAAAGTCCCAGACGGATAAGCCCCGCCGCCGCCAGCACAATGGCGTCGTACCGGCCCTCGTCCAGCTTCTGGAGCCTGGTCAGCACATTCCCCCGGAGCAGGGAAAACTCTGCCTCCGGAAACATGGCCGCGAGCTGGAGCCGCCGCCTCTCGCTGGAGGTCCCGATCACAAAGGGCCGGCCGCTCTCCGGCCTCCACCGCTCCCGTCCCCTGGGATAGACCAGCACGTCCCGGATCTCCCCACGCTCCGACAAAGCGACGATGGGCATCCCCTCCGGCTGATCCATGGGCATGTCCTTCAAGCTGTGGACAGAGCAGTCGATCCGTCCCTCCTTAAGCGCCAGATCCAGCTCCTTGACAAAAAGCCCTTTTCCGCCCACCTTGTCCAGGCTCCGGTCCAAGATCCTATCCCCGGTGGTCTTCATGGTCACCAGTTCAAAGGCCAGCTCCGGATGACACTCTTCCAGCCGGCGAAGAAGGATCCTCGTCTGCTCCACAGCCAGCCGGCTCTCCCGGCTTCCCACCCGGATCACCCGCCTTTTATCTTCCGTTTTCACATCTCCCAGTTCCTTATCTTCCATTCCCGTCTCCTCCCCGTTTTGCAACCTCCGGATCCCTAAACTTTTCCACAAACAGCCTGCGGATCTCTTCCGCCGCCGCCTTCGCCAGGCCATGAGATTTCCCGTCGGCGCAGACCCCCGCCGTCAAGATCCCTTCCCTGGCGATTCCCGGAAAATAAAAGTCGCACTCCTCCTTCCGGTCCGCCACATTGACAAAGACTCCGGCCGACCGGCACCAGAGCGCCACCTGGTGATTCGCCTGCCTGTCGCTGGTCGCCGCCACCACGAGAAACGCATCCCTCACATCCTCTTGCGCCGCCTCCCGAAGCATACAGGTAAGCCGGCCGGCCTCCCACAGGCTCCTCACCTTGCCGGAAATCTCCGGCGAGATCACCGTCACCCTGGCCCCGAACTCCAAAAGCGCCAGGATCCGCCTCGTGCCGATGGTCCCGGCCCCGGCCACCACCGCCTTCCTTCCTTCCAATTCCACAAACATCGGAAATCTCATATCCCGTCCCCGTCTCTCATTCCAATTCCTTTGCCGAGCGGAACAGCCCCTCCAGGCAGGGCTTCCAGAGCTCCGGCTCCATGTCCTCCCTGAGTCCGTAACAGAGCTTTGCCGCCACTTTGGCCGCCGCCCGCTCAATGGATCCTAAGAGCGCCTCCCGCTCTTCCCGTTTAAGCGGATACTGCCGCAATTCTTTTTTTAACCTCGCCGCCGTATCCTCCCCGGCCAGCTTCGAGATCCGCTTGACCACCGGCACATATTCCCGGAACGCATACCACTGCTCATATTCCAGCTCATACTTCCGAAGGATCTCGTCGGCCGCCGCGATCTGCCTTTTGTCCCCCTCCGACTTGATGGTGTCAAAGCTGTCCATGTCAAACAGCCGGATCCCCGGCAGGCTCCCGATCGCCGGCTCGATATCCCTGGGAATGGCCAGATCCACAAACACCTTTCCGCCCGTCCCCAGCTTTCCCTCCGCCTGCTCCCTCGTCAGCGTATAATGGGGGCTTACCGTCGCGCTCACCACCAGATCCATGTCCGGAAGGACCTCGTAGCGGTCCTGATAATCAATGACGTGACAGCCGGCCGGGATCACGGCCTCCTTTGCCTTGTACTGGCGCAGAGTCATGGACACCTTCCCGCCCAGCCGCACCAGCTCGGCGGCGGCCAGCCTTCCGATCTCCCCGTTCCCGATGACCAGACAGCGCTTCCCGGAAACCTCGATCCCTTCCCCAAGAAGGAGACTCCCCATGGCGGCGGCCACCGACCGATCCACGCCCACAAGGAGCACCCGGCTCTTCACCTTCTTGGCCCCCGTGACGGCGGTGCGGAACAAGATCTCCAGGACAGGATCCAACGCCCCCTGTTCCCTGGCCAGATCCAACGCCCGCTTCACCTGAGTGATAATCTGGTCGTCCCCGAAGATCTGCGACTTTAACCCGCAGGAAAGCTCCATCAGATAATGGACGGCCTCCTTCCCCTCCCGCACGGTGAAATACCGCCCGTACTCGGAGACTGCAAGTCCCTTTTCCCGGCAAAGGAGCGAGACCGCATCCAGTTCGTCAAAGATGTCCTCCTCCCCGCTGATCCAATACTCTGTCCGGTTACAGGTGGAAATAATGACGCACCCGGTCACGCCGGGAGTCCCGCGCCCCCCCCTGAGGGCCCGCTCCACCATGGAAACCGTCATGGAAAACTGCTCCCGCACCTTCACCGGAGCCTTCTGATGATCAATTCCGGCCATCTTTATCTTCAATGTCGTTCCTCTTTTCTTCTTTTGATCTGAACCCATTATAGCATAATCCCATAAAAAGTACAGCATTCCCCTGCCGCTTTCGAAAACCGGAAAAATGCCCTCTCCTGTCCTCCAGGCATTTTGGCACCTCCCCCGCAATTCCTCATATATTACTAGTAACCAATCAATCCGAAAGGAGTTCTACTATTGGAACGTTATTATCAGCGCCGTGTGGACTGCCGGAAGAACAGCTCCTGCTGCGGCCAGAATTTTAACCCCGGACCGGGCCCCTGCAAAGAGCCCTCCTGTTCCTGCCAGCCCGACGGCCAAAAGCCGCCCACCGGATGCCGGCGGCCTTCCGGCGGTGGGGATCGTCCGGATCGGAACCCCCGCCCCTCCTGCCCCTGCCAGCCGAGGAACCAGGCAGGCTTCAACGTCTGCCGCCCTGGCGACTGCCCCCCTGCCGCCAACGCGGACATCGCCATGGGCTACGTCCCCTGGCAGCAGTGGGAATGCACGTACCCCCTGGGCAAAGGGCTTTTCATAGGGACCGTGTTCCCCTCCCTTGACAAACCATTTATGATCGGGAGGTGCGCAGTCAGACCATGAATGAACTCATGACTCAAATCTATGAATACAGCTTCGCCGTCGACGATGTCCTTCTGTACCTGGACACTCATCCGGAGGACCAGGAAGCCCTGGCATACTACAAAAACATGAGAGACGCCAGGGAGGCCGCCCTCGGCGCTTACGAAGCCCAGTTCGGCCCCCTGACAAAAGACGGCGTGAAGGACTGCGCCGATTATTGGGTATGGGTAAACGGCCCCTGGCCCTGGGAAGGAGGTGCAAGTAAATGTGGAACTATGAGAAAAGGCTGCAATACCCGGTAAACATCACGACCCCCAACGCAAAACTTGCCAGTGTGATCATCAGCCAGTATGGCGGACCTGATGGAGAGATGGGTGCCTCCATGCGCTATCTCTCCCAGCGCTACACCATGCCCTACAAGCAGGGGCAGGCCATCCTGACGGATATCGGTACAGAAGAGCTGGCCCACCTGGAGATCGTCGCCACCATCGTCCACCAGCTGACCCGCAACCTGACGGCAGAACAGCTGGAGGAGCAGGGCTTCGCCCCCTACTATATCGACCACACGGCGGGGATCTGGCCCCAGTCGGCCGGAGGCTTCCCCTTCAGTGCCAGCCAGTTCCAGTCCACCGGCGACCCCATCGCGGATCTCTATGAAGATATGGCGGCAGAACAGAAAGCAAGACTCACCTATGACAACATCCTCCGGCTGATCAAGGATCCGGAGGTCTGCGATCCGATCCGGTTCCTCCGGGAGCGGGAGATCATCCACTTCCAGAGGTTCGGTGAGACGATGCGGGTGGTCCAGGATAACCTGGATTCCAAAAACTTCTATGCCTTCAACCCGGCCTTCGACGGTCCGGACGGCGGAAACTGCGGGTGCCGGAAATAAGCTCCCTGCATGTTCGATAGCAGAAATCCGATAAAGCAGTCCCGCAGATGGAGTTCCATCTGCGGGACTGCTCGATAAAAGGCTATCCGGCCTTCCCCTCTGAGCCGGCCAGCCGGATGATGTCCCGGATATCTCCCCGGAGCCTCTCCTCCGCGTAAGCGGAGAGCTTCCAGGCGTGGTCCTGAAGATCCATGGCACAGCCTTCCCGCAGATAGGTCATGTAGTTGTGGCGCACCTGAGTGCCGAAATTGATCTTTGCCACGCCGTATCCGATCGCCCTGCGGATCATATCCTCGTCCATGCCTGTACAGCCGTGCAGGACGAAAGGGATTTCCGTATGCCGCCGGATCTCCTCCAGCACCTCCAGACGGATGTCCGGTTTCGCCTTATAGAAGCCGTGGGCATTTCCGATCCCGACGGCAAGAAAGTCCGGCCGGCATAACCGGAGGTATTCCAGTACCTGGGCCGGGTCGGCCGCATGGGCGGAGCCTGCCTGGTTTCCATCGGCATCCAGCCGGCCGATCTGCCCGATCTCCGCCTCCACCGGCACGCCCCGCCCATGACAGGCGGCGATGACCCGGTTGGTGTTGGACGCATTCTCCTCCAGGGGGAGGGCGGAACCGTCGTACATGATGGAAGTGAAGCCCAAATCCAGGCACTCCAGACAGTGTTCCACCGTATCCCCGTGATCCAGATGGATGGCCACGGGCACATCCACCTTCTCTGCCATCCACCTGGCGGTTTCGTAGAACCAGTCGTGGCCGGAGTAGGCCCCCGTGGACAGATAATGGGCCAGGATCACCGGCGAGCGCAGCTCCTGGGCGGCCATGCACACCGCCCGGATGATGTCGTAGGTACCGCCCTGCGTGTTGACGGCCGCCACCGCATAGCGTTCCTCCCGGGCCCTTTTCAGCATTTCTTTCGTTGTCGTCAGCATCGCGTCTCCTTCTCCCTCCGTCTCACATCTTCACGACCACTTTTATGTAATTTCCCGGGTTGGCCATCATATCCAGCATGGTGGCCTCTGCCTCCTCCAGCTTTATCACCTTAGTGATGATCCTTTGCACAGGCACCGCACCGGCGGCCAGGAGGGACAGGGCCGCAGAGAACTGCTTGTTGGAATTCCGGGAGGGGTGGATATCCAGCTCCTTCTGGATGCACCGGACGGTGTTCACCGTCACCGGACCTTTCGGCCAGCCGACCAGGGCGATCCGTCCGCCGTGGCAGACATAGTCGTGCATCGCCCCCAGAACGGCCGGCGAACCGCTGCAGTCCAGCATGGCCCGGGGCAGGCCGCCCGCACCCTCCCTCAGATAAGCAGTCAGATCCCCCTCGCCGCTGTTAAAGGTATGGGCAATGCCGCATTCCCTGGCAAAGCGCAGCCGCTCCTCCACCACATCCACCAGGATGGGCCGGGCGCCCCTGCTCTTCACCCCGAAGGCAGCCAGAAGGCCGATGGGGCCCGCACCGGTGATGACACAGGATTCCCCCTTAGCCACCCCGGCCCGGGCGGCGGCATGGAGGCCGATGGTAAGCGGCTCCGCCAGGGCCGCGTCCAGAGGATCCAGGCCCTCCGGCATCTTGTGGAGCAGATCCGACGGGAATACCACATAGTCCGCCATCATGCCCCCGGTGTGGACTCCTGCCACACGGATGTCCTCACAATTGTTAAACCTCTCTTCGGCGCACATCCGGCAGCTCCGGCAGGGGATATAAGGCTCCAGAGCCACCTTATCACCGGCGCAGAGCCCCCGGTCATTCTCCCCGATCTCCTCGATCGTGCCGATCCCCTCATGGCCGATGCCGGCGACCGGGTAGCGCACCGTGGGGTTCTTTCCGGTGTAGGCCGTCAGGTCGGAACCGCAGATGCCGCAGTATTCCATGCGGATCAGGGCATGGCCCGGCCGGACCTCCGGCCGGGGGACCTCCTTAAGCTCCATCTTTCCCGGAGCCCTCAGTTCTAAAATCTTCATAGATCGTCGTCTTCTTTCTCAGTTTATCTTTCTTCTCAGTTTATCTTTCTTCTCAATTCATCTTCCTTCTCAGTACATCTTTTTTCTCAGTTCATCTTCCTTCTCGGTACATCTTTTTTCTCAGTCAATCTTCCTTCGCGGTTCATCTTTCTTCCCGGCTCCTGCTCACCACCATTTGATCTTGTCGGTGATATAGTTGCGGTAGTCGATAAATTTCGGGTCCGTGATATCCCGGGGATGGGGCAGGTCAATGAACACCTCCTCCTTGATCGTTGCAGGCTTGTTGGTCAGGATGATCACCCGCTCGGCCAGATAGACCGCCTCCTCAATGTTGTGGGTGATGAATACCACGGTGCTCCCCAGCTCCTTCCACAGCCGGATGACCTCGTCCTCCAGGTAAAAACGGACCTTCACATCCATCTGCCCGTAGGGTTCGTCCATCAGGAGCAGGTCCGGCTGCATGGCAAAGGACCGGCCGATGATCACCCGCTGGACCACGCTCACCGACAGCTCCCTGGGGTAGGACTTCCGGTACCGCTCCAGCCCCATCAGGGAGATGATCTGCTCCACCCGCTTCCGGATCTCACTTTTGCCCAGTTTTTTGACCTTCAGGCCAAAAGCGATGTTCTCCTCCACCGTCAGCCAGGGAAAGGCGGAGGGCTCCTGGAATACAAAGGAAATGCTGTGCCTGCCGGGATCGGCGGGCTGTCCGTCGATATAGAGATCCCCCTCCGTTGGCTCGTGGATGCGGGTGAGTACGTTGAGGAAGGTGGTCTTGCCGCACCCGGTGGGGCCCACCACGCAGACAAACTCATTCTTTTTAATGGTAAAATTCAGGTTATCCAGTACCAGGAGATCGCCGAACTTCTTTGTCAGGTCCCTAACCTCCACCTTGACTGGTCTGTTGTCTGTTTGTCGTTCCATGTCGCTCGCTCCTTTCCCGTCAGATCGCCAGGTCCGTGTTGTCGGAGATCCTGGTCCGGATACCCAAAAACTCCCGGCTGACCATGTCCCTGGGCCTTGGCAGGCCGATGGGGTAAGTCTCCTTGACCGTGGCGGGGCAGTCGCTGAGCAGGATGATCCGGTCGCCCAGGTACACGGCCTCCTCGATATTGTTGGTGACAAAGATCACCGTTCTGCGCTCCGCCTCCCAGATACGAAGGATCTCATTCTGCATGGAATAGCGGGTCTGGGCGTCCAGCTGTCCGAAGGGCTCGTCCATGATCAGGACCTTCGGGTTGGCCGCGTAGGCCCGGGCGATCCCCACCCTCTGCTTCATCCCGCCGGAAAGCTCGTGAGGGTAGGACTTCTCGAAGCCTGTCAGGCCCACCAGCTCGATATAATGCCGGGCGGTCTCCCGCCTCTCCCCTTTCGGTACCCCTCTGAGTTTCAGCGGCAGCTCCACATTTTCCATGACCGTCTTGAACGGCATGAGGGCCAGGCTTTGGAATACCATGCCGAAGTCCGGGTGAGCCCCCGTCTTCTCCTGGCCGTTGTAGCGGATGCTGCCCCCGGTTTTCTCCTCGATACCGGCGATCATATTTAACAGCACCGTCTTCCCGCAGCGCCCCGGCCCCAGGATGACCAGAAATTCACCGTCGTTCAGGGAAAAGCTCACATCCTCCACTGCCGTGAAATAACCGCCGGAGTTAAAAAACGTTTTGGTCACATGCTCGACCACCAGTCCGCTGGTCAGTTGTTCCATGGGCACACCACCTTTTCCAATTTGTTGAGCACAAAGGCCAGAATGGCCCCGATGATACCGATACAGATAATGGAGACAAACACCAGAGCCATATCCCCGGCATTCCATCCCCGGGTCACCAGGGCTCCCACGCCGTGGTCCGCCCCCAGCATCTCGGCGGCCAGCACCACCGTCCAGGCGCAGCTCACGGAGGTGCGCACACCGGCGAAGATGGAGGGCAGGGCTGTGGGCACCACAAACTCCCTGAGGAGCTGGGATCTTTTGGCCCCGAACACCCGGCCCACATCGATATACTCTTTCTCCACCATGCGGATCCCCGCCTCCGTGTTGATGACGACCGGGATAAAGCTGCCGATAAATACGATCAGGACCTTCGGAAACTCGCCGATTCCGAACCACATGATGATAATGGGGATCCAGGCAATGGGCGGGATGGGCCGGAAAAGCTCGAAAATGCTGCCAAAGAGCGCTTTGCAGGTCCTGTTCCACCCGATCAGCACGCCGAAAGAGATCCCCAGCGTCCAGGCAAACAGCAGGGCGATGAGCACGCGCCGCAGGCTGGCCCAGATGTGTCCCGGGAGGCCGGCCTCCTTGATCGGGTTTGTGAATGTCCTCAAAAACCGGTCCCAGAGTTCCCCCGCGTCCGGCAGCAGCGCGGGAAGACGCATCTGTACCAGGGCGTAGGCCAGGATCACCAGGGCCACCGAGAGGACGGGCAGGATGAGATACAGGATCCGCTGCCATTTTTTACGCTGTCCGATGGTATAAAACATACGTTGCCTCCCTCCTTACCGTTCCAGCTTCCACTTGAGCACCCGCTTCTCCAGGATGCCCAGCGCCAGTGCCATCAGGGCTCCCAACACGCTGATCGCCACCATGCCGGCCACCACGATGTCCGCCCTCGCCACATTCCGCCCCACCTGGAGCATGTAGCCCAGGCCGGCCTTTGCCGCAAGCATCTCCGCCGCCACCAGGGTGGACCAGGCGCCGCCCAGAGCGGTGCGCACGCCGGTGAACACCATGGGCATGGCGGAAGGGATCCCCACCTTGACAAATGTCTCAAAATTGCCGGCCCCGAAGGTCTTGGCAACGTTGATGAGGGTCCTCTTGGTCAGCTTGATGCCCGTGTAGGAATTAATGACGCAGGGGACAAACACGGACAGAAATATGATCGTCGCCTTTGCCTTCAGGTCGATCCCCACAAAGACCACCACCACGGGGATCCAGGCGATGGGCGGCACGGGGCGCAGCAATTCGAACACCGGGCGGACGAACTTGTCGACCGGCGTGAACCACCCCATGAAGAGCCCCAGGGGGATGCCGATGACCAGAGCCAGAAAGAAACCGCTGAGCGCCACCTGGAGACTGGCCACGATGTTGGTCCCCAGGGTATTTCCGTCGGGATTCCTGTTGCTGATCTTATAAATGAGGGTCTCCATCACTTTCGTGGGCGCCGGCAGGTTCCTGACATTGACCAGTTTGAACTGGACCACCAGCTGCCAGACGAGCAGGAATACCGCAATGCCCGCGGCGGACAGAAGGACCATCCGCAGAAGGTTCTTTTTCCGGCTCTTTTTATAGGCGGACAGCCCCTGCTCCAAATCCTTTTGATTGATTGACATGATCTTTTCTCCTTATGGACGGATGGATACGAGTATTACCGGCTCTCCTCATAGAGTTCGTCGATGAGGGAGGTGTCCAGGTGTCCCTCTTTCAGGAACAGCTCGTCGTCCCCCTCCTGATAGCTCTCCGTTTCGATAAAGAAGTTCAGGACTCCCAGGATCTGCTCCTGGATACGGCAGTAGTCTCCGCCGTCGTGGGCCGCCTCGTGGAGCGCGTTGTAATTGTCTTCCAGCGTATAATAGGGATCCACGGTGCAGTACAGGGCGGCCACCTCCTCGTCGACCGTATTGCCGGCGTACTCACACCACTGTATCATATACTTGGTAGCCTCCTCCGGGTTTGCACTGATCCAGTCGGCAGCCTTAAAAAACACCTGGAGAAATACCTTCATCGCCTCACGCTGCTCCTCATCCTTGATCGCGGTGGGATTGGCCACAAAGTTGGTCTGCAGGCCGAGATCGGCCAGAGGGCCTGTGGAGGCGATCACAAACTCATCCTTGTCCGACTTAAAGCTCACCTCGCCGCTGACGCAGGTGGCATCGCCCTCGCCGGCCAGGAAGGAAGCGTTGGCAGTGGGCATATCCATCCAGTTGACCACCACGTCGTCGATCGTAAGTCCGAAACCGCTGAGTGTCTTGAGCAGCAGGTAGTGCAGGACCGTACCGTATGTACTGTTGACACTCATTCCTTTCCAGGACTCCGCATCGCCTACGATCTCCTCATTGATGCTGTTGTGCCCCTTGCCTGCCGCCGCCACCGGGCTGTCCGGACGGACGAAGAGATACTGCGTGCCGTCGTCCGTGCCGACCGTGCCCAAAAGGACCGCATCGTAGGAGATCAGCCCCGAAAGGACACCGCCCACTCCCGTCACACTGATATCCCAGGTGTCAATGGCTTCCATGGTGACGGGACCGTTCGTGAAGCCCATCCGCTCAATATCGAGGCCGGCCTCCTCGAACCACCCCATCTCCTGGGCAACGTACACCGGGAAAAGGGTGATACTGCCGTCGATGCCGGCCACTTTCAGGCTGTAAGAGCTGTCACCCGCCGAAGCGCTGCTACCCTCGGCGGGATCGCTTTTGCTCTCTCCTGCCGCAGTGCTTCCGGCGCTGTCCGAAGGACCGCTCCCGCTTTTGGAGCCGCTGCCGCCGCAGGCGGCGAGACTGAAGATCATAACCATAGTCAGTAAAAATGCCGTCAGTTTTTTCATTGTAATCCTCCTATTTCTTCTTTGTTGTTCCTGTCACCCGGAAAGCTCTTTCAAACATGTTACCCTGCCCCCGCACCCCGTCTCACACGCCGGAAAGGTCGTCGCCCTGCATGCACAGATGGACGGCCGCCAGCTTGAAGGTCCTGGGGAGAGCCAGGATGCGGGGAGCCGGCCCCACATACTTTCGCATGGCATCGGCCAGCGCCTCCTCAAATGTGGCCCGGGTTTTTAAGCCCATACCCCTGGCGATCCCCGGCTCCTGGGCCCCGACGATGTAGATGGCCGACGTGTTCATCTCCGCGATATGGCCGCAGGAGATCATGGAGAAGCCGTGGAACGGGTGGAAGGCATTGCAAAACCGGTAACGCCGGATATACTCCTCGTTGGTGGCAAAGTATTCCCCATACCGGTGCAGATCCGGCAGAGTATTCATGTAGTCGTGCTGGAACAGCTCATAGAGCTCTCTGAGATAGGGCCAGCGTTCGTCGTGAAAATATCCGTTGCAGACGGACGAGCAGATGATGACGCAGTTGTCTTTCATCACACGTTTATGGCGGATGACCTGGGCGGACAGTGCCTGCATCATCTGGATGGGGTTTGTGCCCATCCCGTCCCCGTAATGGAAATCCTGGGGCATCCCGAAGACCATCACATCGTACTTTTCTTCGGCGAAGGGCACATAGGTCCGCTTGTTGGCCGTCGCCCAGGATCTGAGCTGCATTTCGGCGGCACAGCCGGAGTGGATCTCGATCTGCCTGGAGTAGGTGTCCAGCACCGCGTCGCAGCAGAAGAAGGGGTGCCCCATCTTTTTTTCCATCCACATGCCGATCTCATCAAACTTGGTGCGCATCATGCTGTGGCCGGAAACCGGGGTGAAATCCGGACGGTGCATCACATCCGGCACATGGTGGCTGGCGATGGAACGCCAGTGGGTGATCCCGGTGGCACAGTGCTTATAGCCCCCGGAATAGCCTCCGTAAGGATTGCCCTGGGTATGGCCGATGAGAATGGGAATGTCACATTCGAACACATACCGGTTCATCAGCACCGGGTCCCCCCTCTCCGTGACTCCCAGATCGGCCAGATGGTCATAGTCCTCGCTGTCATGGCTGGTGATCTGATGGGTCCAGTAAAACTCATGAAAGAGCTCCTCCCCCAGGATCTTCTTCATCTCCGGCACGGTGGTCCGCGGATGGAGCCCGTTGGAGAACAGGAGCAGGATATCCTTCCGCTCCACGCCGGCCGCATACAGCTCGTCCAGGCATGCCCGGATGGCCACGCGCCGGTGGGCCGTGGGCTGGCATCCGCCCTTGACGATGTCCGGGATGATAAACACCACCGTTTTGCCGGGCGCGGCCAGCTCCCTCAGCGGAGGCATCCCGGCAGGATCGCGGATGCTCTCCAGGGTGGCAGCGTAGAGACTGTCCCAGTCCTGGGGAAGGCAGGGGGGATCAGCCACCGTCTCTCCGGCGATAAACACGTCGGTGCTGTCAGGCAATTCGGCCGTCATCAGGCCGTGTCCGTACTCAAGATCAAGTCTCATAGTGATCCTCCTAAATATAAACGAATGATTTCCAGGTACTCCTCAGGGTAGAAGCCGATCTCCCCCTGAAACCGGGTGAGGGCGATGAGCCCGCCGTCGAGCTCCTCGATGGCGGCCAGCATGGCGGCGTTATCCGTTTTCAGACCGCCCCCGTAGACCACATCAATCCCGCCGGTGCGTTCCTTGATAAAACGCGCTGCCTTCTCGATATAGTCTCTCCCCGCCGGGGTTTTTCCGGGGCCGATCGACCAGACCGGCTCGTAGGCGACCACAACCTTGCTCCTGTCCACGCCGTCCAGCCCCACGTCCAGCTGCTCTCCCAGGACCCGCTCCCAGTCCGGCTGCTCGTCAGCGGTCTCGCCGATACAGTAGAGTACCTTGAGGCCGGCCGCCTGCGCACACCGGATCTCCCGGTTTAGAAGGCGGTTGACGGCTCCCGCGTCCGCAATCCCCGCCTCGGCCAGAACTCCTTTCTTGTCCGTCCGCTCCTCGCAGTGTCCGATAAGAGTATAGACACATCCCAGCGCTTTCATACTGTTGGCGGTCCGCCCGGCAGTAAACGCGCCGAAATTCCCGCCCTCCGCCGTGTCTTCCCGGTATACCCCCTGACACCCGATCCGGACAGGGCCGCCCGGGCGGCAGGCGGAGCGGGCGCCGATGATGTGCGCCTCCGGAAAAAACTGGACAAACTCCACGCGGGCGGCATCATAGCGTGCCAGCGCCTCCTGCGTCCGCTCCACCACAGTCCCCCCCCACTTCTCCCCTGGCGCCAGCCGGTTCACCCCGCCGTACACAGGCGGCACATCAAACCGCTTCAGATTCAGATACAAATGTTTCATGCTTCCCTCTTCCCTTTCTTGTACAGCTTTGTGAATTGTAAATGGTCCCCCAGATCCCCGCCCGCCAGGGGGCGGCACCAGTCGACAAATTCCCGGGTGACATCATTGCCCCGCTCGTTGATCCAGGAATCCGGCAGGGTCCTTTCACGGAGCATCACCTGCTCGACCGGGATCCGGGTGAGCCGGATCTTGTAGGGACTGGAGCTGACCCGCTCGATGCCGATCATGATCCCGCCGATCCCCTCCAGGGCCGCCCGGACCGCCTCCCTGCCCACCAGCTCCGCCTCCTCCCGGTCCACCCCCGACTGCCAGGGAATGGAGGAGCGCTCGCACAGGCCGGGTTTTTCATACCGCGCCTTAATGCCCAGTTCCCTCGTCACCGCATCGGCCAGATGGATCCCCGCGTAGCTGGGATACAGAGAGCGCCCCGAAGTGAAGACCGGCGCCCCCACAAACCGGCCGTCCTCCCCACGCAGCCCCTCGCTGCAGACCACCACCACGCCGCCGCGCTGCCGGTACAGCCGCTCCACATCCTCCAAAAAATGATCCATACAAAAGGTGCGCTCCGGCAGATAGATCAGGTGGGGGCCGTCCCCCGGCTCTCTCCGGGCCAGGGCCGAGGCGGCCGTCAGCCACCCGGCGTTGCGGCCCATGGTCTCCGTCACACTCACATGGATCGGGAGCGCCTCCACGTCGCAGGCTGCTTCCCGGACGGCCGCCGCCACAAACCGGGCGGCGCTGGCATAGCCGGGGGCATGATCCGTCACGGCAATGTCATTGTCGATGGTCTTGGGTACCCCGACCACGGAGATCCCCATCCCCGCGCAGGCCAGGCTCAGCCTGCCGCAGGCGTCCATGGTGCCGTTGCCGCCGTTCATGAGGACAAAACGGATGTCATGGCGGTCCAGGACCTTCGCCATTTCCGTATAATGTTCCGCCTCCAGGGCGAAGCGGGAGGTTCCGATGGAGGAAGCCGGCGTATGTAATAGACGGCGGGTCTCCCGCTCCGGGAAGGCCGTCAGATCCATAAACCGTTCCAGCAAAACTGCCTCGCTGCCTCCAACCGCTCCCAGGACCCGTTCCACCCTGCCGTCGGCCCGGGCCTCCTCGATCACGCCGTAGAGGGAAGCGTTCATCACGGCAGTCGGCGCACCTCCGTGTATAATCAGTAAATCCGCCATTTGCATCCTCCTTGACAACAGTAGTCGATCGACAGTCATCGATCATCTGAGAGATTCCACCGGCCGCGATTTCAAGAAAACCATTTCAGGCAAATCAATACAATTCCAGGTCTTTGATAATGAAAATTTATGCAAACCGTTTTGCCCTGTGCGCGTGAAAATCCCCCAACAAAAGTTAACTGAAATCCCCCTCGCCATTCCCTTATAGGCTGGATATTCTGTATAACTTTTGTCCCAAGTATATCATTTTATTGTAGAATGTCAACAAGTATTTGCGAAAACGTTTGCATTGTTCGGATTCGATTTTTTCTGAAATATATCCAGATTTTGTTTCTGTTTTGCTCTGCAATTTGGTTGACTTTCCCCGAAAGCGGTGTTATTATGACATTGACGATTTCGTCAACTTGATTGGATTTTTGTCCATTTTTTCGTTGCAACGTATCAGGATCAGACCAGAAGGAGGAGAAAGATGATTGCTCTTATCAACGCAAAGATCATTTGTGAACATGAAATCCTGAGAGATCATGTCGTCCTGTTCGAGGACAAGATTCATGCAATTTTACCCAAAGAGGCAGCGGACCTGACGGGAATGGAAATCATTGACGGCATGGACTGCTATCTCAGCCCCGGCTTCATTGACATACACAAGCACGGGGCCTACGACTACGACTTCATGGATGCCCGGAACGAAGAGGCCCTGTCCCTGCTGGCACGCCTGCCGGAAACCGGCGCATCCTCCCTCTACCCCACCACCATGGCCATGGGATTTCCCGAGGTCCGCCGGGCAATGGAAGCCATCGGAGCACTGATGGACACCCCCCATCCCGGCACTCAGGTACTGGGCTGTCATATGGAAGGGCCTTTCCTCTCCCCGGACTGGGGCGGAGCGCAGCCGAGGGAATTTATCGTCCCGGCGGACTATTCCCTGGTGGAGGGCCTGGAGCACGTGATCAAGCTGGTGACCGTCGCCCCGGAGGAACCGGGAAACATGGACTTCATCCGCCTCTGCATCCGGGCCGGCATCCGGGTTTCCATCGGCCACACGCTGGCCCATTATGAGGACGCCATGGCCGCCTTTGCCCTCGGGGCCTCCTCGGTGACCCACACCTTCTGCGCCATGCACCAGCTCCAGCACCGGGAACCGGGGGTGGTCTGCGCCGCCAGCGAGAATCCCGGCGTGTTCTGTGAGCTGATCGCGGACAACCTCCACATCCATCCGGCCACCCAGCGGGCCCTTCTGAAGCTGAAGGGGATCGGGCAGATGATCCTGGTGACCGATTCCATGCGCTTTGCCGGAATGGGCTACGGGGAATCCACCCTGGCCGGCCAGCACGTCACCATCGACGAGACGGGCGCCCATCTGGACAACGGATTTTTCGCGGGAAGCGTCCTGGCCCTCAACGACGCGGTGGCCAACTACAGGAGGAACAACCGCCTGTCCATGGCCGACGCCGTAAAACCGGTCACCGCCAACCCGGCCCGGCTGATGGGCATCTACGGCCAAAAGGGCGTCATTTCGCCCGGGGCGGACGCGGACCTTGTCCTCATCGACGAGGACATCCGCGTCCGGCGGACCATCATAGCCGGCCGCACGGCCTTCTGCGCGGCGAACTGACCGGATCCGGGTGCGGGAAGCCGCCCCTCTCCTCAATCAAATTGCACAATGGTTCGTGATCCTGCGAAAGGAAATACCCATGAAACAATATTCTCTGACCTTTGATTTCGGTTCCGGCAGCGTGAAGGCGGCCCTGGTGGGCGGCGACCACCGGATCCTGGCCTCCTGCAACCGACCCTACAACACCTACTATCCTCAGAAGGGCTGGGCCGTCCAGAGCCCGGATACCGCCTGGAGCAGCCTTCTTGAGGCCACCAGGCTGTTGATGGAGTCCGCCGCGATCCTTCCCGCCCAGGTCAAGGGGATCGCCCTGTCCCATACCGGCTCCACCGTCCTCTTCGTGGACGGGGAAGGAAAGCCGCTGACCGACTGCGTCATGTGGATGGACGGCCGCGCCGTAGAGCAGGCGGGCCGCCTCAATGCCCTGGCCGGCCGGGAACTGTACACCGGGAAAAATGTCATCGCCAAGCTCCTCTGGTTCATGGAAATGCAGCCGGAGGTGGTCCGCTCCGCCTATAAGCTCCTGGATCTCCAGGGCTACCTGCTTTTTTGCATGACAGGCGAACTGGTCTACGAATCCACCGGGGCCAGGACCACTCGGCTGTTCCATGAACGCGAGGGCTGCTGGGATGCGGACAAATTCGCCCAGAGCGGCTTCCCCCGCCGGCTGGTTCCGGAGCGGGTGGTCCGCTCGGAGGAGCTGGTGGGGCGGCTCACCGCGCAGGCTGCCCACCTGCTCGGCCTCTCCGAGGGCACTCCTGTCTACGGCGGATGCTGCGACCACGCCACGGCGGTCCTCGGAGCCGCCTGCATCCACCCCGGAGACGCCCATATCTACATCGGGACCTCCGCCTGGCTGGCCGTGACGGCGCGGGAATACCGCGATGTCCCCACCATCCGCCCCTCCCCCGTCCCCGGGCAGTGGTACCACTATTATGAGAGCGACTCCGGCGGGAACTGCATCGACTACCTGCTCCGCCACCATTATCAGAAGGAGCTGTCGGAGGGCCTGGATGTCTACTCCCTGCTGGGGGAGGAGAGCGCGGACAGCTCCTCCTACAAGGATGTGCTGTTCCTCCCCTTCCTCACCGGCGCCTCGGCTCCCATAAGCGATGTCCGCTCCCGCGCCTCCCTCCTGAACCTGGAGGCCGGCACCACCAGAGGACAGATTTCCCGCGCGGTGCTGGAGGGCCTGGGCTTCAACCTTCTGTGGCTCAAAGAATTCTGCACGGCCGACAACGGCTGGAATGTGGGGCAGCTCCGGGGCATCGGCGGCGGGATGATGCTGCCCGAGAGTGTACAGACCATCGCCAATATCCTGGGCGACCCCATCGCCACGGTGCGTGACCCCCGGTTTGCCGGAAACGTGGGGCTGGCCGTCTGTGTGGAGGTGGGTCTGCAGGAGCATGACGACGGGTATTCCGTTTTGGATAAGACCGGCGCCTTTGACCGGCTCTTTGTCCCCCAGGAGGCTCTCCGCGAGCGGTATGACCGGCTCTACCGATCCTATAAAGCCGCATTTTTTGCCCTCAGCCAGATATACAACACGTTAAATAACAGAAAGGAAGACTGACTATGCTACGACAAGATTATCTCAACGGTTATGATGCCGACGCCATCCACCAGCGGGCCGCCCGGGTCATCCGGGACGGAAAACGCCTCTCCCAGGAGGCCCTGGAGACATACCGGGCCTGGTTTGACCAAAAATGTGCCGGTTCCAAAGCGGCCGTCGAGGAGGCCAAGCGTTTTATTCCCGGAGGGATACAGCACAACCTGGCCCTCAACCACCCTTTCCCCCTGGATATCGTCCGGGCCGACGGCCCCTACCTCTGCGACATCGACGGCAATCAGTATATCGACCTGCTCAATGCCGGCGGCGTCACCATTCTGGGCAACAACTATCCCCCGATCCGGGAGGCAGTCGTGAGGATGATGGAGGACACCGGATATCTCACCGGCCTCTACCATGAATATGAGCGGAAACTGGCGGAAAAGATCTGCTCCTGCTACCCTTCCTGCGACAAATTCCGGATGCTGGGCAGCGGCACGGAGGCGGTGATGGTAGCCCTCCGTCTGGCCCGCGCTTTCACCGGAAAGGACCAGATCGTCAAACTCAAGGGCTGCTATGACGGCTGGAGCGACCATATCGTCTACGACGTGCGCACGGTAAACACCAAAGCCTCCTTCGCCTCCGGGATCCCCGCCGATACGTTAAAAAACACCTCCGCCGTGATGATCAACGATCCGGAGGCCCTGGAACGGCGTTTTATCGAAAACGAGGCCAAAGGCGGCACCGCGGCCTTCATCATGGAACCCATCGGGCAGGACTCCGGCGGCGTGCCGGTCCGGCTGGGCTACCACCAGGAAGTCCGGCGGCTGTGTGACAAATACGGCGTGCTGCTCATCATGGACGAGGTGGTCACCGGCTTCCGCCTCGGCATGGGTGGAGCCCAGGAGACCTTCGGCGTGCCGGCGGACATCACCGTCTTCGGCAAGATCATCGCCGGCGGCTTTGCCTCCGCCGGAGGCGTGGGGGCCCGGGATGAGATCATGGCCCTGATCACCCCCGGCGTATCCCACACCGCGGGACGGACCATCATGCTGGGCGGGACCCTGAGCGCCAACCCGGTCAGCTGCGTTGCCGGCTACACGGCCCTGTGCGAGCTAGAACGGACCCGCGCCCACGAAAAACTGGAGACGGCCGCGGAGCAGTTTGCCAGAGATCTGACGGATCTGGCCAATCGGTATGAAATCCCTGCCATCATCACCCATCAGGGCTCCATCATGCAAATCGACGTCACGGGCTTCAAGCACATCGCCACCTTCCGGGAGTACTCCGAGGCGGAGATCGCTGCCCTGCGGGCGGAGGGCGGAAAGCGGATGAACGAGTTCGCCATGGCCCTGGCCGCCGAGGGAGTCATCGTAGCCGCCGGCAACAAGACCTTCCTGAACCTCCAGACCATCGGTGTCCTGCAGGATGCCCTGGCTGCCTATGAGCGGGTATTCCGGCAGATGATCTGATCTCCCGGGGGCTTTCTCCCGCACAAGAGATCCGGAAAACTTCCTAATATAAGGACAATGGAGGCATATGCCGGCCAGGGCCGGCATATGCCTCCTCTTGAAAAATCCCGAAAAACCTCTACTCCTTCTCGCGAAAACACCAGGGAATCCGCGGCGGTTTGGCACAGCTCTCCCTCTCGACGATGTAGAACGGAAGGGAAACCTTCATATGGATGGAGTGGCCTCCGTTGATCCTGTCCAGAAGGATCTTGGTGGCCGTCTGCCCCATCTCCTCCACGGGGATGTGGACCGAGGTGAGCTTGGTGGACATGTACTGAGCCATGTCGATGTCATCGATCCCCATGATGGACAGATCCTGAGGCGTGCGCACCCCCATCTCATGGAGAGCCCGCATGGCCCCGATGGCCGTCAGGTCATTGGCACAGAGGATGGCCGTCACACCCTCCGCACGGCGCATCAGCTCCCAGGCCCCCCGATACCCGTTCTCCGTGGAGAGCATCACGCTGCGCACATAGTTCTCTCTCAGAGGGATCTTATGCTCCTCAAGCGCCTGGAGATATCCCAGATAGCGGTTCTCGTTGTCGGTCTCTCCGATATAGGCCACATTCTGATGCCCCAGGCTCAGAAGATACTCCACCGCCGCCCGACTGACCTCCTGCCCGTCGCAGATAATCTGGTCGTACTTGGCTTCCGGCGGGTTGAGTCCGGTATAGCTGACACAGTGGAAACTCTGCTTGAGCAGGTGCAGCAGCTTCCGGTCACACCGCCCCAGGATCACCACCCCCCGCACATGCTGGTCCACCATGTCCTGGAGCAGGGAAGGCTGCCGGACATCCACTTCCGTCAGGGAATACCGGACCCGGTATCCTGCCTGAAAGGCCGCGGCCTCCACGCTGCGGGCCAGCTGGGAAAAAAAAGGATCGCTGATGGACTCCGGCGTCCTGGCAAACAGGCAGGCGATCGAACAGTGGGGCTGGCCGGCCCCGGGCTGCGTGTTCCGTTTCAGGTTCAATGCATTCTCATTGGGTCTATAACCGGTCCTGCTCACGATCTCCCAGATACGGTTCTGCAGCTCGGGCCGGGCTACATGAGGGCCCTTCTGATTGATGACACGGGAGACGGTGGAAACGGATACCCCTGCCTCCTTGGCGATTTCTTTTAACGTCATGGCTTTTTCACTCCATTTTTTAGTCTGACATCCCCGGAAACGCTGTACCGGCCCGGCCGGTCTTTGATATCTGCAGCTTCCCAGCGTTCACCGTTCTTATTATAGCGTGCTTTCCTTTTTGGCGCAACCGATTAATGCAAATTATTTGCCTAATTTTACGAAAAATCATGCAAAGGAGAATTGTCTTATGAAGCAGATCCAACTCACCGCACCTCAGCTGATCGAAACCCTCGAAACCCCGCTCCCCCGGGCCGAGCCCGGCTGGGTGCTGGCAAAGACGCTGCGCACCGGCATCTGCGGCACCGACGTCCACAGCTTCTTCGGGGAGACGATCTTCGGCAAGGTATTCCCCTTCCATATCGGCCACGAAGTCTGTGCACAGGTGGAAGCCGTGGGAGAACCCTGTCCCGGCCTTAAGCCCGGGGACGTCATCGTGATCAACCCCTTTTTCACCTGCGGTTCCTGTCCTGCCTGCTATATGGGACAGGAAAACAACTGCTCACACAAAACTACCATAGGCTTAAAGGGCTTTGGCGGCTTCTCGGAGTATGTCTATGTCCCCGCCGGCAGCGCCTTTAAGATCCAAAGCCGGGACTACGACGCCATGTGCCTGGCCGAACCCCTCGCCACGGTGGTCTATGGCTTTGACAAGCTCCGCCTGGATCCGTCCATGCGGGTACTCATCCAGGGAGCGGGACCAATCGGCCTGATGTTCCTTCAGCTGGCACGGGCAAAGAACGTGGGACAGCTGACCGTCTGTGATCTGAACCGCAAAAAGCTGGACGCTGCCCTGGATCTCGGTGCGGACGCCGCACTCTCCCCGCTGGAGGCAGAGGATGCGGCACGGCTGGAGCAGGCGGCCGGCTTCGATGTGGTCATCGACTGCACAGGCTCCATCCGGTCCATGCAAAAAGCCGTGGAACGCATCGGCTTTGGCGGACAGATCCTGCTCTTCGGCCTGTGCTCCGCAGAACAGTCCATGGAGATCAAACCCTTCCGTCTTTATCAGAAGGACGCCTGCCTGATGACGTCCTTTGCCCTCAACAGGCGCTCCTTCCGAAAGGCGGTGGCTCTGTTGGAAAACGGAAAGATCGACACCTCCGGCCTCATCGACAGCGTTCAGCCTGTCTCTCAGCTGGAAGCCGGCATCCGGCGTCTGGCCAAAGGGGATGCCTCCGGAAAGATCATCATCGACACCACCCGGCAGGACTAAACATAAGGAGGGGATCTATGCTGACTTTTTTTCTTGTCGGCTTTCTTGCCAGCACGGCGGGAGCCATCTGCGGGATCGGCGGAGGCGTGATCATCAAACCGGTACTGGATCTGCTCCGGCCGGGGAACGTGTCCGCGATCAGCTTCCTTTCCGGATGTACCGTGCTGGCCATGAGCTGCTACTCCGTGGGACATTCCCTGCTGTCGGGGAAGAAAAGCGTCTCCCTGGACACCGGCACGCCCCTCGCCATAGGGGCCGCTGCGGGCGGTCTGCTCGGCAGCCGCCTGTTCTCTGCGGTCAGGGGGATGTTCGAGGATCAAAACAGGGTCGGGGCGGTCCAGGCGGCCTGCCTGGCGCTTGTCACGGCCGGAACGCTGCTCTATACGATCAAAAAAGACCGCATTCCCGCCCATCCGGTATCCGGCCGGACCCCATGCGTCCTGATCGGCCTGGCTCTTGGATGCATGTCCAGTTTCCTCGGCATCGGCGGCGGCCCCATCAACCTGGTGGTATTATATTTCTTTTTCGGTATGGACACCAGGACGGCCGCTGTCAACAGCCTCTATATCATCCTGTTCAGCCAGCTGGCCAATGTGCTGACGGTGCTGCTGACCGGCGCCCCGCCCTTCCGATGGCAGACACTGGTCCTGATGGTGCTCGGCGGCATCGGCGGCGCCGCCGCGGGACGATACCTGAACCGGAAGCTGGAAGACCGGGCAGTAGACAGGCTCTTTATCGGCCTGATGGTGCTGATCATCGGTATCAGCCTGTTTAACGCCTGGCGCTTTCTCGCCCCATGACAGATTTCCATTTGTGTTTTTCCCGGAAATCGGATATACTGTAGTCAACACAAAAAATTTCGACTGTGCGGTTGAAGGGAGAGAACACTCATGAACGGAACACAACTCACGAAACTGGCGCTGGACCTGGGCTTTGCGGATGCCGCCCTGATCGACACGGACGAACTGGTCTTTGTGCCCAATTTCCGGATGCTCTGCAAAGAAAACCTGTGTGGGAAATACGGGGTCAACTACGCCTGCCCGCCGGACTGCGGGACCGTGGAGGAGATGAAACAGAAGGTGCTGTCCTGGAGGCAGGCCCTCGTCATGCAGACCATGTGGGATATCAGCGATCCTCTGGATAATGAGCAGATCAAGCCGGCAAAAGCCGAACACAACAAAATGACCCGCGCGCTGATCGACGAGTCCGGAGAGCCCGGGCTGATGATCGGGGTGAGCGGCTGCAGCCTCTGCGATCCCTGTGCCCTCACGGCCGGAGAACCCTGCCGTTTCCCGAAGCTTCAATATTCCTGTATGTCGGCCTACTGCATCTTTGTAAAGGAGATGGCCGAACACTGTCACATGGACTACGAATGCGCGCCCGGCATCACCACCTTCTTCAGCATGTTCTGCTTCGGAGAGCGGAAGGCCTGAATCTGCCTTCCGTCCCTCAAAGGTCTGCTTACATCCGAACGGCTCACATACGAATCGCTTATATGTGAATCACTTATATGCGGATCGCTTACATAGGAATCGCTCACATAAGCGGGGCGAACACCTTCATCAGGCAGCCGATGAGCTTCACCCCAAGCTTTTCTTTTCGGACCGTCTCCGGAGTGACCTGCCTGCACTTTGCCAGCGTCTCCTTAAAATCTTCCTCGATCCCGGAAATGCAGTCCGCTCCGCAGAGATAAGTGGCGCATTCAAAATGGTGGTACAGACTCCGGTAGTCCAGATTGATGGTGCCAACCACCGCCTCCCTCCCGTCGCCGACGAAGACCTTCGCATGGACAAAGCCCGGCGTGTATTCGTAGATCTTCACCCCGGATTCCAGCAGAGACGCATAGTGGGTCTTGGCCAGGGCGTAGGGAATGGCCTTGTCCGGGATCCCCGGCAGCACGATCACCACCTCGACGCCCCTCTCGGCAGCAAATTTGATGGCCGTCTCCATCTCCCCGTCCAGGATCAGATAGGGCATCATGATCGATACATGGTCCGTGGACCGGTTCAGGATATCCATGTAGACCCGCTCTCCCAGCCGGTCCTCGTCCAGCGGGCAGTCCCCGTAGGGGATCACATAGCCCCTGGCCGCCTCCGCCCGCCCCGCGGGATAGGAGAGAAACCGCTCGATCTCCTCCTTCTTTTCCCCCCACATCTGCAGGAACATCAGGGTGAAGCTCTTCACCGCCTCCCCCTTTAACATGACGGCCGTGTCCTTCCAGTGCCCGAACTTTACTTTCCGGTTAATGTACTCATCCGCCAGGTTCACACCGCCGTTGAAGGCCGTGTGCCCGTCGACGACCAGGATCTTCCTGTGATCCCTGTAATTATAGTGGGTCGAGACAAAGGGCGTCACCGGCGCAAAGACCCGGCAGTCGATCCCCAGAGCTTTCAGCCGCTTCGGATAATCCCTGGGCAGGAGGGCAAATTCACAGGTGCCGTCATACAGAAACCGCACCTCCACCCCCTCCTTCGCCTTCTTCGCCAGGATTTCCAGGATCCGCCCCCACATGATCCCCTCGTCCACGATGAAATACTCCATAAAAATGAAATGCTCCGCCGCCTCAAGCTGCTTTAACATTTCCTCAAACTTGTCCTCCCCCAAAGGAAAGTAAGTCACCGCCGTCCCGTCATAGACCGGATGGCAGCCGCTTCTGGCAATATAGTGAGCCAGGGAGGCGGCTCCCGGGTTTTCCTCCTCCAGCCGCTTAAGGACCGCTTCCTCCTGGGGAATACAGGTTTTGGTCTCCGAAATGACCTGGTTCATATACTTTTTCACCACCCGGTGGCCCAGATCACTCCGGATATAGACAAAGAACAGCACGCCGAACACCGGCAGGAGCATGATCACCGTCAGCCAGGTGATCTTCACCGTGGGATCGATCCTGCTGTTCATATTCAGAAAGACGATGACCAGGACAAAGGTCAGAAATACCGTGGCTCCGAAAATATGCGGCAGATACTCCTCGAACCACTGAAACAGCCCCAGCAGGAGCAGCACCTGCAGGACCAGCAGCACGAGGACCAGACCGAACCGGCTGAACACGGCATGAACGATCCCCTTCTGCCCTTTTTTTAACAGGGTGAGCCCCCTGTTCGTATCATCTGTCTGCATGACCTTCACTCCTTATAAAAACCTGTTTTTCCCCTGTTATTGTAAACCATACAGTAACCGGACGGTCAATCGGAAAATGAAATCCCCCGGAATCTTCCCCTCACTGCATCCGGTAGCGCAGACCCTCTCCCCCCGGCACCATACTGTTTAAGCTTCTGGCCGCATGGAGACCCGCCGACTCCCGCAATGCCTCCCATTCCGCCTCCGTAAAGGCTTCCCCCGGGGCTTCGGAAAGTCTGAGGACCACAGATTTCGGCTCCTCGTACTGATATACCTCCCCCCAGGTGCTCTCCGGGATCACCGCCAGCCCTCCTCCCGTCTGGAGCTCTTGGGAGGTGACGATACCTATGGTCTGGTAAAGCCGCCCTTCCACCTCGACGGTCTCCCCCAGCGGGTCTATACCGGGAAACAGGATCTGAGCCGCACGCCCGTCCAGAAGGACCACCTGTCTCTTTTCCTCCACATCCCTCTCCGTGATCCCCCGGCCCCTCTCCACCTGGAGGCCGGCCGCCGGAAGGAAACCGGTATCCGCGCCAATGACGCTCCCCGCCTGCAGGCTGTCCATTCCCCGACAGACGCTCCCACCCTCTCTCCGGTAAAAAGCGGCCGCTGCCGCCACACTCTCCCGGCTGCCAAGCTCCGGGACCAGCCGGTCCGCCAGGGGAACAATGGATGAGGGCGCGGCCTCCGCGGAAAAATCGCAGGGCGTCCCGTCCGGGAGACAGGGGCTCACCACCACGGAGCCGTCCCCGAATCCGATGCTTCCCCCCGTCTCCTTTTCCTCCTGCGCTGCCTTCTCCTCCCCGGCCTCCTGTCCCCGCCTTCCGAGCCGGAAGGACAGGATCCCCACAAGGACCGAAAAGGCCAACGCCAGGAGAGCCAAAAACAGCAGACCCTTCTTTTTCTTCACATGCTCCCTCCAGTTCATTCCTCCGCCGCCTCCGTTCCGATCTCCATCTCTTCCCCGTAGACGATCCGGACTCTGCTGCCCTCCATACCGGCCGCATCCTCCGGGTAAGCCAGATAATCTTCCCCGTCGATCCCTCCGAGGATCTCCGTCTCCGTTCCCTCGAAGCTCCTCCCGATCTCCACCTGCCGCTTCTCCAGATATCCGCCCCCGTCCATGACGTAGACAAAGGCGGCAGCGCCCTCGTAGGACAGGAGCGTATCCGGAAGGACAAGGCTTCCCTCTGAAGCTGCGGCTCCCGACTCAGCGTCTCCTCCTCCCCGGCCAAACAGCTCCCGGGGGACCATCACCTCCACCGGATCGCCGGCCCGGATCCCGGCCGCCTTCACCGGAGAAGCCGCAAAAGAATAGTAACTTAAGGCCGTGCCGCCTGCAGACAACATCCCCGCAGTCCGGCCGGCCGGTGCACCCTCCTCCTCCGCCCCTTCCGGCTCCCGGCCCACCGACTGGAGAACAGCCTCAAAGGAGACCTCCTTCTCCCGGACTCTGGCCGACACGGACACCCGGTCGCCGGGCTTTAAGACGGCCGCCAGCTCCTCGTTCATCCGGCCGCTTATGAGGCTGCCGCTCCGCGTCTGGAGGGTGAGGAAGGGCTGGCCCAGCCGGGCCGCTTCCTTCGGATCCGCCGTCTCCCGCACCCGGCCGTCTGCCTCCGCCACCAGGATATTCTCCTCGATCTCTTTCTTTAAGCCTTCCGCCTGCAGCTCATTCTTTCGGATGGCAAGCTCCAGGTTCTCATATTCCAGGCTCCTCTCCCGGATGGCCCGCTCCAGTTCCTCCTTCGTATATCCCTGCGGCTCGCTCTCCAGGCCGCTGAGCGCTTCGTCCAGGGCTCCGTCGTCAAAAGGGCCGTCAAAGTCCGGCGGACTCTCCGCAGGGTCCGCGGACTCTTCGTCTGAGGGATCTCCTTCTTCCGGCAAAGACTCTTCCTCCGACGTGGATCCCTCTTCCGACGAAGGCTCCTCCCCGGACGTGGATCCTGCCTCCGGCGTGGTTTCCCCCGTCGGCGCAGACTCCTCTGACGGCGTGGTTTCCTCCGGCGTGGACTCCTCTGACGGCGTGGTTTCCTCCTCCGACGTGGGTTCCGTCTCCTCCGGTGTTTCCGTCCCCGAAGATGACTCCTCCTGGATAGCTTTCTTATAGACTTCCCCGTCAAAGGTCCAGACAAAAAGCGGCGTCTGAAAACTGCCCGCATCCTCCACGACGACAAACCGGCCGCAATGCCCGAGCAGCGTGAGCATGGCAATGACCTCCGGCGCCACCTCCCCGCCTTTCCTCAGATAATAGACATAGGGATCCTGTGCCGTCCCGCTCCCGCCGCAGGAGGCGGAATCCTTGTCGATGCGCTCATAGACCACCGGGGGCTCCGGCTGCCCCTCTGCGTCCAGGAGTCCCTCCAGACTTTCCTCCGCCGGAAAAGAAGCCATACTCCCGGCCGCGGAAGAGACAAAACGGGCCTCCATGACCGCCCCGTTTCCGGCAACAGCCCTGACGCCCGCCCCGTTTCCGCCCATTCCGAGTCCGTCCGCCCTGGGCTTTGTCGCCTTCAAAGTCCCGATGAACCCCCCCAGCCGTTCCAGATAGATCCGCTGATTTGCAAGGCTCTGTTCCACGCCGGCAAGCTCCTCCTCCAGGATCCCGCAGTCATAGCGGAGCAGGGGAGTTCCCTTCTCCACGGCCTGCCCCTCCGCCACAAAAAGCTCTGCCGCCGGTTTCCTGCTGTCATAATAGTATACCGTCAGGGATCCCGCCTCCACCGCAGCGGGAACCGCCACCGCGTCAGACCACTTCTTATCCCGGAGCCCTTCCACCGAATAGACAGAGACCTCCTCCGCCTTCCCGGGAAAAAGCCTCCGGAGGCCGATGCCGGAAAAGAAACCGGCAAGCAAAAGGACCGCCGCACAGCCTCCCGCGAGAAGCCTCCTCTTTCCCGTCCATGTCCTCTCTCCCATGTCACATGCGCCTCCTGTCTCTCATTATTCCCCAAAATCCGCCTTCTGCCCCTCCTCCAGAAGGGCCGAGGGCCATGCCAGATAATCCGTCATGGAAAGCCCCCCTTCCACCTGCCAGGCGCTGTGCCTGTCGTTATAGGCTCCCAGGGTGACCGGGCGCTTCTCCATCCGGCCGTCGTCCCCGGCCGCCCAAACCCAGGGCTTCTCGGAGGCATCCTCCACGTATCCCTCCGGAAGAAGGATCTCCGCCTCCCCTCCCTCCGGTGCCCCCTCTCCGGCCTCTGCCTCTTTTCCGTTCTGCGCCTTCTCGATATAGACGTGCTGCCCCGGCAGGAATCCGCCGGCCCCCGTGACCGTCCCGTCCACCGGGTACAGGGAAGCCCTGGCCGCGCCGGAATCCGTCTCACCCGCCGACGGATCCTCCACGCCGACCCGGTCCACCACTCCTTCTAGAGAAAGAGTTCCGTCCCTGGAGGTGATGGAGACCGCATCCCCTGCCTGGAAATCCCCGAGTTCCTCCTCGCCGGCCGAAAAGGTAAACACATATTCATCCTCCGGCACGATGGAAAGACTCCCGCCCTCCATATCCACCTCTGTCACGGCCCCCCTGCAGGGAGAAACCAGTTCCTGCTCCCCAAGCTTTTCCTCCAGAGACGCGATCTCCCGGTCTTTCCTGGAAAGGTCGTACTCCTTCCGCTCCCGGTCCGCCTCCGCATTTAAGATCTGCAGATCGTAATCTCCCCTCTGTGAAGCCTCCGCCTGACTCCGCTCCCGCTTAAGGGTCCGGATCTGAAGCCCGGCGCTTTCCAGGTCGAAGACCATCTGTTCCCGGTCCAAAAGGAGTTGTTCCTTCTCAAGCAGCAGGGAGGAATTGTCGTAGACGGCGAGCACACTCCCCTCCGTCACCAGATCCCCCGCCTCCACAAGAAAACCTTCCGTCTCCCGCCCCGGATCCAGCTGTACCCTCACAGCCTCCTTCCGGGAAAGTACGCCCAGAAAGCGGCTCCTAAGGGCCTCCGCCTCCGCATATCCGGTGAGAGCCGCCACGGACTGTACCGGCACCAGCTGCTCCCTGCTCCGCTTCGGGATGGAGGGCGTCCCCAGGTAAAGGCCCAGCCCGGCCGCTGCAAGGAACAGGACCACCGCCGCAAACACGATCCACTTCTTCTTCATGATAAAGTGCCCTCCTCATAAGTCTGGATATAAAACCACATACCTGCCGCCAGAACCAGACACCAGTAGATCAGCCGCCCCGCGCTCAGACGATACATGGAATAGCCGGTGAGCAGGGGGAGGAGAGAGACATACGGCTCCCCCATGAACCCCATCAGGTACAAAAACACCGGGAGCAGCAGCACAAGACTTCCCAACAGGACCGTATGGATCAGGTTCCCGGTCCGCTTCGACAGCCAGAACACCAATCCCGCCGCCGCCGCCATTCCCAGGTAACGGGACAGCCCCACCAACACCAGATAGCCCCACAGGGGGATATTAAAGGGGATCTCCGAAAGCTGGGAAAGGCTCTGCAGAGGGGCGGCAAACCCGGCCGTCCCATAGGCCCGGAATACGGTCAGATAACGGGGCAGGAAAGCGATCACCCAGGCAAAGGTCCCGTAAAGAAGCCCCGTCCAGTATTTTTTCCGGCACACGCCGCCGCCCCCGTGGACACAGGTCCGCTGCAAAAGCTCCACCTGGCTGGTTTTTTCCACCGAAAACACAGCTGCCAACCCCACTATCAAGAAAAAAGACAGTTTTCCGGCATCCATGACATCCACCCGCTGTCCCCGGATATCCAGCAGGGCTTCCCAGCCGGAAGCATAGAAAAGTTCCGCGTCCGTCCCTTCCCTCACCCTGCCGAGCACATACTCATACTGGGCCAGCGCTTTCCCAAAGCCGGTGCGGGCGTTCTGGACCGCCTGTACCTCCATCCTTGCTTCCTCTGCCTCCTCGTAGGAAAGCTCTCCGGCCGCGTAGGCCTTCGCCGCCCGCTCCGCCCTCCGGTCGATCTCATCAAAGCGCTTCTGTTCCTCCTGATACCGGCCGGCTGCCTCTCTGAGAGGTACTCCCTCGGCCCAGCCCACATACTGGCGGTAAAACAGTTCTTCCGGAGCCTGGTAGATCCGAAATCCCCGATAGCTGTTCCACTGGAGCAGAGCAAACAAAAGGAGTACGAGACCTGCCCGCTCCATGACGAACACCTTAAAAAATTCCTTTCCGAAAAGTCCGGCCCGGATCCTGCGGCCTCCCGCCCTCCGCTTCCTTCCCCGCCGTTTTTTTAAGAACGCCTTCCACCAGGAAAGGAGGCGGTTCTCCGCACTGAGGGCAGAGGTCTCCCTCACATACCGGAACAGGGCGAAAAAGCAGGACAGTCCTGCCACAGCCACCGCCGTTCCGAGTGCCGCCGGGATCACCTCCACCGGATACCCAAACACGTTCATATTCCGGTAATTTCCCAGAAACCAGGAAGCATCCGCCATACACACCAGGTTCAGGACCTTGAGGGGGCTCAGATAGGAATGGATCCCGACAGTCAGATAGAGCAGGGTCTCCAAAAAGATCGCCCCCGCCGGGACCAGACAGGCGCTGACCCCGTTCCGGAACACGGTACACAGGCAGAATAACAGGGCGGAGAAGGTGAGGGCCGCCAGCACCTTGGCCCCAAAAAATACGACCAGATAATCTCCCGCCGTCATGGCATAGGGGGAGGCCAGCATTCCCCGGATGCTCTGGACGGGCCGTGTAAGATCCCCCAGTCCGAGAAGCCCTCCCGACAAAAGCAGGTTTTGCCCGTAAAAAGCCAGAGTGACAGCCACGGAGAAGGCGAGCATCACGAGGAGCTTCGCCGCTATGGTCTCCAGATATCCCTTTCTCGTGGGCTTGATCAGGAGAAGCGTCCCCTCCTCCCGCTCCCCCACCATCATGGAGAGGGCGAAGATCAGGAACACCGCCAGAAGCAGGACATCCGTCAGCTTAAACTCCGTGGCCAGAAGGAGCCCCTCCGAATCGGCCGCCGGAAGCTCGGTCCCCTTCAGATGCTCATAGACCGGCGGGGTCCGCTCGATATTCCGGTAGGAGAAGGTGTCCGGATCTCCGAAGAGGGAGGAATTCGTCATGATCTTCGCTTCCTCGTCGATCCCGGCCAGATAATCTTCGTAATGAGCCACCGACGAGACCTGCGCGAGCACACTGTCGATCAGATCCTGCTCCCCGTAAAAATCCGTCAGATAAGAAAGATAGCTGCCCTCCGGGTCCAGTTCCGGGTACTTCTCCAGGATTTCCCGGTTCCGCTCCAGGAATCCCTGCCGCTCCTCCCGGTTCCACTCCCCGTATCCGTCGGTCCATTCCCTCCAGACAGCCACCGCCGCAAGAAGCTCCTTCTTCGCCGTAAGGGCCTCCTCCGCCTCCGGTGCCGTCATCCCCGCAAGATCCTCATAGACCCGGCCGATATCTCTTCTGGTATAACGCCAGTCGATCCTCTGCCCCGACTCCCGGTAAAGCATCAGCCCGTTAAACACAAACAGAAACAAAAGCAGGGCCGGAACCAGCCGCTTTCCAAACAATTTTTTTGACTCATAAAAGATCAGCCGTCCCATCTGCGCCCTCCTTTCATTCAACCCCTCTCACGGGCAACCCCCGCCGATGGTCCGTTTACTCCCGGAAGCAGGAGAGGTACACGTCCTCCAGCCCCGGCCGCACCGGCTCTGCCTGATATCCCTCCGGCTCCCCGTCGCAGATCACCCGCACAAACAGGGTTTCCCGCTCCCTGGAGATATTCCCCACCAGAAAAGCCGGGTCCTCCTCCACGTCCTTTAACCGCTCCTGGGGGATCGCAAGCTCGAATACCTTCCCCGAGAGGGCCTCGCAGAGTTCCTCCCTGGTGGAGTCCGCCGCCATCTCCCCCTCTTTGATGAGCAGGATCCGGTTGGCCGCCGATTCCACGTCCGTCACCACATGGGTGGCGACGATCACGATCTTCCCCGCCGCAGTCTCCGAGATCAGGTTGCGGATGGCGATCCTCTGCTTGGGGTCAAGGCCGGCGGTGGGCTCGTCAAGGACCAGGATCTTCGGCTCCGCCAGCACCGCCTGGGCGATGAGGAGCCTCTGCTTCATGCCCCCGGAAAAGGATCTGATCTTATCCCCGGCCACCTCCAAAAGGCCCACCTCGGAGAGCACCTTGGGGATCCGTTTCGCCGCCTCGGACCGCTTCATATCCCGGAGGGCTGCCATATAGGCCAGAAATCCCTCCGCCGTAAAGTTCGGATAGAGAGCCTGCTGCTGGGGCATATACCCCAAGATCCCCCGGAACTCCTTCCCCATCTTCGTGACATCCTCCCCGTCATAGAGGATCTGCCCGGAGGTCGCCTTTAAATTTCCGGTCAGGATGTTCATGAAGGTACTCTTCCCGGCGCCGTTTGGGCCCAGGAAACCGTAAACTCCCTCCGTCAGGGTCATATCGATCCCCTTCAGGGCCTGTTTCTTTCCATAATTTTTCACCAGCTGTTTTACTTCCAGCTTCACGAACATCCCTCCCGTTTCCCTAAAACCGCGAAAAACGGCTGTCTCCGCCCTCTCTCGTCAAAAACCACTCTCACACACCACCTGGTAATCCGTCGAATCCGCTAAAAACGCTTCTGCCGAAAGTACGGCATAAAAACTCTCCGCCTCTCCCGTTTCCTTTTTGGAATAGCTTTCGCCGAAGATCATCTCCCGGCCGTCCTTTACAAAGACCTCCTCCGGGAACAGGGCCTGCGCCTGCGCCGGCAGATCCCGAAATTCTTTCACCGTGCCGTCCGAAAAGCTGCAGACCTTCCACTGGTCGGCTTCCCTCCACGCAAAAGCGTCATCCAGAAGGACGCTGCCATAAGCGGGGATGTCGGACGCCTCTGTCAGTTCTTTTGTCTCTCCTGTTTCCAGATCCAGCAGGTTCAGCCGGATCTTTCCCGTCGTCCGCTGATAATAGACCGCCCTCCCGCATCTCCAGGCGGCCACCCCCGGCTCCTCCAGCAATAGGACCGGCTCCACCTGGCCGGAAGCCGGGTCGATGGCGTAGATCCCCTCCTCCAGGATATCTCCGCCCGTGGCTCCCCTGCTCTCCACCGTCATATACACCCTGCCGTCATAGACATGGCTGGGGGTCCAGAGGATCCGGCTGTCCCCCGCCCCCTCACATTTTAAGAGCGTCCGCGTATCCCCGGTTTCCAGATCGACTTCCAGCAGCAGGATCTCGCAGCCCGCCGGCCTGTCGTCATCGGGATCTTCCATGGTATACTCCTCCAGGCCAAGATAGAGTTTCCCGTCCGTCACCGCGATCGTACCGCCGACACCCGAAAATTCGAACACGGCCAGTTCTCTTCTGTTTTCCCCCGATACGTCCGCCCGGTACAGCGCCCAGCCCTCCTCCGCACTGTCAAAATAATAGAGGTCCCCCTCATAGAGAAACGCCATCTGTGTCGCCTTCCCGAGCACCGCCGCACATTCCGAATCCGAGTCGTGACGGCAGTTTGGCCGGTTGCAGAGAGGGTAGGCCGTCCCCGTCTGATAATCATAGAACATCATCTTGTCCGTGAGCATCACGATCCCTTCTGCCCCCATTGTGAGAAGGGTCGTTCCCGTAACCCCGGATTCCGCCAGGTGTACCGCCTCCGCTCCCTGAGACTCCCCGGTGTTTTCTGTCTTTTCTTCTGTCTGCAAAGAAGCTTCCCCGCCAGGAGCAGCTTGTCCGGCTCCCGTCTCCCCCCTGCTTTCCAGGGGGATCCCCGCATCCCGGATCTCCCCTGCCGCCGCCGGCTCTTTCTCATTTCCGCCCCCGCAGCCGCAAAGCCCGATCAGGAGAACCGCCGCAAAGATCCCACTTACCCATCTGCACATCCTTCTCATAAGACACATTCCTTTCTGTTTTGTATGCTTTTCTTATTTAGTCTGTCCGCCGGGTAAAAAGGTTACATTTTTTATTCTCTGTTTTCAGTTTATCACAGGTTCTCTCCCTCTCTCAAGTTACGATTTCGTCACACTCTCCAAAAATCCCTTCTACTCCAAGTAAAACTCCTTCCCGGAATCCTCCTCCTTTTTCAGAAATTATAATTTTATTATACTATATTTCCAGATATTTGCCAACTAATTTTTTAGCGGGCAAGCGCAAGAAAATCGCCACAGCTCCTGTTTTTCGGAAATCTGTGGCGATCGCTTCATCTGATCAGATCAGCACTGCCGCATCAGCCGGATGTAGAACTCCACCGCCCGGTGTATGGTCTCCACCCGCACCCGCTCGTTGTTGCCGTGGATGGTCCCCCGCTCCTCGGCCGTCAGATCCATGGCGGAAAACCGGTAGACGTGGTTGGAGATCCTTCCGTAATGACGGCTGTCGGAACACTGCACCATCAGGTAGGGCGACACCAGGCACCCCTTCCAGGTGGAGGCCACCGCACTCGCCACCTTGTCCCAGGCCGGGCAGTCCGTCTCCGAGATGGGGCTGGGATCCATACCCTGGATCTTCGTAATCTCCACATCCGGATTCCCTGCCGTCTCCCGCAGATAGGCGAGGGCGCCGTCCATGGTGTCCTCCGGATTCAGGCGGATGTTGGAGACCATGGAGGCCTCCGGCGGGATCACGTTGGAGGCGTCGCTCCCCTTCATCTGGGTAAAGGCCACCGTAGTCCGCATCAGGGCATTGAGCTCCCCGCCGCCCTTCTTGCAGATAGAATCCAGAATTCCGGAGAAGCACCACAGATTGGAAAAGATCATCCGGTACAGGAAGGAAGAATGCCTTCCCAACGTGTCAAACATCTCCGCCACCGGCTTTGTCAGATGGGCCTTAAAGGGATGGTTCTCCACCATGCAGCAGACATCCGCCAGGACGCCCACCGGCGTGTGGGGCTTCGGTGCGGACGCATGGCCTCCCGCCGACTTCGTCCGATACTTCACGTCCAGAAGCCCCTTCTCCGCAATGCCGATCAGGCCAAATGATATACAATATTAATATGATATCTTATTTTCAGAAAATTCGCAAGATAAAACAGGCAAAACTTTTCTGTCTAAATGTTTTAGTCTGCCTGTATCCTGTTCTTCTCACAAGGGATTTGTGAATTATGAAAACACAGATAACTATCAATGGAAATGATATTTGAATGGCGTCATTAAGCGAAAAAAGATTTGAAAACGCGCCTGCTCTGCCGTAAGTGTCTGAAATCCCACCAATTCTCTTCATTCACAAAAATCTTCTACTGAAATTGTAGTCTCAAATATGATTTCGTTTTCAATCATTTTTTCATCTCCATAATCCTGTCTTAAAAAACGCCCAAAAGCTGCCCTGCAGTCTCAGACTGTACCGCAGGGCAGTTTTTGAACGCCTCTCATGATCCTGTATGCTCTTGTCTGTCTATTCCGTGGTCAGAAGGCTTGTGACCGCATAGACCTCGGTGCCGTTGTAGTCAAGCCTCGACCAGCCGTCGCTGCCGATCCCGGTGCGGGCCACGAACTCCCCGTGGGCCAGGGTCGCGACCACGTTGTCGTCGGCGGAAGAATCCGGCGCGGACCTGAGATAGACCTCGTCCTTGGCCGTCACACTGTCCGACACCTCCTGGTAGGTGGGTGCGGAGGCCGAGGAACCGTCCGTGGAGAGATAGCTGGTGACCGCATAGAGCACCTGGCCCTCGTACTCCACCCTGGACCATCCGTTGTGGCCGATACCGGTGCGCCTGATCCAGTCTCCGTTGTAGATCCTCGTGACCACGTCCTCGTCCTTCTCCGTGCTGGGCACCCGCCTGAGATTGGTCTCGATCTTGGCCGTCACCTGCTCGTCCACCGCCTGGAAATGGACGCCGTGCTCCGTGAAGGTATCGCCCTGGGCGCCGGCTGCCGTCTGGCTGTCTCCGGATCCGGTCTCCAGGGCGCCGGAGGACGGGCTCTCTGCCTCCTGGCTGCTCTCCGGCGCCGCGGCTGCAGGCGTACTTTCTGCCGCCCCGGATCCCAGGGGCTGTACGGCGGGCCCGTCCCCGCCTTCTTCCGTACTCTCCTCCGCCTCCCCTCCGGCCGGACTCTCCGACGGGTTTCCCGCCGCCAGAGTCTCCGCGGCCGAAGGGGCAGGGCCCTTCTTCCCGGAGCCCCCTCCCGCCGCATAGCTGATCCCGTAGGACGCGCCGCCGATCAGAGTGACGACCAGCAAAAACACAAGAATGCCAGCCACTTCCCCGTGATCCGACATCCATCTTCCGATTCCCCGCATATGATCCCTCCATCAAATCCTAGTATGGCCCTCACCAATTAATCACATTAGTGGTAATTTGTGCGGGTCATACTAACCGTAAAACCCGGCCTCCCGAAGTCTCATCTTTCTGGCATGGCATCTGGCCGCCGCAAGCCCCCTGTTGTAGATCTTCCATCCGGCCCCGATCGTGGCTGCCCAGAGGGGAGTTCGCTCCTTCGGCTCCCGCTCCATCCCGCCGCAGCCGTCGATACGCCCCTCCCGCACCAGACGGATCAGATCGTCCGCACAGGTGACCGGTTCAGAAATCTCCGTGTAAGCCATCCCGATATAATCCGCCTTATGGGAATCGGAACCGCCGAAGCAGGGCTTCCCGTACCGGGCCGCCAGATGCGCCGCCTTCCGGTTGGACTCCGGAAGTTCACAGGTGTTGAAAGCCTCCACAAAATCAAACTCATGGATCAGCTCCGGTTCCCGCTCCAGCCGCTTCGAGCACATGGCGCTCAGAAATTTGGCCCCGTAGGGGTGGGCCGGCCCCAGGATCCCGCCGTACCGGTGGACAAGTCCCGCCAGTCTGCGGACGGGAAGTCCCCGTATCTCCAGGATCTGCAGCTCCACCGCATCCGGCATGACCACCAGGATGTGGCCTGCATCAAGGGTATCGTACTCGATCCCCCGAAGCACCGTAAACTCCTGCGGGCCGCCCATCTCTTCCTTTATGGTAAGCCATTCTCTGTATCCTCTGTAGCTGTTGTGGTCCGTAACCATCATTCCCGCAAAGCCCTTCTCCTTAAGAAGCTTCGCATACTCCAGAATGTCCACCCTGGCATCCAGGGAGCCGTTCCTCGTATGGCAATGAAAGTCGTACTTCAAACTACCATCCCTTTCCTGATACCGTATTACTTTATCACTTTTTCCCGTTCAGGTAAAGGCTTATCCGGGATTTCCAGCGAATTCATAAAGAATTAAGAGTTCCTTTCGGAGTTACTGTGCATCTTTTATCTGGAGCCAAAGGTCATTGAACAGGGCATCCCCGTCGGTGCCCAGGGAGTGGAACACCTCGCATTTGCTCAGGACGTCCTCACCGGGAAACACCGCCGGATTTTTAAGGAGCTCCTCGTCCATCAGCGCCTGGGCCCCTGTGTTGGGGGTGGAATAGGTGATATACTCAAAATTTTTGAGGGCGATCTCCGGCCGGTTCAGGAAGTTGATCCAGGCTTCGGCATTCTCTTTGTTCTCCGCATTGGCGGGAATGACCCAGGAGTCGATGAAATAATTGCTCCCCTCCTTCGGCACCACGTATTTCAGGTCCGGATTGGAGCTCTGGAGCTGGAGCACCTCGCCGGAATAGCACATGGCGATGGAGGCGCTGCCGGAGATCATGCTGTCCTTGATCTGGTCCATCACGTACCGCTGGAGCAGGGGCTTCTGCGCAAGCAGCAGCTCCTTGGCCTCATCAAGCTGCGCCTCGTCCGTGGTGTTGATGGAATAGCCCAGGATCTCCAGTGGCGCCACGAACAGGTCCCTGGGGCTGTTGTACATCAGGATATTCCCCTTGTACTCCTCGTTCCAGAGGGCCTCCCAGCTGTCGATCTCATCGTCAATCAGCTCCGTGTTGTATAAGATCCCCAGGGTCCCGAAGGTGTAGGGCACCGAGTACTTATTCTCCGGGTCAAAGGTTTTCGAACCTTCCATGATCCCCTCGCTGATGTACTTCACGTTGGGAATGTTGTCAAGATCGAGCTCCGCCAGGAGATCGTTCGCGATCAGCTTCTCGATCATATAGTCCGAAGGGCAGATGGCGTCATAGGCGACGCCGCCGGCCTCGATGATGGGATACATGGCTTCGTTGGTCTCAAAGGTGTCATAGACCACCTCGATCCCGGTCTCCTCCTCAAACTGTTCGATGACCTCCTCGTCAATGTACTCGCCCCAGTTGAAGATCTTCACCTGGCCTTTCGATTCCTTCTTCTCCCCGCCGCAGCCGGCAAGGGCCATCACCAGGCAGGCCAAAAGAGCCAGCGCCCCGATCCGTCTCATTTTCATTCCGTCAGTTCTCCTTTACAAATTCTTTCCAAGTTCTTCTCTGGTCTTTCCTCCACGGCGCAGAGGGCTTTTCCCGGAAATATCGCCAGAATATCCGCCAGATTTTTGAGTTTCGCAATTACTTAAAATTCTTTTTTGTTTCCTTTCGGCAGGTTCGCGATGACTAAAAGGATCAAAACCGCCAGGAACATGACCGTGGACAGCGCATAGAGGCTGGGCTTGATCCCCTTCCTCACCTCGCTGTAGATCAGCGTGGACAGCGTGTTGACCCCGGCCCCCTTGGTAAAGTGGGTGATGATGAAATCGTCCAGGGACATGGTGAACGCCATCAGAAACCCGGACAGCACCCCCGGCCGGATATCCGGAAAGACCACCTTCCAGAAAGCCCGCAGGGGCGAGGCCCCCAGATCCAGCGCCGCCTCGTAGGTGCTGGGCTCCAGCTGCTTCATCTTCGGCATCACGCTTAAGACCACGTAGGGGATGCAGAAGGTGATATGGGACACCAGGATGGTCCCGAACCCCAGGCTCACGCCGAAGGCGATGAAGCAGAGCATCAGGGAGATCCCCGTCACGATCTCCGCATTGACCATGGGAATGTTGTTGAGCCCCATGACCACGGCCCTGGGCTTTCGCTTCATCCGGCTGATGCCGATACAGGCCGCCGTCCCGATCACCGTGGAGATCACCGCCGAGAGCAGGGCGATGACGAGGGTGGTCCTAAGAGCCGACATGATCAGCTCGCTGGAAAACATGGCCTCATACCATTTCAGGCTGAAGCCGTCCCACCGGGACATGTACTTGGAGCTGTTGAAGGACAGCACCATCAGCGCCGCGATGGGCGCATAAAGGAAAATAAAGATGATCACCAGGTAAAAACGCTTGAGAAACCGCATCATACCACCGCCCCCTCTCCGTCCCTGTCATACTTGGCAAAGAGCACCATGCTGATCAGGATAAAGACCATCAGCACCAGCGAGAGGCCGGAGCCTAAGTTCCAGTTGGCCGTGAAGGTGAACTCCTGCTCGATCACGTTCCCGATCAGGAGCACCATGCCGCCCCCCAGGAGGTCCGAGATCACGAAGGTGGTCAGAGCCGGCACGAAGACCATGGTGATGCCGCTCACGATCCCCGGCATGCTCAAGGGGAAGATCACCCGGAAAAAGGTCTGTATCCCGTCGGCTCCCAGGTCTCTGGCCGCCTCCACCGTGTCATCGCCGATCTTGATGAGCACATTATAAATAGGAAGGACCATGAACGGCAGGAAATTATAGACCATGCCGAAGACGATGGCCGCCTGGGTGTTGATGATGTTGATCCCCGGCAGGCGGAAAAACGCCAAAATACTGTTGATGACCCCGTTCCGGTCCAGGAGAGTCTGCCAGGCCATGGTCCGGAGCAGGAAATTCATCCACATGGGAAGGATGAACAGGAACACCACGAAGCTTCCCTTCTTCACATGGAGCCCCTTTAAGATCATGGCCAGCGGATAGGCCAGGATCAGACAGATTCCCGTACTGAGCACGGACAGCTTCAGGGACCGGAGGAGGGCGCTCACCTTCTCCGGCGAAGCGATGGCCGCCAGGTTCTCCAGGGTAAAAGCCCCGGACCGGTCCGTCAGCCCGTAATAAAACACGAACAGGAGCGGGATGACGATAAAGCCCGCCATCCACACGATGTACGGGGCCGCTAACGATCTCTTACCCATTGACTCCCACCGCCTCCTCATCCTCCGACTCCGGCTTCTTCATGATCTGGATATTGAAGGGATCCACATCGATCCCCACCTTGGCCCCCACCGGGTGGCAGACCGTGGAATGGACCAGCCACTCGAAGCCCCCGGCCATGACCTCCATCTCATAGTGGACGCCCTTGAAGATAATGTGGGACACCACGCCGGGAAGCCGCCCCTCCCCCTCCGGAAGAAGCTCCACATCCTCCGGCCGGATCACCACATCCACCGGCCTCCTCACTCCGAAGCCCGTGTCCACGCAGGGAAACTTCACCCCGAAGATCTCCACCAGCTTATCCTCGATCATCAGCCCGTCTATGATGTTGCTGTCGCCGATGAAATCCGCCACGAAGGCATTTTCCGGCTCATTGTAAATGTCCTCCGGCGTACCCATCTGCTGGATATACCCCTGGTTCATGACCACGATGGTGTCCGACATGGTGAGGGCCTCCTCCTGGTCGTGGGTCACATAGACGAAGGTGATCCCCAGCTCATTCTTAAGACGGATCAGTTCATACTGCATATCCTGTCGGAGCTTCAGATCCAGCGCCCCCAGAGGCTCGTCGAGGAGCAGGACCCGGGGTTCGTTGACAATGGCCCTGGCGATGGCGATCCGCTGCTGCTGGCCGCCGGAGAGGGAGGAGACGCTGCGCTTCTCATACCCGTCCAGGTTCACAAGCTTCAGGGCGTATTTGATCTTGTCGTCGATATAGGACTTTGTCTTCCCCTTGATCTTTAAGCCGAAGGCAATGTTCTCGGCGATGTTCATGTGGGAAAACAGGGCGTATTTCTGAAATACCGTGTTGAGCTGCCGTTTGTTGGGTGCCAGATCCGTGATGTCCGCCCCCTCAAAATAGACCCGCCCCGTATCCGGCTTCACAAAACCGCCGATGATCCTGAGGGTCGTGGTCTTCCCGCAGCCGCTGGGGCCCAGGAGCGTCATAAATTCATTTTCCCTGATGGAAAGCTCCAGTTCGTCGAGGACCATGGTCCCCTCCGAATTTTTGGTCTTGTCAAAGGTCTTGGAAATCTTATCCAGGCGGATCAAAGGTGTGCCGCTCATCGCTTATCCTCCTAAAAATTGGGCGGTGAGCTGATCCAGATCAGGACCGCCCCCGTCTTTGACGTGAGATAATGCTTCTTATCCGGTGTAAAATAGAAGGATTCCCCCTTCTTCGCCCGGTAGCTTTTCGTTCCGATATGTATCAGGACCGCCCCCTGGAGCACGTAGCCGAACTCCTCCCCCTCGTGGGGCGTATCCGGGTAGGTGGAGCCGCCCTTTTCCAGGGTCAGCAGGATCGGCTCCATCACGTTCTTCTGGGCGTTGGGGATGATCCACTGGATCGTGTTTTTTAACTCCCCGTCCTCCTTCACGAAATAATCCTCCGCCCCGAACACGATCTGCTCATCCGCGTCCGCCGTAAAAAATTCATTCAGGGTCGTCCCCAGACACTGCAGGATATCCGTCAGGGTGGCGATGGAGGGCGAGGTCAGATCCCGCTCCAGCTGGGAGATGAACCCTTTGGAAAGCTCCGCCCGGTCAGCCAGCTCCTCCTGGGTCAGCCCCTTCAAAATCCGCAGTTCTTTCAGTTTCTGTCCAATATCCACCGGATCTGTCTCCTTCTCTCCACTTTTTTGCGGAACAACTCCCCGCCGCACGGGAACCCCCTGTGCAATTCGGGATAAACCATATAGTTCGGAATAAATAAACACAAAGTTTAGTATATCTAAACCGTAAAACAGCTTCTATTATACATCTTTCTTCTGCAGTGTCAATGGTTTTTTTATTTTTTCCCCCGGATCCGGCAGCCCCCTTTTTTTCAAAAATTTTTTTTCAAATTGTGTTGACATTTGAAACTATTTAAGGTATACTATGTTTCGTCCGGTGGTGATGCCGCCGGGGGAACAAAAGATGGGCAGTTGTGGCGGAATTGGCATACGCGCATGATTCAGGTTCATGTGAGCATTAGCTCGTGAGGGTTCAAGTCCCTCCAACTGCATGAAGCAACACAGACAGAGTTCGGAGAGATATCCTCACCGGGCTTTTTTATGTGCAAGCCCGCACAGAGGAATATGCCGCAGGAGCGGCATGGCAAAACGTCCCGTATTCCTACAGGACGTTTTGGCGAAACATATATTTCAGGAGGACTGGCACGGAACACAGTCGCTTTTTGCCTTCCGATCCTACCGGTCCGCCCTCAGCCGCAGCATGATCTGGCAGCTGCCATAATCGGGGAGCGTGATGGTCGCCGCCCGGTCCGTGCAATCTCTGGAAAGCCTTCCGTTCACCTGGTTCGCCAGCTTCCGGAATGCCTTCTTTCCCTCCTCGGCCTCCACCTTCACCGTGGTCATGTACGCCGTGATGTCATTTCTCTCTTCTCTCGGAAGCGTTCCCTTTTTTGACTGGATCGCCTCCACCTCAAACCCGTAAATCATAAAGCCCTCGTCCCTTCCGGCGGCCGCAAGCGGCCCACGGGTTCTATTCTATATGCATTCCGCACAAAATGCAAGCACTAATTCCCGGCCTCTCCTCCAATCCCGGGGCCCGGCTCTCCCGCGCCGCCCCGGACTCAAGAGTCATTTCAGCCTGAGCCTTCCGGTCTCCTCCCCGTTTTTCATGGAATAGGCGCGCACGCCGTCCCCAAAGCCTGCCAGATAGAGCGTATCGCCGATGTAGATCCCCCGCAGACTGCTCCCGTAGCCGGCCGAGATCTCCTCCCAGGACAGGCGGATGGCAAGCCGTTTTGTGAATCCCCACTCTTCGTCGTAGGAATAGAGCACATAGTCATAGTACTCCTCCACGTCCGCCCCCCATTCATAGCCATAGGCCAGGAAACCGAACAGGTTCTTTTCCGTGTCGATCAGCACCGCCTTGTGGTCCGAGAGGGCCGCAGACCCCTGATATTCCGTAAGGATCTCCCTGTCCTCCTCGGTTACATGGTACGGGTCCTCCGTGTCGAACATGGACAGCTTTAACCCCTCCATCTCGCCGGTGCGGGGATTGATCTCCTCCCCGATCCCGAGGAGCTTGTGCTCCGAATAGCCGTGGAGATAGCTGGAGAATCCGGTGATCTTGAGCTCCCCCATGATCTTCGGGTTTTTCGGATCCGACAGGTCTGCGCTGAACAGAGGATCCGTCTCCCGGAAGGTGACAAAGTATCCCACATCGCCCATAAACCTGGCCGAATAGATCCGCTCGTCGGGCGCCAGGTTGTGGATGCTGCCCACGATATCTAAGTCCTCATCCATCACATACAGAGAATTCACCTGTCGGCCGCTCCGGGGATCGTCCACCGTGGCCACAAGGCGCAGATGGTCCTCGTATTCATCCATGGAAAACTGGTTGTTCAGCCAGCCGAGGAACCTCCTGCTGCCCGCCGCTTCCAGCTTCCCCTCCCGGTAGGTGAGCTTGAAAAGCTCCGTCTGCCTCGTTCCGTCCCGGTAAAGGGTCTCCGCCGCATAAACGGCCTCTCTGCTGACATACATGGTATCCCCGCTGCAAAAAACCGCCTTCTGATCCGTGAACTGTCCCGGGTCATTGGTGTCAAAAGCCGTCACGATCAGCATCCGCTCTGCCCCGGTCTCCGGAGAATAGTAAATGTCCTCACAGGAGAGCGGGTCATCCCCCGCATAGGGGATATAACTCCGTTTTTCCTCCTCCCTGGCTTCTGCATACCTGGAAGTGAAGACATAGACGTAAGAGCCGTTCTTCCGGCTGGATTCATAGCGGCCGTCCTGGATCAGGACGTTCACAAGCTCCGGCTCCTCCCTGTCCGAAATGTCGTACACGGCCGCCGCCGTATAGCTCCCCGCAGTTTCCTCATTGATACAGTCCATCAGCACCGTCATGGTATCGCCGTCCACATAGAGTTCCAGCGCCGAGTCATAATCCCGGTAGATCCCGTCGGTCACCGGCTCCGTCCTGGACACCTCCCGCATCTTCCCGCCGTCCGTCTCGATGATGTGTACCCGGCCGGCAAAGTCCGACCCTCCGTGCACCACATACAGATACTTTCCGTCGGTTTTCACAATGTCCGCCTCGTCGACACCCTTCACCTGGGTGTTGGTCTCCGAATGGTCCCCGTCAGCAGTATCCTCCGCGGCGGCCGGCGCCTCGGCCTCCATGGTCGATTCGCTTTTCGACGCAGTATCATACTCCATGGCCTCCGGGGCCGCTTCCTCGGCCGCACCCTCCCAGGCCCCGTCGTCTCCCGCCGCCATCTCATTTCTGGAAAGCTGCTGTGCCTTCAGATATCCATAGATCTCTTCATAAGAGGCCGCCGCCCGGTAGCCGCCGGACAGGCTCTGGCCCTCCTCCGGCACGGCCATCCGCGCCATCTCCTGCCCCGCCTCCGTCTCGATGTCCGAAACCCTGCTTTTCCCGACGTCTCCGCCGAACTGGCGGAAAAGCCAGAGGCTCCCGCCGCCAAGGAGCAGGAATAAAAACAGCACGGCTGCCTGGGCCAGATGCTTATGCAGCCGGACCGGCTCCTCCTTCGGCCTTCTCCCCTCCCGTTTCAGTCTATCTGCCACGGCCTCCGGGGAAAGGCTCTTTGGCGGTTCCACCAGTTCCGCCGTCTTTCTTGCCTCCTCGATCCATTTTTCTTCCACAGGAACCTGTTCCCGATTCTCTCTCATGACCACTCATCTCCTTTTCCCGCGGCCTACAGGCCGTAAGCCCCCGTCAGCAGTTCCCGCATTCTTGAAAGCGCCCTGCTCTGCCTGGAGCGCACCGTCCCGGACTTCCGTTTCAGCATTTTCGCGATCTCCTCGCTGGTATATCCTCCGAAGAAAGACAGAGCGACGATCAGCCGGTCCTCCTCGGGGAGCATGGCAAAGGCCCTCCTCAGATCCATCAGGTCCTCCCGGTTCACGCCCTCCTCCCCGGAGAGGGGGCTGCCGCCCGCCAGAGCCTCCCGGCCGGACATGGCCTCCTCATACTCTTTCATGGCCGGCCGCTCCGCCCGCTGCTTTAACATCCGCCTGCATTTATTGGTCAGGATCTTAAAGATCCAGCCGCGGAAGGCCTCCTCCGCCTTCAGCTTCCCGATCCCCACAAAGGAATCCGTCACCGTATCCGAGACCACATCCTCCGCATCGTGGGGATCCTTTAAGGTAAACAGCGCAAACCGGTACAGATCCATATACACCATCTCATACAGACGCCCGTAGGCATCCACGTCTCCCTGCTTTGCCTGCCTGATCAGGCTCCGTTCCTCCAGTCGTTCCATACTCCACCGCCCTTTCGGACCTTTCTCCATAGCCGTCCGTCCCTGCTCTCTGACTTTAATCCTGTGAACATGTTCTTATATAAAGTGTCATGAAAAAGAAAAACTGTTGCAAAAACGTAAAAAACTGTGCCGGCCAGGACCAGCACAGTCGAAATCTCTATCCATATGCCCGCTCCAGGACCGCGAGCACATCCTCTCTCCCCACCTGCTTCGGATTGACGATCATGGCGCCGTCGGAGAGAGCCGCCTTTGCCACCTCCCCAAAGCACTCCCGCTCCACCCCCGCATCCCTCAGGCAGAGGGGCAGGCCGCAACGCCCGTGAAGGCGGCCCGCAAGCCCCCGCACCCGTCTCACCATGGCCTCTCCCCGTTCCCTTTTGGGCGTGGCCGCGTATTCCTCCGGGCCGCCGAGGAAGAGGAGCAGCTCCCCGTAATCCTCCGTCAGCAGATCCATGTTGTATTCCATGCAATATGGCAGGAGGATCGTCATGGCATCGGCGTGGGGCACATGGCAGACCCCGCCCAGGGCATGGCCGATAGCGTGGACCATCCCCACCATGGAATTGGAAAACGCCGCCCCCGCCATGGTGGAGGCGTTGGCCATCCCCAGCCTGGCCTCCTCGTCCTTCCCGTTTTCCACGGCCCGCTCCAGATACTTTCCCACCATGCGGATGGCCGCCGTCCCGTAGGCATGGCTCAGAGGATTTTTCTGGAGGCAGGTGCAGGCTTCAATGGCGTGGCAGAGGGTATCCATCCCTGTGGCCGCCGTGATCCTGGCGGGAAGGGTCCGCGTCATCCTGGCGTCCAGGACCGTCACGTCCGGCTGGAGGTAGTAAGAGATAAATTCCATCTTCATACCGTTTGCCGCACTTCGGATCACCGCCACCAGGGTCGATTCCGAACCGGTCCCGGAGGTCGTCGGGACCGCCACAAAGGGGATATGGCGGCCTCTGGTAAGGATCTCGCAGCCCAGGAGCTCCATGATATCGTGAACCTTCTGGGAGAGCAGCATCCGCACCCCCTTGGCCGTGTCCAGGACGGAGCCGCCTCCCACTGCTACCAGGCTGTCGCAGCCGCTGCTCTGGTAGATCCCCGCGATCTCGTTGACCACATCCGAGGAAGAATCCGCCGGGATCTCATGGAATATGGCTCCGATCGAGATCCCGTCCTCCTGGAGGGCGTCGCAGACCTTCGAGAGCGTCCCGATCTCCTGGAGCACATGGTCGGAGAGCACCATGGGATGGGAGGCTCCCAGCATATGGAGCTCCGCCGGTATATTTTCCAGGGCATCCTTTCCCGAAAGCAGCTTTGTACTGTGCTGAAACTCATAATAAACTGGCAGCATGATCCTTTTCCTCCCCAAGATCGATTTTCTGAAAAACGCCGCGGGCCGGCTGTCCTCAGCGCACCGCCATATGCGCCAGGACCTCCAGATAGGTGTGGAGAAGCCCCATCCGCTTCCTCGGGACCTCCTTCAGGATCCGTCTCGAGATCAGCCGGGGAAACAGGTACGCCTCCGCCAGATCCATGCAGCGGACCACCGACATGGCCCTGGCAATATCCCCCTTCAGGACAAAACCATGCCTCGCGTAGGAGCCGGCCACTCCGATCTGCCCGGACATCACCTGAAAGGCCGCGTCCACGCTCTTGAACCGGATCATCAGATCCATCTCCTCCGGCCCTGTCTCCCTGCCGGAAAGACGCACAAGCCCCTCCTGTGTCTTTTCCATATAAAGGGCCGGAGCCCCCTCGCCCATGCCGATCCCCCAGACGAAACCATCCTCCCATTCCCCGATCTCCGAACGCACCCTCTCGTCCTTCCGGTACAGCACATTCAATCCATGGAACAAAAAATGAAGGATCACCGCAGAAAACATCTTCTTTCCCGCAAGGCGCCTCTTTTTTCCGGCGGACACCTGGTAAACTTCCGCCGCCCCTGCCTTTTCGGCCCTGATCGTAAGCTGGCTCATCATTCCTCCCGGGCGTATGTCCCGCCCTCTCTTCCAAATATTCTTCTGGAATTATAACGCAGCTCCCGTTATTTGGCAAGCAAAATATTTTGATGATAAAATAATCCCCGGTCCAAACTGCCCTTCGGCCGGAATCCTTCCTCCTTAAGCTCTTCTTTTGTCTTCTTTTGTCGCATTTCCTCTCTTGTATGGATTTTCCGTCTCTAATATTCTATATTTTAAGAAGCACACAAGACAAATCGAATAATCAGGAGGTACACACTTTATGAAACCAACCATGCAGTCTACCCTTCAATCCGTCGGGGTCTTCCGACATTACTGCGGATACCCGCATTTCATCCTGTCCGTGGCCATCGCCGCCGAGGATCCCGGCCGCCTGCAGAACATCCGCAAGGAGATCTATCTCCCCGTCGCCAGGCTCTGCCATGCCGAGCTGGCAAACGTGGAGAAAAACATCCGTACCATCCGTGATGTCATGATGCGCAACGAGGGGGCCGCCCTGCTGACAAAAATGACCGGCAATTCCTGCTGGAACAAGAGAACGCCCTATCCCAAGGAAGTCATCGGGATCTTCGCGGAATATTTCTCGGAAGAGCTCCACGAAAAAAATCCAATCATCTCAAAAAATCCATAAATTCGTTCTTATTGTCCATAGCCGCCGTGGTGGGCCTTCCCAGGTCCGCCCTGGCGCCGATGGCACACTTCACTTCGATCAGGCTCAGGCTTTTTCTTTCCCTTGCCGCCAGAAGCTCCCGGTCAAGAGAGGCCGGATCCTCCACACAGACCGCGTGCGGATAGCCGCAGGCCCTCGCGACGGAGACCAGGTCGATCCTCGAGGCCACCGTCGGCATGCCGCCCACCGTCTCATGGGCGCCGTTGTTGATGAGGATATGGACCAGGTTTTCCGGCGCCTCCGCCCCCAGAAGGGCCATGGAGCCCAGATGCATCAGTGCCGCCCCGTCCCCGTCGATACACCAAACCTTCCGCTCCGGCCGGTTCACCGCAACGCCAAAGGCGATGGAGGAGCTGTGCCCCATGGAGCCCACTGTCAGAAAATCATATTTATGGCTCTGCCCCCTCGCCTCCCGGATCTCAAAAAGCTCGCGGCTGGCCTTTCCCGTGGTGGAGATCACAGGATCCTCGCCGGAGACCGCCGTGATATGCCGGATGATCTCCTCCCGGCTCATGGGATTGTCATTCTTATATTCCACCTGCCCGTCATAGGAGAGCGCACCCTTCCGGACCACAAAAGCCGCATCCTTTCCGGCCGCCAGGATCTTCTTAAACTCTTCCATGGCAGCGGCGGCTTCCCCGTCCGTAGTCTCCTTCCCGACGATAAAATACCGGATATCCATATCCTCCAGGAGCTTCAAGGTCACCTGACCCTGATAGATGTGCTGGGGCTCGTCGTGGACGCCGGGCTCTCCCCTCCACCCGATGACAAAGACCACCGGGATCCCGTATACCTGGTCGCTCAGCAGCGAGGCCGCCGGATTGATGATATTCCCCTCCCCGCTGTTCTGCATATAGACCACCGGAATCTTTCCCGTGGCCAGGTGATATCCGGCGGCGATGGCCGTACAGTTCCCCTCGTTGGCCCCGATCACATGGTGCTTCGGATCGATCCCGTAGGTGTCCATCAGATAGTTGCACAACGCCTTCAGCTGGCTGTCCGGCACTCCCGTATAGAAATCCGAACCGATGATCTCTGCCAGTCTCTCTGCTCTCATATTCCCTGTCCCTCCTTACAGCTCGTCGATCAGCGTGATGATGTCTTTGATGGGCAGCAGCCGGTCATCGACCTCCTTCGCCCGGTGGAAACGCAGGATATCCTCCGCGGTCTTCTGCATGGCCGGGAAGGCGCTGCGGGTCAGCTGATTGGCGTAGATCACGATGTTCACCCCGTGGGCGGTAAGCTCCTCCTCCGTAACCGTATTGTAGGAGGAGGGGACCACGACGATGGGGGTCTTTCGATCCCGCTCCCGGAACCGGCCGCAGAATTCCAGGATCTCATCCGGCTCCTTTTTCCGGCTGTGGATCATGATGCCGTCCGCACCGGCCTCCACGAAGGCGAAGGCTCTCGTGAGCGCATCCTCCATGCCCTTCTCCAGGATCAGGCTCTCAATGCGGGCGATGATCATAAAGTCATCGGTCAGCTGGGCATGCTTTCCCGCGGATATTTTGGCACAGAACTCCTCCACGCTCTCCTGCTCCTGGACGACCTCCGTCCCGAACAGGCTGTTTTTCTTAAGGCCCTTCTTGTCCTCGATGATGACGGCCGAGACCCCCATCCGCTCCAGGGTCCTCACGTTGTACACGAAATGCTCCGCGAGGCCGCCCGTATCCCCGTCCAGGATGATCGGCTTCGTGGTCACCTCCATGATCTCGTCGATGGTACGGAGCCTGGAGCTCATGTCCACCAGCTCGATGTCCGGCTTCCCCCTGGCCGTACTGTCGCAGAGACTGCTCACCCACATGGCGTCAAACTGGTCCAGCTTTCCGTTCTCCTCCACGACGGTCTTCTCCGCGATCAGTCCCGTCAGACCGCTGTGGGCCTCGATGACCTTCACGATGGGGCACATCCCGATCAGCTGCCGCAGCCGCCTTCTCCGGTATTCCGGCATGGCCAGCTTTTCCTTTAAGAGCCGGTCCACCTTTTTTACCTTTTCGCTGTAGGTGTAGGGCACCTCGATCAGCTCGCCGCCGTATTTTTCCAGCTGTCCGAGGACATTGGCGCGGATCGCCGCCTCCGGCCCCTCCCTCCAGTTGTCTCCGTGGATCACATAGTCCGGATGGATCAGCAGGATCACATCGTCATAGAGCATGTCATCCTGCAGGACCACCTCGTCCACCCCGCTTATGGAGCGGTAAAGCCTGACCCGCTCCTCCTGGGTAATGGTCGGAAATTTGTTATAGCGGATCAGGGCCCGGTCCGACAGGGCGCCCACGATGACCCGGCCGTACTTTCCGGCCTCCCGGATGATGTTCCGATGCCCGTCGTGGATCACATCCGTGCAAAAACAGGTATATACGGTCTTCATCTCTCCTCCTTCTGATAGACCACCGGGACCGCAATCTGATTCTCCTCAAGGGCCTCTCGGAACACTGCGAAGAAGTCCCGGATATCCGGCTCGTCGATGGCGCCCAGGGCACAGAGCCGGAAGGTATCCATCTGGCTGATCTTCCCCGGGTAAATAGTAAAGCCCCTCTCATAACAGTAATCATGGACCTTCTCAAAATCCCAATTGGGATCGTCCGGATAGAGGACCGAGACCACGAGCCCCGCCTGCCATTCCCGCTTGATGATATCCCGGAAGCCAAGCTCCGCAAGGCCGGCATGGATCGCCTCAAAGACTCTCGTGTGCCGCTCCCACTTGGCCTCCTCCCCCTCCGCCCAGTATTCCTTAAGCGCCTGGAGGGCCGCATAGATGGTCTGCACCGGAGGCGTAAAATGCATCTCCCCGGTCCGCTCAAAATAGTCGTACTGGAGGTACAGGTTGCAGTAATAGGACCGCTTCGGGTAATCCTTTGACGCTTCCAGGAGCCTCCTGTTTCCGACCACAAAGGACAGGCCGGTCATGGCCATCAGCCCCTTCTGGGCGGAAGCCATACAGAAATCAATATTGTCCTCCCTGATGTGGATGGGCCTCATGGCGTAGGTGCTGGTCGTATCGACCGTAAAGACCGCCCCGTACCGGTGGGCCAGAGCCCCGATCTCCCGGACCGGGTTCAGGATCCCCGTCCCGGTCTCATTGTGGGTCGTATGGACCAGGGCGATGTCCGGATTCTCCTTAAGCACCTGTTCCACCTTCTCAAGGTCCGGCCTCTCGTCGGCGGCAAACCGCAGATCGATATGGGGCAGGCCGTAATACTCGCAGATCTCCACTGCCCTCGCGCTGTAAGCCCCGTTGTTCACCACCAGGACCTTTTTCCCCTCCGGCAGCAGGGAATTGAGGCACACGTCGATGTTCAGGGTGCCGGAGCCGCAGAACAAGACGGCCGTATAGGCTTCCGGGTCCCCGTGGACGATCCGCACCAGATCCTCGCGGAGTCCCCTCATCAGCCCGCCGAATTCCTTCTCCCTGGGGCAGATATCCGGCACCACCTGGGCATATTTGACGGTGTCCGTGGTGGTGGACGGCCCCGGGTTCAACAGTATGTTTCTTTTTATCGTTTTCATATTTATCCTCTCCTGATCGATCCTCTCCTCCGGGGATCACTGTGAAAGCTTTTCCGCTGTCTGAGATAAAAAACGCCCCCGAGCCCGAGCCAGACAGCTAACATCAGGTACGACTCCCGGCCGAAATGGACGCCCGAAAGGCCCGGGACCGGGATCAGCTGCAGCGCCATGAACGCCAGGGAAAAGAAGACCCCGAGCACCGCAGAAAACTTCAGGAACCGGTTTCCGTCCCCTTCCCGTCTCATCGTGGCCAGTGTGGCCGCGCAGGTAAAAAAATATCCGATGGAAGCGCCGATGGCGGACATGTCCACAAACCAGCCCAGGGCCTCCCGGCCAAGGACGGGGCCGGACAGGGAGATCAGGATGCAGAAGCACAGCGCGTTTTTCGGCGTCCCGTGCCTCTCATCGACCCTGGAAAACCATTCCGGCAGATACCCGTCCCGGCTCATGGAATACATGAGCCGGCTGGAGGCCAGATAAAAGCCCATGATCCCGGAGAGCACCGCACAGGAGACCGCGATCCCCACCAGGACCTTTCCCGGCGTCCCCAGAAGCCGTTCGGCCGCCGCCAGGAGGAGCCAGGGCGTGGAGTCACTCTCCACGATCAGGTCCGGCCAGTTACTGAGGGCCGCCGCCGCAATGGTATTGTTGGCCGTGTACACAAAGCAGCCGAACAAGATGGCGACCACCATGATCACGCTGACCTTTTTGTAAGAAAACCGAAACTCCTCCGCCGCCTGGGGGATGGTGTCAAACCCCACAAAGGCCCAGGGTGCGATGGCAAAGGTGGCCAGGACGGCCGAGAGCACCCCCATGGTCCCTCCGTGGGCAAACTCCCCGCCCCCCGCGTAAGTCCCCTGTTCCCAGGCAGCGGCCGCCGCGGCCCGGTCGAACCCCCAGAGCGGCTCCATATTGGCGGCGGAGGCCCTGCTGCTAAGGAGCGCCGCCGCCATGAGGGTGAGGACCGAAATGCCCAACAGCGCCGCCAGCACCGTCTGCACCATCCCTGCCTTCTTCACGCCGACGATGTTCAGATATCCGAAGAGGATCAGGATCCCCATGGCCAGGACCACCTCCCCCATCCAGACCTCAAACCCGGCGATCTCGTAATGGAATCCCCATTTCAGGATGTCCGACGCCCCGTCCAGCCCGTCCACGATCAGGCCGATGGCCGTGCTGTTCATGGGGACATTGGTCAGGTAGGCCGCCACCAGGAACCAGCCGCAAAGATAAGCCGCCCTCCTCCCGAAACAGGCCTTCGTAAAGGTGAACTCCCCGCCTGCCTTCGGATATCTGGGGACCATGTAGGCATAGCTGAAGGCGATGACGATCATCACCAGCGCCCCCGCCGCCATGGCGGCGGCTGTCCCGGCCACGCCGGAATTGGGCAGAAACTTCTTGCCGGGGTTGATGAAGGAGCCCCAGCCGATGATGCAGCCAAAGGCGATCGCCCACACATGCCAGGGGCTCAGCTGCCGCCTGAGCCCCGGCCCCTTTTTCATCGCCTCATCCGTCTTTTCCCTCATTCCTTCCTCTCCATTTCCCCTTATACATCATAGGTCTTATCGATGGCCTTCAGCTCCCGGAAGGTATCGATCTCCACGATGTCCTCATCATAGCATTCCCGGATCTCCACCCGGTAATGCTCCTTCCGAAAGACCAGCGGCACCTGCTCCCAGTACCGCTCCTTCCCGCCGGGGCTGGCATAGACCTCCTTGATATCCTCCGCCAGCTTCCGGCCGTCCTCCCGATCCCAGTAGGAGATCCCCACCAGCTGCCAGCAGTCCACCCCGCCGACCTTCTCCTCCACGATGATGCCGTCCTCCACCTCAAAGCACCAATCGTCCGTCCGGTCCTTCTTGATAGCCAGAAAGTTGGAGGCGTAGTGGTAGGGCTTTATCAGCCCCGGATTGCTGAGCACCAGATCCGCCTCGAACACATAGGCATTCTCCATCAGATGCCTGGCGCACATGGCCGAGGAGACATTGTTCGCCTCATTGTAAACCGGATTCTCCAGGAACCGGATCATCGGATAATCATAGAGCAGCTGGTCGAACTGCTCCGCCAGATACCCCCGCACGATATAGATCTCCCGGATCCCCGCCCCCAGGCAGGCGTCCAGGAGTCCGTCGATGATCCGTTTTCCGCACACCCGCACCAGGGGCTTCGGCGTATTGAGTGTGATCGGCACCAGCCTGGACCCGAAGCCCGCCGCGATGAACACCGCCCGCCTCACCCGGTAGGGCTCCATGGCATCCCGGCCCGCCGCGGTCACCGCCGGCACGTCCTCATGATCCTCCGGTCCGCCCTCTGGTCCTTCCGAAAACGGGCCTCCTGCGGTCCCGCCCCCAGGACCGGCCGGCTCCGCCGATAGAAACCCCAGGCCGGCCAGCTCTCCCACTGTCCTTCTCACCGCCTCTGGCGAAAGCCCCGTCCCCGCCGCGATCCAGGCGGCCGATTCCGTCCCTGCTGCTTCCGCCGTCTGCCGCCGCGGTGCGTCTCCGCCGTCTGCCCGCTCCTGCCCCGCCGCGGCTCCGCCGCCTGCTCCCGCCTGCTCCGGCGGAGCCTCCCCGCCGTTTCCCGTCCCTTCCCGTTCTATCAGGAATTCCAGTATCTGAAATTGCTCTCTGGATAACTCTCCACGCATGGTCTTGCACCTCATATGTTAAAAGATAAAAAAGTAAAACAGATCCGTCAGACACAGAAACCCGATCTGCGCCTTTGTCCTTAATGCATTATAATGGATTCGGAGGCCGGACGCAATGCGCTTTTCGCAAAAACAGGAAAAAGATCTTCGTAAATGCGCCCAAGGCGCTTCGGGAAGTCGGTCACAGCCAACATGCTGGCCGCCTACTACAGCAGAGGCTGTGATTCCGAAAAGCTGTTTGAAAGCCTTGACATCGGCAGGGATCCGTCCTTCAAAGAGCATTTAAACCAATATAACCTGCTCCGCATCGATGTGCAGTGGTGTTGTATGGATGCCGGATCGGCAAAAGAAACCGTTTCTTATATCGTGGAACATGTGCTTACGGAACTGAGAGAAGAATATCCGGGTATCGTCACCCCGGAAATCACGACAGTTCCCAACGCACTGTCCGCCATCCACGGGGCAACCGGAAGGAAATGCATCATCGTCATAGACGAATGGGATTTTCTGATCCGGGATGCGGCAGAGAATGAGCAGATCCAGGAGGATTATATCAAATTTTTAAGAGGGCTCTTCAAGGGGATCCATTCCGGTGAGTTTATCCATCTGGCCTATCTGACGGGCATCCTCCCGATCAAAAAGCTGAAGACCCAGTCCGCATTGAACAATTTCGAAGAATTTACCATGCTCAGCCCCGGCGCCCTGGCTCCCTATATTGGTTTTACGGAGGAGGAGGTTCGAAAGCTGTGCGGCAGATATGGCAGATATTTTGAGGAGGTCAGCCGTTGGTATGACGGGTATCTTTTTGAGTGGATGCCCCCTGCCGTCCCCCAAAAGCCGGTCCCGTCCGCCCAGGAACGGCTTCATGTCTATAATCCCATGGCAGTGGTGGAGGTGATGCGGCGCGGGATTTTTGAGAGCTACTGGTCGAAGACAGGAACTTATGATTCCATTATTCCGCTTATCAGTATGAATTTTGACGGTCTGAAATCTGCCTTGATCGAAATGCTCGCCGGAGAACCGGTAAGAGTCAGGACAGCCTCCTACCAGAACGACATGGTCACCTTTAAAAATAAAGACGACGTGCTGACACTTTTGATCCATCTCGGCTATCTGGCTTATGACAGCCGGAAAAAATCCGCCTTTGTTCCAAACGAGGAAATCCGCAGTGAGCTGACCGAGGCCGTAGAGAGCAATCAGTGGAGTGAACTCATCAAACTGCAGAAAAAATCAGAAAAGCTCCTGCGGGCAACCTGGAATATGGACGGCGAGACCGTGGCGGAAATGATCGAGGCGATCCATTCAGCCTACGTTCCGGCCATCACATACAATAATGAAAATTCTCTGAGCAGTGTGCTGAGCATCGCCTACCTCAGCACAATGCAGTATTACTTCAAACCGATCCGGGAACTGCCTGCCGGGCACGGGTTTGCGGATTTTGTATTCCTGCCGAAAAAAGAATACGCAGACTGCCCCGCCCTAATCGTGGAATCAAAATGGGATCATTTTGCCGAAACAGCACTCAAACAGATCCGGGAGAGAAAGTATGCAGAAGCGATCAAAGGCTACACGGGAAAGCTCCTTCTGGTCGGCATCAATTATGATAAAAAGAGCAAGGTTCATGACTGCCTGATTGAAAAGCTTGTGTTGTGAATCGGTTCTGCACGGAGAACAGGCATACAGGACAAGGCTCTCCCCATTCCACACCTCGGCCTTGTCCATCCATCCTGGATTCTTGGAGTTAACATGACGAGGTTGGTACCTTCACTCCGAGAGCCTCATATATTTTTGC
>CAMSZT010000005.1 GCA_947066815.1 uncultured Lachnotalea sp.
TACCTGGGATCACTCGGATGCGCTGGCAATGATCATGGGGGTATATGTAGTAGGGTTGATGAAAATAATATCTGTGATTCCATAATCAATAAGATTTTTGACGCAATACAGAAATGTCCTATGGCAATTTGTGATTTAAGCAATAGAAATCCCAATGTTTTATATGAATTAGGGCTAAGACAGGCATATGATAAGCCAGTAGTATTGATTCAGGATGATAAAACACAAAAGATTTTTGATGTAGCTGGAATAAAAACTGTCTTTTATAAGAGTACAAGGTTTTACGAAGATGTAATGGAAGCCAGGGAAAAAATTAAAAAAGCTATTTTAGCGACAAAAGAAGGGGAAGAAAATACGCTGGCAAAAGTTATAAAGGTGAATGCAGCAGATTTTTCTCAGATTGAAGTGTCTCAGGAGGATAAGATAAATATAATATTAGCAGGAATTTATAGTGAACTTAGGGAATTAAAAAATAAAGGGCAAGACGGTCTTCTGGGTTTAGTTTCAACAGAATTAAAAAAGAGTAGTAGTGTTGAAAAATCTCAAAATTTCTTGGAAGTTATAATAGAATGTGATGATTTTGAAATGGCGAAAGCTTTTGCGGATAAACTTAATAGTTCTTCTGCATTATCTCAGATAGGTATAGAAAATGAAAATAATAGTTGGCGGTTAATATTTATTATAAATAATAATCGGTGGCATATTAATGCGTTAAAAAACTATATATATGATGTTGCTGTTAAATTTAATGTAAAGGTTGTTTACATATATTGTAATTAACTTAACTTATTTGCATGATTTATTCATAAACATTTATTACAGATTTGGCAGAACCAAAGAAACCACAATATTTTAAAATGTGCACACAAATGCACTCGTCAGTGTGGTATTATTGTATCATTGGAAAAGGTTAAAAAAACAGTACCGCCCATATCACAGTATTGTATATACCCTCAGAAGCACAGGGCCGCTTTATATACCTCTATATAGAGCAGCCCTTTTTATATCGCATTATATACAACGGTGCAGAGTACCGCACACAGGGAGACAGAGCACACAGCAGCAGGGCAGGCACAGCATACAGCGCATACCTTAAGTCATAGTGAGCAGCAGCACAGAGCACAGCTTACACATAGAGACAAGGCAGCGCACGCCCTTCTACCGTTGCGACGTCGCAAGAGACACAAGACACAGAGAGCCCAGGCCATAGGCCGAAGGCTTAAACAGAGAGAGGGGACCGCAGCGCAAAACAAAAAGGTACTTCCTGGAGCAAATAAGCACTGCGGGGCGAGGAAGGCCCGGTATTTTCCTCCATGAAAACAAAAAGATTTTTTACCTTTCGTTACGTAAAGGGCTGTTTTGATAACGGGATAGCCCAAAACGATAACGATTTTTTATTTTGATGAGAGAGGGGGCGGCTCAATGCGGCTGGAAAAGAGATTGCTCACAGACCTGAAGCCCGCAGCGTATAACCCGCGCAAAGCATTCAAGCCGGGAGATGATGAATATGAGAAGCTGGCTGCCAGCATAAAGCGCCACGGCTACATAGATCCCATAGTAATAAACGAGGACGGGACCATCATAGGAGGCCATCAGCGGCGGACCGTTATGATGGATCTGGGCTATACGGAAGCCGAGGTCATTATCGTCTCCATTCCCGATAAGAACAGTGAGATCGCGGCAAATATTGCGCTTAACCAGATCACGGGAGAATTTGAAAAAGATGTCCTCATGGGTCTCCTTATCCGGCTTGAAGATGCAGGGTATGACACGATGGCTGTTGGTTTTAATTCTCATGATCTATCAGAGCTTTTCACAGAGGCAGACCTTACGCGGGAAGCCAGTGAAGACCACTATGACATAGAGCAGGCGGCCAGGAAAGCAGAAGAGGAGGAGCCGGTCACAAAGTATGGTGATATATGGCAGCTGGGAGAACACCGCTTGATGTGCGGCGACGCTTCTGATTTTTCGGATGCAGGGATCCTTATGGCAGGTTCCGCCGCGGATCTTATGATCATGGCTCCGCCGGGTAACACAAGCTACGATTTTCTTTTCGGGGTATTTTCCAATATTTGCGGTGTCGCAAGAGCGGGAGCCGCTGCCTACGTGTTCCATGCAGAAAGCGAGGGCCTGACCTTCCGCCAGGCTTTTGATGCTTCCGGTTTTAAGCTGGGACAAGTCTTGATCTGGGAAAAGGATCAGTTTGTTATAGGCCGTCAGGATTATCACTGGAGACACGAGCCGATCTTATACGGCTGGAAGGAAGGGGCGGCCCATTATTTCATAAATGACCGCAGTCAGGATACCGTTTTTATTGAGGACGATATCGACCTTTCAGCCATGAAAAAACAGGATCTTATCGCTTATATTGAAAGGATCCGTGAGGAGCTTACGGCACATGCCTCCGTACAATACGAAAAGAGACCGGCTCGCGGTAATATGCACCCGACAATGAGGCCGGTGGGGCTTATCGGCCGCCTTATGGCAAACAGCAGCCGGCGCGGGGAACTTGTCGCAGACTTTTTCGGCGGATCCGGCACCACCATGATCGCGGCGGAGCAGCTGGGGCGCGTCGCATATCTTATGGAGATAAGTCCGAAATACTGCGATATCATTGTAAACCGGTGGGAGGAGTATACCGGAAAGAAGGCTGTAAAGGTGAGAGGAGGCGATATGTATGGCAGATAAAGAGGGGGCCGCTTCCGGCGGCGTGCAGTTTGTGAGAGTTGAAGTGATAAGCCAGCTGTTCGGAGTTTCCGTCCGCAGGGTGCAGCAGCTCACCCAGGAGGGTATCATAGGGACGACAGAGATTCCGGGCCAGGGCCGGCGCTATGAGCTGGTGCCGACGATCAAGACATATATCCAGTATCTGAGTGATAAAGCATACGGGAAGTCAAGATCGGAAAAAGAGGCGGAGCTTAAAGAACAGAAGCTGCAGGCGGAGATCGCCTTAAAAGAGTCCCAGGGAGAGATGCACCGGATGCGCCGCGAGATCGCGGCCGGGAAATACTTAGATGCAGAGGAGGTGGCGCTGGATTATCAGAAATTTTTTGTGGTCTTTAAACGCTTCGCACTGAGCATACCTGCCCGCCTTGTAAGCATGATCAGCGATCGGGTGGCGCCGTTGGAGGCCAGGAAGATCGAGAAGGAGATGAACGGAGAAGTCAAGCGGATGCTTACCGCTTTCGTTATCGCCGGAGCTGCAGAAAGACCGGAGGCAGACAAGGAAAAGGGAGCCGGTGGTGAAACCTAAGCGGTTACGGATGCGGAAATATACCTGCAAGGAGTACATAAAAGGCGCGCTTGAATCCTTGAAGCCCCCGGAAAGTATCACAGTATCAGAGTGGGCCGAGAAGTACAGAGTCCTTGACAGCAAGACATCGGCAGAACCCGGTCCCTGGAATAATGACCGGACACCGTATCTTAAAGGGATCATGGATGAATTCACCAATTATGAGACCGAGGAGATCATTTTTGTAAAGCCGACACAGGTCGGCGGAACAGAGGCGATGAACAATATGCTCGGTTATGTGATCCAGCAGGATCCGTCACCGACAGAAGTCGTATATCCGACGGAGACTCTGGCCGAGACGATCTCAAACCAGCGCCTGCAGCCTATGATCACATCCTCGGAACCGTTACGCAGGAAATACGACGCGAACAGTTCAAAACTTGAGCTTAACTTTTCGGATATGTTCGTAAAGATCGTGGGAAGTAACAGCCCGGTCGGGGTTGCTTCCTTTGCGATGAAATACCTTTTTATAGACGAGGTTGACAAATTCCCGGGAGCCAGCAAAAAGGAGGCAGATCCGGTAAGCCTGGCAGAAGAGCGTACAAAGACTTTCCGGGGACGGAAGATCTTTAAGACTTCCACGCCGACGATCCGGACCGGGCATATCTGGAGCGCAAAGGAAAATGCGGATGCGGAGAAGCATTATTTCATACCGTGCCCGCACTGCGGCGAGTTCATAGAGCTGCATTTCTCGAATCTTAGATGGCCCGGCAAAGATAAGGACATGGTGGAGGCCTATGGGGCCGAGAGCATAAAGGAGCAGCTTGAGGCACTGGAGCCGGATCCGGAAAGCGAGGGCTTGAGCGATGCGGACCGGGCAGAATTTGCTTTTTATGTCTGCCAGGAGTGCGGCTGCGTAATTACGGATCTGCAGAAACAGCAGGCAGTAAAGCGCGGCCATTGGGAAACCGTGAGCAGCCGGACCCAATTTGTAAAGAAGGTTTGTTTCTGGATCAATACGCTTTACAGCCCCTTTGTCCGATTTTCCGAGATCGCCAAGAAGTTTATGGACAGCAAAAACGATCCGGAGAAATTGCAAAACTTTGTGAACAGCTGGCTGGCGGAGCCCTGGGAGGATACCAGGCTGAAGACGACAAAGGAACTTGTGCTTGAGCGCCAGACGGAACTGCCGGCCTACATCGTACCGGAGTGGACGAAGCTGCTGACCGGCGGCGTAGATGTGCAGGAAAGCAGCATTTACTGGACCATACGGGCCTGGGGAGACTATATCACAAGCCAGAACATAGCCCACGGCCAGGCTTACGGCTTTGCGGAGGTTGAAGCTGTGATGAATATGGAATTCAAGACACTGTCCGGTCTTCCCTTTGTGGTGAACCTTTGCTTAATAGATTCCGGCCACGATACAGACAACGTATACGATTTTTGCGCACTCAATTCAGAGTGGGCGCTGCCTTGCAAGGGAGCCAGCAATCCCATGCAGAATCATTTCAAGATAAGCGTGATCAATAAAGACAGCAGCAAAGCATATGGAATGAATCTTGTCATTGTGGATGGCGGTAAATATAAAGACATGATCGCCGGACGCCTTCGCAAGCCGAACGGCCGGGGAAGCTGGATGGTATATAAGGACTGTGACGAAGAATATGCCGAACAGGTGACGGCCGAACACAAGATAAACGTAAAGAACGGATCCAAAGTAAGGCAGGAATGGGTACAGAAGACCAGCCACGCCGACAATCATCTTCTTGATTGCGAGGTGTATGCAATGGCTGCCGCTGATACTTTAGGGGTAAGGATGCTCCACCTGCAGACCATGGAGGAGCAGGACAGGGAAGCGGTGAAACCGCCAGAACCGCCGCCGGAGGAAGGCTGGATCCGGCAGAACGATGAATGGATCAGGGAGGGATAAGGATGGCAGATATAGCGACGGCAAAGGAGATGCTCGACCAGGTAAATGCAGCTATCACAAGTGTACTTGCAGGTGGCCAGTCTTATAAGATTGGATCCCGTCAGCTTAACCGGGCCGATCTCGCCAAGCTTTATGAGATGCAGAGGGACCTTCAGGCTCAGGTGGCGGATGGGACCCCCGGATTTTTAGACGATACCTATGTCGCAGTCTTTGAGGGGAGGTGAGGCCGGTGGGCAATTTTTTAGACAGCATTATCAGCTTCTTTTCCCCGGAAGCCGGAGCCAGGCGGGAAGCCTGGAGACAGAGTCTAAATGAGATACGCAGCTACGATGCGGGGAATTATGACCGGCTTAACGCCGGGTGGATCACCTATAATCAATCGGCGGAGAATACGGACCGGTACAGCAGGGAGACCGTAAGGGCCAGGGCACGGGATCTTGAGCGGAACAGCGATATGGCCAACAGTGTGATCGGGGCGTATAAGCGCAATATCGTGGGCCTCGGTGTAACCCTGCGGGCCAACACGCCAAGCGAGAAATTGAACGATCGGATAGAGGGGGCCTGGAGGGAGTGGTGCAAAAGGAAAAACTGTGACGTTACGGAAACGCAGAGTTTTTCGCAGATGACCAGAATGGCGGTCGAACGGAAGAAGGTGGACGGAGGGATTCTTTTTAAGAAATGCTATCTGCGCGGCGGTGTTGTCCCCTTCCGGTTACAGGCCCTGGAGGTTGACGAGCTGGACACCACGGCCGTGACGCCGCACGGCAAAGGGAACCGTGTGGTGGGCGGGATCGAGTACAACAGCTACAACAAGCCGATGGGATACTGGATCCGCCAGTACAGTATAGATGGATTCTCGAATATAGACCCAATTTATGTTCCGGCGAAAGATATCATTTTTATTTTCACGAAGCGACGGCCTTCCCAGATCAGGGAAATGAGTGACTTAAGTCCGACCATAACCCGGATCCGGGATGCGAACGAGTTTATGACTGCCGTGAGCGTAAAGGAGCGTATAGCAGCCTGTCTTTCTGTTTTTATTAAAAAGACGATACCGACGATCGGATTCGGACGCGGGACATCTCCTGAGCCGAAGGCCGGTCCACGGATCAGCTATGAGGGGAAAAACATAAGCCCCGGTATGATAAAGGAGCTCAACGCAGGGGATGAGATCCAGGTGGTAAACCCGACCGGCCAGGCCACCGACGCCGCGAGCTACATTAAGCTGCAGCAGCGCCTGATCGGAGCGGGCCAGGGCCTGAGCTATGAGGCTACCAGCCGCGACATGAGCCAGAGCAATTACAGCAGCGCCCGCCAGGGGATCATCGAGGATGAGCAGACTTACATCGAGGACAGCGAGCTGTTTGACGAGTTCCGCGATGAGGTTTACGAAACCTTTGTCATATCCGGCGTCCTTTCCGGTCTTTTTGATATCAAAGATTTTTGGAATCCGGAGAAAAGAAAAAAATACCTGGCCCATGAGTGGATCGCAGCGCCCAAGCGCTGGATCGACCCGCTCAAAGAAGTACAGGCAATGAAAACGGCAGTGCAGACCGGTCAGAAAACCTTCCAGCAGGCAGCAGCCGAAAACGGTAAGGACTGGAAAGACATGATCGACAATATGGCGGAGGTTTTGGAGTACGGCCGGAAAAAAGGGATAGAATTGGGAGGCGTAATCTATGACAGAGATGCAGGAGAGCTCACGCCGGCTGACGATGAGCCAGAACAGACAGATCCGGTGCCGGGCGGCCCAGGAACCGAAGGAGAGGCCCCAGGAGAAGCCCCAGGCGGCCCAGGAGGGCAAGAAACCGGAGCAGGCGGAGAAACCTCAGGGGACGGACAAGAAGCCCCAGAAGAGGCCGCAGGGGACGCCACAGGAGGGCAGGAAAGCGGAGCAGAAGCAAACGGCGGGAAATAAGTCTTTTACAAGGGAGTTTACTGGAGGAAGCGCGATCCGGGCCCTGGAGGGCGAAGGGAACGAAAGAAAGTTTGTGCTGAGTTTTTCCAGCGAGGAGCCATACAACCGCTGCTGGTGCGTTGAGATATTGGATCACGCACCCGGAGCCGTAAACCTTACCCGCCTTAACGATATTGGTGTCCTTCTGTTTAACCATAAGAGAGACGCGGTGCTGGGGCGTATCGACCGGGCCTGGATCGAAGGGGACCGGGGATATGCGGAAGTAGAATTTGACACCGATGAAGCCGCAGAGGTCATTTACCAGAAGGTCAGGAGCGGTACCCTGAAAGGTGTTTCTGTTGGGTACCTGATCGAGAGCATCGAGGAGGTCATGCCGGGCAGGACAAGCGCCGACGGCAGGTTCACCGGCCCTTGCGACGTCGCAAGAAAGTGGGAACCTTTTGAGATCTCCATTGTTTCAGTACCGGCAGACCCTACCGTCGGAGTAGGCCGGGAGTTTGAGGAAAACGGCGGGACAGGAGGGAAGCGCGCGCCGTCACTTCGTGAGCGGCAGCTTCAGATAAACATCAATAAATCTTTATAGGAGGTAGGAACACCATGAACAAGAGACAGCTTAGAGCCATGAAGATCGCCGCGCAGCAGGCGCTTGTGAATGGCGCAGCAGGCAGAGAGCTGACCGCCGAAGAAAGCGCGCAGTTTGACACCCTGCAGAGAGAGATCGATGCCTTGACTCTTGAGATCGAGGCGCAGGAGAGGACGCAGCCCCAGGCAGCAGGAAGCGGCCAGGCGGCAGATACCGGAACCACGGGAGCGGCGGATCCGCAGCAGAGAGACCTGGGAGGCCGGGGAGACGCAGCTGCCAGGGCGGTGGCAGAAGAGCGTCAGAGGATCCAGGATATTTCTGACCTTTGCCGTGAGTTTGGAACAGATCCTGCAGAATACGTCCGGACCGGCGCAACCATTGACCAGGTAAGAGCGGCCATCCTTGAAGGGATGAGGCAGACCGGAGGGCCTGCCCAGGTACAGGTTACCAGTGACGAGGGCGATACCTTCCGGCAGAGAGCCACAGATGCGCTGATCCTTCGTGCAGGTATCCGGATCCAGGACCCGGCAGAGGGCTGCAACGAGTTTCGGGCGATGAGCCTCAGAGATCTGGGCATTGAATGTCTATCCAGAGAAGGACAAAACACGGGGGCTCTCTTAAGGATGAGTTCCGACGAGCTTTACGGGGAGCTTTGCCGCCAGTTTTACAATCCTTCCGCGGCCTTTCCGGCCATTCTTGACAGCACGATCAGAAAGAGCATTGTGGAGCTTTACAGCCTGGTACCTACGACCTTCGAGGCCATCACCACAAGGGGCACCTTAAAGGATTTCAAGCAGACGGCGGACCGCGAATACGTGATCGGCGGAGTGGGCGATTTCCTTATGGTGCCGGAAAACGGAGAGATCAAGCCGGATAAGCCGAGGACCGAGATGCTGCCGCAGCGTAAGCTGGACACCTACGGGAAGCAGTTCAGCATGACCCGGCAGGCGTTCATTAACGATGATATCGGCTTCTTGACTAAGGTACCGGGCCTGTACGCGACCGCGGCAAAGAAGACCATTAACAAGCAGGTTTATACGATCCTTTTCAAAAACGCGAAAGTTTTTGACGGCCTGCAGCTTTTCTGCGATAAGCATAAGAACATCATGAAAAAGGGCTCCAAGCCTTCCCAGGCCTCCATCCAGGCAATGATCACCAAGATGGGCAAGCAGACGGACCACTTCGGCGAAGCGGTCTATATCACGCCGCAGATCATTGTGGTGCCGATCGGGTATGAGTTCGATCTTTCTGTTATCTTCCATTCTGCCCAGGTGGTAGGGAGCAGCAATAACGACGTAAACCCGCTGTATAACTATCCGTTAAAGACTGTGCAGGATCCCGTTCTGAATGCTTTGGCGGGCGATGGAGTATGCCCCTGGTTCATGTTCGGCAGCGGCGCAGCAGGTATCCAGGTGGATTACCTGAACGGCCAGGAGACCCCGACCGTAAGGCGTATGGAGGTGCCGGGCACGCTGGGCTTTGTCTGGGATATTTACCTGGACTGGGGGATCGCAGTCAGAGACTTCCGCAGTATGGCCATGAATCCGGGCGTACAGATCCCGTCTGAGGAAGAATAGGAGAAGGAGGACAGATTTATGAGTAAAGCAGAATACTGGCAGCGCGGCGAAGCGATCGACTTCACAAACGGGGGCGATGCCAAGATCGAAGCAAATCAGATCGTTACTTTTGGCACCCGCTTAGGCGTAGCCGGTACCCCTATCGAAATAGGGGAGACCGGAAGCCTTCATGTCTTCGGCGTATTCGAGATGCCTAAGAAAGCAGATGAGGAGATCGCAGCAGGTGCGGCGGCATATTACGATCCCGAAGCAGAAGCGATCACGGCCACGGCCGGTGACATTACCGCTGGTTATGCAACGGAGGCAGCCGCTGCAGCGGATACAACGGTAAAGGTCAAACTTTTAGGCTGATGGCGGAGCGCTTGATCGCTCTCGTCCCAATTCTTCACGGAAATAAACAGTACAGGCCGGGAGAGGCGCTGCCAACCGATCCGGCTTACGTTTCCGTCTGGATCCAGGCGGGCTCGGCTGTTTGGGAGAACGAGGGCGACAGCGGCAAAAGAGAAGATCAGAAAAAAGCGACCCCTAAAGCGCGGTCCAAAACAGCCCCGGCAGGTGCCGTCGGCATCGCACAGCCCGCCACCGGCGGTGCGGAAGTCGATCAGGTCGGGAAGGTGCCGAGTAAAAAGGCACGCGGAGCAGCTGAGGAGAAAATCAGACGCCCCGCGAAGTCCCGGGCGTAATGCCAGGCTTTAAAGACATAATGCGCGCCGATCTTGATATTTTTATGAACCTTGACGAGTTCGCAGCCATGCACTCGGTAAACGGGAAAAAGATGGCCGTTACGATCGACAATAATGAGCTGATAGAGCGGGCCAAGAAGGCGAAATCCAATATGGACGGGATCTATGTTAAGAGTACGCTCATCTACGTGAAAGCGAAAGATTTCGGCCAGCTCCCGGCAGTCGGTTCCGCCTTTCACCTTGACGGGAAGATATTTAAGGTTACAGACGCAACCAACGAGGACGGGCTTTACAGCATACACCTGGAGGCGAATAGAAGCTAGGGCAGATAGGAGACGGTTATGGGAATTGTTATTGAAGGCATTGATCTGGCCCAAGTAGAAAAGCAATTAGGATCTATGAAACAAAAGGCTCCGAAAGTTTTAAAACTTGCAGTCAACGACACAGCGCGAAAAGCAAGGTCAAGACTTGCTAAAGAGGCCCAAAAAACATATGCCGTCAAAGTCGGTGGCTTTAACCGTGCCATGGTAATCAAGCTGGCCACGAATGGAAATCCTGTAGCCATAATACGTTCTACTGGGAAGAAAATACCACTTTTTAAATTTGCCCATAGGCGAAACACTCTCGGATCAGAAAAATACTACAATCCAACCCTCCATCGGATGCAAGTTGGAAAAGGAGGCCGTGGGGCAAGTGCCAAACAATTAAAAAGTTCTTCCTTTAAGTCTGACAATGGTGCAAATTTAAAATGGTTCATAGCTCAGATGCCTAGCGGGCATACTGGTATATTCCAACGGAATGGAGGGGTTTCCCGTGGGAAAGGCAATAAAAACTATGCGATATTGAAAAAGCTGGGAGTAGGAGCGGAAATCAGTGAAAAAATGGGGCCGTCGGCCCCTGAGATGCTTGGGAATGAAGAACGGGTATACGGAATAGTGGAGCCTTATATAATGTCAGATTTAGAACAAGCTGTGAACAGGCATGTTTTGCGTGCGATTAGGAACGAAATATAAAGATATTGGAGGCGTAAAAGATGGTGGCAACATTCTTGCAGGATGATCTTGTGGAAGAGCTTAAGGAGATTTTTAAGGACTTCCGTCTGAAAAATCCTATGGGGGAGTTGAGCGAGATAAATGTATTCCCCCAGGAGCTGCCGGTCCCGGCACCGGCGACGCCGCCGGGGGAAAGCGAGGCGGACCCGGTGCTGCTGGAGGAGGGACTGGCGGGAGATACGGATCCGGCCGGGGCGGAAGACCCTTACCCTTATGCGATCGTGCGCATTGAGGATGGGGAGATCAGGACCATAGACGGAGAGCAGACCATAACGCTCCTGATCATTTTGGGGGCATACGACAACAGCCTGAAAAACCAGGGGCACAAGGACATCTTAAACATGATTCAGAAAATATATGAACGCTTCGCAAAAAATGCGATCTTAGCCGGCAAGTATGAGTGCTTACACCCCATGCAGTGGTCGCTGCAGGAGGAAGGGAGTTATCCGTATTTTATCGGCGGGATGGCTTTAAGTTTCAGCGTGGCAGCGATAAGAAGGGAGGATCCATACATATGAGTGGAACAAAGAAAACCCAGGCGGAAACGACCGCAATGACGGCCGCAGGCGCAGAAGCCAGGGTGGCAGCCGGAAAGGCGAAGGAAGGCAAAAAGGAGCCGGTGGCCTACGTAGGTCCGGATATCAAGAATATAGCGGTCAACGGGACCGTGTATATTGACGGATTGCCGGAGCCCCTGCAGGAGAAGATCAGAGACGTACCGGCGCTGAAAGGCCTTTTGGTGCCTGTTTCCGGCCTTGCAGCCGCAGGCGTAGCGATCGCGACCCAGGGGACGGCGCTCAATCATCTGTATCACGCCGTTTCCGCAAGGCTGCAGGAGCAGCAGAAAAACAGATAAGGAGGAAAAGAGAAAATGGCATATAACCATGGGGTAAGAGTCCTGGAAAACCCGACCAGTCTGACGACGCCGAGACAGGGCACCGCAGGGCTGCAGGTTATTATCGGCGTAGCGCCGGTAAATCTGGCTAAGGATCCTTACAAGGCTACAAACAGACCTATGATCGCATACAGCTTCGCGGAGGCAAGTGCGGCCGTAGGATACTGTGATGATTTTAAGGATTATAACATCTGCGAATCGGTGGATGTTTCTTTCCGGATTTTAAATATCGCACCTGTTATCCTGATCAATGTATTGGACCCCAGGACACACAAGAAGGCCCTGGAAGAGCAGGAAGTGGAGGTGGCGGAGGGCCAGGCGGTAGTAGAGACCTTTGGGATTCTTGCCGATACCCTGCAGGTGAGGTCCGGAGACCGGGCGATGGAGGCCGACACGGATTATATCGTAACATTTGATGACAGGGGGATGGCGGTCATCACACTGGTAGAGGCTGCCGGCATCAAGACACTCACGGTTTCCGGTTCCGTGATCGACCCTTCCAAGATCACCTATACAGATATCATCGGAGGCTACAATGTAAACACCGGAGAGGAGAAGGGCCTGGAAGTCATCCGCCAGATCTTCCCGCTGCTGCAGCTCACTCCCGGGCTGCTTGTTTCCCCCGGGTGGAGCAAGCAGCCAAACGTCGGTGCAGCCATCGCGGCCAAGTGTACCGGGATCAACGGCGTATTTTCCTGTGAGGCTGTCGTAGACCTTGACACCACAGAGGAAGCCGGAGCCCGGAAATACACAGACGTTTTGGCCGTAAAGCAGGCTTCCGGCTTTGTGAGCAGCCATATAAGTGTCGAGTGGCCATGCGTAAAGATTGGAGACAAGATCTACCATGCCAGCGCGGTCAAGGCGGCACTTACCGCGTATATCGACGCAGGGAACGACGATGTGCCCTCCTTAAGCCCTTCGAATAAAGCTGTCGGCATTTCCGGCCTCTGCCTTGAGGACGGCACCGAGGTGGTCCTGGACGAGCAGCAGGCGAATCTGGTCAACAGCTTCGGCGTCTGCACCTTTAACAACTTTTCCGGATGGACCACCTGGGGGAACAATACAGCTGTCTATCCGACATCAAACGACCCGAAAGACCGGTGGTTTTGCTGCCGCCGCTTCTTTAGCTGGTGGGGGAATTCCTTTATCCTGACCTACCATGAACGGGTGGATGATTACAATAACCCGCGTTTGATCGAAGCCATTGTCGACGATGAAAACGTCCGCGGCAATTCCTACGCAGCCCAGGGAAAATGTGCAGGGGCTTACATTGAGTGGCGGGAGCAGGAGAACACGGCAGACGACATTATGGACGGCAGGATGCGGTTTTTACACCATTTAGCGCCCTGGACACCGGCGGAAGATATCCTGGACGTTTTGGAGTTTGATCCGGACTTATTGGAGGCAGCATTTACAGGAGGTGAGTCTTAATGTTAGTGACGAAGATCAACGCCTACAATGTATACAACGGAGGCACCAGGCTGGTCGGACTTTCCGATGAAGTCAGCCTGCCGGACTTTGAGTCCATGACCGAGACGATCAGCGGGCCGGGCTTCCTGGGGGAGGTCGACGAGCCGCTTTTGGGGCACTTCGGCGCTTCGGAGATCGAGATCCCTTTCAGGACCTTGAACGAGGATATGTTTGCACTTTTGCAGCAGGGGATGGCCGTAAACCTTACCTTGCGGATGAGCACCCAGGCGATCCAGGAGTCTACGCTTGCGACCGACTTTATGCCGAGCCGGGTGGTCATCAAAGGTAAGAGCAAGGGCTTTACCGGCGGCAAGGTAAAGCAGGGGGAAGGGACCGGATCTGCTGTCAAGGTAGAGGTCATCTATATCCTTATTGAGGTGAACGGCAAAAAGAAGTTTGAGCTTGATAAGATCAATTTCCAGTATAAAGTGAACAATGTTGACCTTTTGGCAAAGATCAGAAAGCAGGTGTAAGATATGGGGACCAATAAGACTTTCGAAACAGATATCCGGGAGCAGAAGACGAAGGAGATTACGGCAGCGGTACAGGGGCCGGAGGAGAATAAGTATATCATCAAACTCCGTAAGCCTTTCGTATTTGAGGACGAGACATATGTCGAGATCGATCTGAGTGGTCTGGAGGATATGAGCGCCAGAGACATGATCCAGGCGCAGCGCACGATGGAACGGTCCGGCAGTATCAACGTGCTGCCGGAAATGTCCATGGAGTATGCCTGCATTTTTGCCGGCAGGGCTACCGGGCTGCCGGTCGAGTTCTTCCAGTCGCTGCCGCCGAAGGAGGCGATCAAGGTAAAGAACAAAGTGACAAATTTTTTCTACGGCGAGGATTAAAGCCGACAGACGGCGCGCATCTTCGCAGATTAACGGTACGGCTGTCCATTCTTTTAAAGACAGGCCTCAAGGATATTGAGGACCTGTCTATTTTTGACCTTGCCGACGTAGCAAAGGAGGTGGCGGAAGCATATGGCAAGTAGGAGCAAAGAGATGGAGCTCGCTATAAAAATAGCGGGCAAAGTTGAGTCTTCCTTTACGGGAGCCTTGGGTACTGCCGGAAACGGAATAAAAAGGCTTACGAAAACTTTAGCCACGGCTTCTGTTGAAGCCGCGAAGGCTGTCGGAGCGCTGGCCGTCTCTGCCGTAAACGTCGGCAAGGAATTTGAGACTGCCATGAGCCAGGTGCAGGCCACCATGCTTTTGGACACCGGCACGGCGGAGGGCGCGGCAGCTATGGCCACCCTTGAGGAGGCGGCCAGGGAATGCGGGCGTACTACGGCCTTTTCGGCTACCGAGGCGGCGGAAGCCTTAAATTATTTGGCCCTTGCCGGTTACGACGCCGAACAGGCAGCCACAGCGCTGCCCACGGTTCTAAAGCTTGCAGGGGCGGGCGCCATGGATCTGGCAGCGGCCAGCGATATGGTGACGGACAGTATGTCCGCTTTGCAGATTGAGGCTACGGAGGAAAATTTAAACAGCTTCGCGGATCAGCTGGCACAGACAGCATCAAAAGCCAACACTTCCGTATCGCAGTTAGGCGAAGCGATACTTACAGTGGGGGCCACCGGTGCAAACTTGGCCGGGGGAACCACGGAGCTGAACACGGCGCTCGGCATTCTGGCCGACAACGGCTTAAAGGGGGCTGAGGGCGGAACACACTTAAGAAATGTTATCCTTTCTTTGCAGAGTCCCACAGACAACGCCAGCGAGGCGCTTAAAAACCTGGGTGTGGACATTTATGACACCAAGGGGAATATGCGGGGGCTCAACAATATTTTCGGGGATCTGAGCTCTGCGATGGAGGGGATGACGCAGGAGCAGAAAGACAGTATTATCAGTACTATCTTCAATAAAACAGACCTGACATCCGCGAATGCGCTGCTGGCGAATTGTACTGACCGGTGGGATGAGCTGAACCTGGCGATCGAAAACAGCGCCGGGGCCTGTGAGGATATGTATGCGATACAGCTCGATAATTTGGACGGTGATATAAAGATACTGCAATCCGGACTTTCAGACCTTGGGATCAGTATTTATCAGGACCTGAACGGCCCCCTTCGCTCTATGACACAGCTTGCGACGGATATGGTCGAAGAGCTTTCCGCAGCTTACAGTGAGGGCGGGATGCAGGGCATGGTCGGAGCCATAGGCGGCTGTCTCTCCGAAGCGGTCGGGGTGATCTCAGAGTACATACCGCAGGCAGTATCCATGGGAGTGGACCTCATAGGAGGATTTGTGGAGGGGATAGCAGACAATGCGGGCCCCCTGGCAGACGCGGCATCGGAAGCGTTGACTCTTTTCATAGACGGCCTTTTTTCTCTGGTCCCCCAGGTCTTGCTTGCCGGGATCGACATCGTGACACAACTGGCAAACAGCATTACAAGTAAGCTTCCGACACTGATAAGCAACGGCATCCGGGCGATTACAAACTTTGTGAGCGGTATCATTCAGAGACTGCCGGCGGTCATATCGACAGCCCTTACGCTGATCCAGACATTGGCAGACAGCTTAGTGGCCAATGCCCCCACACTGATAAACGCAGCGGTCCAGCTTATGGTCAGTTTGGTGACCGGCATCTTATCCATGCTCCCGCAGCTCCTGCAGACGGGGATACAGATTATTTTGAGTCTGGCCCAGGGGATCATTGCAAGCCTGCCCTCTATCCTGCAGGCAGGCGTCCAGGTCATCACGGGTTTTATTTCTTCGATAGCGCAGATGCTCCCCATGATCGTACAGGGCGGAGTGCAGCTGATCATATCTCTTATCCAGGGGATCATAGCGAATCTGGGGAATATAGCGCAGGCGGCAGGACAGATCATCGTGGCACTGATCACTGGCCTTGTCTCTGCCATCCCACAGATCTTTGCATCGGCAGGACAGCTTGTGGGGGCGATCATTGACGCTATCTTTGAAACAGACTGGATCGAGGTCGGCGGGGAGATCATAGGCGGGATCGCAGATGGCTTTATGTCCGGCTTTTTCGGACTGGTTGATAAAGTAAAAGGATTGTGGAACAGCTTCACAGGCTGGCTGTTTGGTGATGATGAAGACGAGGAGGCAGAGCAATCCGGAGAAGCAGCAGCCAGCAGTTATGCAGATGGGGTTTCCAGTGGCAGCGGCTCCGTAAGTGCGGCATTGAGCGACGTGGTGGCAACTTTTAGCAACATAGATACGACCACGGTCTCGGAAGCTGGAAATACGGCGGCTGCGGCCTATACGACAGGAATGACCGATAGCCTTAACAATTTTACTTTCGATCCCTCCGGCATCGGCTTTGACAGCACGACACTCACAGCGAACCTCAGCGCGACGGGGCTTGAGAGCGGGACAGCGTTCACGGCCAGTTTAGGCCAGAGTGTGACGGGATACAGCATCGATACATCGGGGATCGTTGTGGATATGTCCGGCCTCGAAAGCGGTCTTATGACAGCGGGAACAACGGGCACGGCAGTGTTGAGCGACGGGATCAGCAATAATTCCGAGATGGTGACGGCAGCGGCGGCCGGTCTTGCAAGCGATGTCAACGGGGCATTAGACTCCGGATGGAACACGGCAAAGAGCAGCGCAGAGAGTGCCATGGGCAGCTTGGCCAACACGGTTCAGGCAAAAGCCCAGGAGGCGGCGCAGGCGGTTAAGGCGGCCTTTGAAAACATGGTCATCACGATCCCGAAACCGAAAATACCGGTCATAAGCGTTTCAACGGATTCGGTTTCATACGGAGAAGGCGGGAACGTGAGTGTCCCCCAGTTTTCTGTAAATTGGAACGCGCTCGGCGGTATTTTTGATGCCCCGGCCATATTTAATACGCCGGAGAACGGCCTGCAGGGCGTAGGGGAAGCGGTACTGCCACTTGATACTCTGTGGAGCCGGATGGAAGGCATGATAACCGACGCCGTGAAGCAGAGCAGCGGCGCAAGCATGATAGAGTCGCTACTGCAGAGAGTACGGGGGATAACCGATGGAGCAGGCAGTGTGGGTGGCGGCCTGGAGCTTGCGGGAGCAGGCGGGCCGAGCATTTCTTACGCACCTGTTTACAATCTTTACGGCAGCGCCACGAAAGAGGAAGCCGTCGAGGCAGAAAGGTTGAGCCAGGCAGATTTTAACAAGATGATGAAGCAATGGCAAAGAGAAAATAGCAGGATCAGGTTTTAAAGGAGGCCGGCGGCATGGCGAAAAAGACCTACATCACAAAACAGGGAGATACCTGGGATAATATAGCTTTGCAGGTATATGGCGGGGAACGGTACGCCGATTTTTTAATGCAGAATAATTACGCCTTCTTAGACATCCTTGTGTTTTCGGCGGGAACCGTTCTCAGTACCCCGGCATTGCCGGAGGAACGGGACGGGGCTCTGCCGCCCTGGCGGACCGATCGGACGGGCGGGGAGCGGGATCCATATGACGATTGAGGAGGCGCGTTATGGGAGTGGATACACCAAGAAAGGCAAAAGTTTTTATTGCCTATATGCCGAAAGGGACAGCTGCTACCAGGACGGCAGATGCGATGGCAGAATACGAGGAGGGTTTTTCTTATGTCGACGCAGCTACCGGACAATCCGATACGATGAGCCTTAAGGTCTGTAACCGGGATCTGAGGTGGGCAGACAAGTGGCTTCCGAAAAAGGGCGATAAGATGACAGCAAAGATAAAAGCGTTCAGCTGGGATATAGCCGGGCGGGATCTTTCTTTTTCCTGTGGGAAGTTTTGCTGTGACGATCTGAGTTTCAGCGGGCCGGAGCTGGTCTGCACGATCGGAGGCGTATCGGTCCCGGAAGGCCAGGCTTTCCGGTCCACACAGCGGACCTATACCTGGGAAAAGGCGACCATACAGGAGATCGCCAGGCGGATCGCCAAACGGTATGGATTAGAGCTCTGCTATGAGGCAAAAAAAATATCTATAGCCAGTATGGAACAGAACAAGCAGAGTGACTGTGAATTTTTAAATGGCCTCTGCGAAGATTACGGGCTGTACATTAAAGTCTATTACGGAAAGATCATCATCTATGATATAGACGCCTATGAATCGAAAGAAGCAGTTGCTGATTATCACATAACAGATTTTGATACATGGAGTTACAACACTACGCTCACCGGTACTTACACGGGAGCAACGATCAAATATAGCAGAGGAGACAGCGAGGAGGAGCTGACCCTTACGGTAGGATCCGGAAACCGGATATTAAACATAAATGAAAAGGTGGACGGCCTGGTCGATGCACAGCTAAAGGCGTGTGCAAGAGTAAACAAGGAGAACCGGAACGCCGTTACGATGACAGCCACCATAAAGGCCAGCTTTAAGATCGCGGCCGGAGTATGCATCCAGGTTAAGGGAGCCTACAGCCTGGATGGAAAATATTTCATTGACAAGGTCACCCATAATATAGAGGCGGAGGGTGCTTATACAATGGATCTGGAGATGCACAAGGTCCAGACCAAGATCAAACAGGTTACAAATTCTTCGTCTATCAAACCGACGAAACCCGCGCCCGGCAGTTCCGGATCCGCGGCACCGGAAGCAAACGATGCCCTGGCTGTGGGCGATAAGGTTATCGTAAACGGTCCTGCCTATTATGCGGGAAATGGAGGCCGGAGTAATAGCTGCAGCAATATGACAATGTACATTACGGAGATCTTGGGCGGAGGCTATAAATACCAGTACGGAGTGGCCAAGAGGAAAGGTGGTACCAGGTACGGATGGTGTGCAAAGGGAAGCTTGAGGAAGGCGTAGGGAAGGAGTCGGCATGGGAGATATCAGGATCGGGAAAGTCTCAAGTGTTGATCATGAAAACGGTATGATCCGGATACTTTATACAGACCGGGACGGGGCCGTCACGAGGGCGCTGCCGGTCATGACCTTTAACGACGAATACAAGATGCCGCAGGTCGGCCAGTATGTCCTGGTGGTCCACCTGAGCAATGGATCGGAGGCCGGATACATACTGGGCACCTATTGGAACAAGGCCAATGGGCCGTCCAGGAGCGGAAAGGGGATCTACCGGAAGGAGATGGGATTTACGCCAGGCGAGGCATACGCGGAATATGAAAGCGAGGAAAAGCGCCTGGAGCTCCACGCCGACAATGTCCTGTTATCCGGGCTTAAGATCGATATCGTAGCCAATACGGTAGATATTGAAGCCGATACGATCACATTTACGGACAGCGGCGGTAGCATTACCCTTGCGGAGCTGAGAGAAAAGTTATTCACATAAAAGAAAGGAAAGAGGTAATGAGGGATGGCGATCGGGAATTTTGGCTCACTTATCACCTTTGAGACCAGCGACGCCAGGATATTGAGTCTGCAGGATATAAAGCGGGAAGTGAGCGGCAGATGGGCGGTCCATCCCCGCATAGGGAAAAAACCTCTGCGCCAGTTCCTGGGGGCGGATACAGAGAAGGTCACATTTACCATTAAGCTGGATGCCAGACATGGAATACGGCCGCGGACAACGATAGAGAGGATAGAAGACCATGTGAGGAGCGGTACTCCGGAGAGTCTGGTCATAGGCGGAAAGAAAATGGGAAGCAGTAAAATGACGATCAACAGCATAAGTGAGACCTGGGATGAGATATGGAACAGGGGGGAGCTTGTACGGGCTTCTCTTGATCTCAGTCTTGAAGAATACCCGGAATAGAAAAGGGGGTAATATGGCTATAGTACAATTTGTTGGCTTTGATTATATGAGTACCAGCTGCGTGGCAGAAATCAAACGGAATGTTACTGCTCTGATCGAAACACCGGAGGGAAGCTGTCCTGGAGACCGGTCTTACGGGATCCCGCAGGAATTCATAGGAATGCCGCCTGATATTGCCCGTAACCTTGCGGCACTTTCTGTGATCGAAAAGCTGGAGATCTATGAGCCAAGAGTAGAACTGCGTGAGGTAACGGCAAAAGCATCTTTGGAGGACGGCCTTTTGAAGAGTATATATTTGATCGGGCCAAACACAAAATATGAGGCGGAATCGGAAGAAAAAGAGGATGCCGACGAGGAGTAGGGAGGCGGTTTTTATGGCAGATATGCTGGCCGGTATCGACAGTTTACCGGATATCAGCTTCATTGATGATCTGACCTTGACAGACGTACAGGCGCTTGTGCTTAATGCATTTTATGATCATTACAAGCAGATCACCGGAAAAAAGATCATTCTTGCCAGGGGTGATCCTTACCGGATCATGATGCTGGCCTGTGCGCAGGTTATCTACCAGGGCCTGCAGCAGGTGGACAAGGCCGGGAAGATGAATTTTCTCAAATATGCTTATGGGGATTACCTTAAGAATCTGGCCGCACTTAAAAGAGTTACGGAAAACGAGCCGGAAAAGGCGGCTGTCAGGGTACGCTGGAAGCTTGAACGGCCAAGAGAGTCCGCGACTGCCATCCCTGCAGGGAGCAGGATCACGGCAGATTATGCAGTATATTTTGAAACCCAGGATTATGCGGAGATACCGATCGGGGAGACAGAGATCGTTTTGACCATGCTCTGTACAGAGGCCGGGGAACAGGGCAACGGCTACATGGCCGGGGAGCTCAGTGTCCTTGTCGATCCAGTGGCATTCATTGAAAGCGTGGCCAACATTGAGACATCAAAGGGCGGTACCGACAGGGAATCCGATCAGAGTATCGCAGAGCGGACATTCCTGGCTCCTTCCAGTTTTTCTACAGCCGGTCCGGATGACGCTTACATATACCACGCGAAGGATTTTAACCAGGAGGTGGGGGACGTTCTGCCAACATCCCCTACGCCGGGCATAGTAGACATACGTTTTATCCTGAAGGACGGCAGCATTCCGGGAGAAACTATGATCGCAGAGATGGAGAGACATTTGCGGCAGCGCAGCAAGCGTCCTCTTACAGACTTCGTACAGGTCGCGGCGCCGGACGTTGTAAAGTATAACACGGACTTCACTTACTGGATCAATGCCAGCGATCATGCTTCCGCTGCACAGATCCAGGAGCAGGTCAAACAGGCTGTAAGCGATTATCAGCTGTGGCAGAGTACCGGGATCGGCAGAGACTTAAACCCGGATGAGCTTAAGGCCCTCCTCAAGAAAGCAGGGGTAAAAAGGGCGGAGATCCGGGAACCGGTATTTACCGTACTGGAGGACACAGAAGTGGCTCAGGCTGCCAGTACAAATATCGTATACGGAGGGCTTGAGGATGATTGATTTTTACGACGGAGAGATAAAAGATATCCTGCCGGCCAACTTGATGGAGGACCCTGCCGCTCAGGCATTCAGCTATGCATTGCGGGAAGGTACCAGGCTTTTAAACCGATACACGCAGCTTTGTTATGTTTACTGCAACATAGATACAGCACCGGATGCAGTGGTGGACATTTTGGCAAAGGAGCTCCGGACACAGTATTACAGTGATTCTATGGAGCTCGATGTGAAACGTGGATTAGTGCGAAACACGTTGTCCTGGTATATGACGGCCGGGACACCTGCTGCCGTTGAAGAACTGGTCGGTATTGTTTTTGGAGAGGGGGAGGTCTCAGAATGGTTTGAGTACGGCGGGAAGCCATACTGGTTTAAGATCAAGACCAATGCCATATTGACGGAGGATGCAAACACCTTTTTTTCAGATATGATCAAAAGGGTAAAAAATACCCGAAGCCATATTGAGTCTATAGAGATCCATCGGACTACAAACACAAATATATATGTCGGGGGGAGCTACGTGCAGCGGTACAGGCAGGTTGCCGTTGCTGATGCCTATGAAATGAACCTGGAAAAGGATCAGACAATTTCTTTGGATTCTGAGGAGGGATAAGTATGCCACAGCCATTCAATACAGCAGTTATAACAGACAACGGTGCTCAGTTACTCACCAGGGCTCATGCCGGTGAGGTCAAAGTAGAATTTACAAGGATCGTAATCGGGAATGGATCCTACAGCGAAGAAGAGCGGTCGGTAACGGCCCTGCAAAAACGGACGGCGCTAAAATCACAGAAAAACAGCTATCCACTTTCTGATGTTGTCGTTCATTCCGAACACAGCGTAAAGGTGACAGCCCTGATCACAAATCAGGATCCGATCACAGGAGAAGCCATAATAAATGATGGATATTATATTAATGAAATGGGCTTGTATGCCAAAGTGAAGGGGGGAGATGACAGCACAGAGATCCTTTACAGCATTACCACAACGACAGGCGAAAACGGAGATTTTATGCCTCCTTATAACGGCTATAATCCGGCTCAGATAATACAGGACTATTATGCGACGGTAAGTAATTCAAAAGAGGTCACTATCTGTACCGATAACCAGGCGGTAGCTTTGGCTGAGGATATAGAGGAGATCCGGAGGAAATTAGATGAAGATATGGGAGAGGTCAGGGAGGAACTGGCGGAAAATATAGGAGGGATCAGGGGAGAGCTGGCAGAAAATACAGGAGGAATCCAAACTCAGCTTACCAAATTAACGAATGATCTGGCTGAAAAAGCGGATGCCTCCCATACACACAGCTACGCCGGCTCCGCATCGGCCGGAGGTTCGGCCGCCAGCGCGGTCAAGCTGGATACTGCGGCGGCTGGGTCGGGGACTCAGCCAGTGTATTTTTCCGGGGGTAAGCCGGTGGCATGTACTTATTCTCTGGCCAAGTCTGTGCCGGCAAATGCCGTTTTCACGGATACCAATACCTGGAGAGGAGTGCAGAACAACCTAACCAGTACAGCCACAGACCAATCCCTAACGGCAAATATGGGACGGGTTTTGAACAACAGTATCAGCAGTCTCCGTTCATCATTGAGCGATGATATCATCAGCCTTCGTTCATCAATACTTAACTATAAAATGTCAGGATTAAATTTTGCCAGCGGCATTAGCGTGGTTGGAGCCGGACAATGAGGAATTGGTAATAGGGGGAATAATCAAATTATAAAATTTCCTGCCACCGGATTATGCATCTTATCTGCACAATTTGGATTCGATAGGGTACCTTCAAACCCGCTTGCTTTTGCGACGTTCCCCAGTGGTTTTCAGCCAATCGTCTCAATGGGATTCGATTCCGTCGCATTAAACGGAAAGATCTTGAATTTAGAATTTGGAGAGACGGGGATTGGGACTTATAGTACCATTTCTGTGGGAGAACAGCATCGTATATGTGTTACATATTTATCTAACCCGGAAGTGGTAGTTTAATTGATGAAAATGGCACAGATTGTTATATGAAATCTTATTGATAAAATGAATTTTCTATCTATTAGACAGAGAAAGGACAAAAATGAACAGAACACGCGACGCTCCCTCATCAGGGAGTTATTTTTATACAGAATTTTATGTGCGAAGTCGCATGGAAAGGAGGAGCACGATGACAGAGGCGATCATTGTAGCGGTACTGTCTCTGGCCGGGACGCTGGCCGGCAGCTACCTATCCAGCCGGAAATCAGCGGTCCTTGTAGCATACCGTTTGGAGGAACTTGAGAAAAAGGTACAGGCTCACAATAATCTGATCGAACGGACATACCGCCTGGAGGAACGGACAGAGCTTCAGGAGGAGAAGATCAAAGTAGCAAATCACAGGATCGAGGATCTGGAGAAAGAGAGGAATCAATAAATGAATGAGAAAACGAGGATGTGGTGGAAAGCAGCGGGTGTCAGGGCTGTAAAGACGGTCGCGCAGACAGCGGTCGCTACGATCGGCACGGCAGCAGCTCTGGGGAATGTAGACTGGTTTATGGTGGCTTCTGCTTCCGCGTTGGCAGGGATTTTGTCAATCCTTACATCAGTTGCAGGGCTTCCGGAGGTCAAGGAGGGATAGGATATGGTAAAGATCGGATTAGATGCAGGACATTATGCAGGCGACGGCAGAGTGGACAAGGATTTCAGAGCCGCTCTTGGAACAAAAGATGAGTACACGCTCAATCTGAGAGTGTATAAGGTTGTTGAAAGGATTTTAGAATCCTCTGGCCATACGGTTATTGACATTGGCCGCCAGGAACAGAGCGTGACGGTAAGGGCAAAGAGGGCGGCTCAGAATGAATGTGATCTGGTGGTATCGATCCATCATAATGCAGGGAGAGGACGCGGCGCTACCCTGTTCCGGCATAAGAACGGGACTATGGGAAGTGCAAGCAGAAGGTTACAGGAGTCCATTTATGCACATGTTGAGAAGATCAATAGGGGAAACCGGAGCACTCCGATCAATAAGGAAGAGTTTGGTGTGATCAACTGCGATGTTACAAAATGCCCGTCCGTACTGGTCGAATGTGCCTTTATGGATAACTGCACAGATATCGGATTGATCAATTCCGCAGGATACGCAGAGCGCATGGGAGCGGCCATCGCGGCCGGGATCAATGATTATACCGGTGCCGCAGGTAATACTGGATCTGGAGAGACTGATGATAAGCATGCGCCTGTGCCCGCAGTGGTAAAGACGTATAATCCGGCGGCATATGCCAAAGTCAGGGGCCTTACCAAAGCAGATTCTCATCTCAACGTCCGTTCCGGTCCGGGGACCGGCCATGGAATCCTCCGACAGTTGGCCAATGGCAATGAGGTGGATGTACTGACTCTGTACTCTAACAACTGGGCGAAAGTTAACATCGTCGGGCAGCAGGGATATGTCCATGCAGATTACCTGGATATCCAGGAGCGGAAACCGGCGAAGCGGATCGTGACTGTGACCGGATGCACAGCCCTCAACGTCCGGACAATCCCGAACGGCCCGGTCGTCGCGGGGATCGTTAAGGCCGGCACTGTGCTGGACGTGATTGGCTCCGGGAAGGACTCCGACGGGGACACGTGGCTCCAGGTGAGGCACGGGGGGCTGGCGGGATTCATCTGGCCGAAGTATGTGGAATGAGTATAAGATAAGTCCAGTTAGTAACACGTTAGTAACAAAAATTCTTCGAAAGTATAGAGTTTACAGGGTTTCTTGCCTTAAAATCTTAAGAAAAATTTAAAGAATCCCTCCGGATCTTTTTCAGGATATCCCGCTATGATAAAGGAAATCGGGAAGAAGGCAGACAAAAATTTTGTCAGAAGTATCCTGGAAGGAGGGGTAAGATGAAAGGGAGACGGATCGCAGTTTTTTTCTGTATCGGTATTCTGGCTTTTTCCGGCTGCAAAAAAGCGGACAGTGAGGGGGGAACGGCCGGTTCGGTCACACGGGCTCAGTATTGCTTCACAGAGGACGGGCTCCTGCACAGACAGTCCCTGCGGGGTGGCAGCAAGATCGCGTATTTTGACTATCGGACGAGGACCTGTTACCCTCTGTGCGGGGACCCGAACTGCCTCCACGACAGCAGGGAGTGTACGGCCGTGTATCTGGCGGATACTAACTGTATCGGGCGGATTGGAGATAAATGGTATTACCAGAAGGATTCGGGGACGGATGCCCAGGTATTTTACTGCTGTGACCTGGATGGAAAAAATGAGAAGGTTCTGGGAGAATTCCCGCGTTACTGCACAGGGACCAGTCTTTTTTTCGACCACTTTCTTGTGGCTGCGACGGAGGAGTGGTTCGTGGACGAGGAAACCGGGGAGGTCAGTGAAAACATGAAATGCGGCATTTACCGGTATGACCTTGAGAGCGGGAAGGAAGAGCTTCTCGTCCCGGAGCGTGAAAGCCAGCTTGGCGCATACTGCGTATATGGCTGTCATGAAAATCTGCTGGCGTATCTGGAGCTGACCGACGAGGCGGAAATGAAATATGAACTCCGGGTGATGGATTTGGAGACGAAACGCGTCACAGAGCCTTTGGGAGACAGGAGGCTCTGGTCACCCGCCCCCTATGCCATGAGCGGAAGTCTTCTGGTATGCAGCGTCCAGGATGGAGGTGCCTGGGAGGTCGTCGAACTGGATATCGAGTCCGGTGAGTGGAACAGGATCTGGCTGGAAGGCCAGAAGGGGACGGCGGATATCATCTGGAGTCCGGAGCTTAAGCTTCTGCGGCTTTATGACGAGATAGAGGGCAGGCCCTGCCATAGGACCTGGCAGTATACGGAAAAGGGGGAATGTGTCCTGGTCCGGGAGGACTGGGAGGAATACCCGTTTTCTCCGATCGTGATCAAGGACGGCGTGATCGTCGGACCATATGGAGGATGGGACGATACGACGGGGTTCACACTCGCCGTGATCGGCACGGAGGATTACCTCGCCGGAAAAAGCAATTTTATCAGCCTGCAGGACTGACGGATGGCCTTATGGGGTTCCCGATGAAGGGAAGGGGGATTTTATGGGATTTAAGAAAAAGAGCAAGCAGGCATGCCTGTTAGGGATCGTTTGCATCCTGGCGCTTTTTGGCTGCGGGAAAGAGAAGAAGACGGACGAGGCAGGGGGCTCTGTCATGCTTGTGAACCGGTGTTTTACGGAGGAGGGGATCGTACAGCAAAACAACTCCCGCACCGGAAAGGTGGATTATTTTGACTATAAGACGAAGAGTTACCGCCCCTTGTGCGGGGCACCAAGCTGTCCCCATAACAGTGAGGAGTGTTTTGCGTTTTATCTGAGAAAACATACCGATATCATCGGCCGCCTGGGAGAACGCTGGTATTACCAGAAGGATAAGCCGGACGGAAGCAGGGTGTTTTGCAGCAGCAGCCTGGACGGGCAGGATGAAAAGGAAATCGGAGAATTTTCCCATGGAAAGGCTTTTGGAGCCGCCCTGTTTTTCGACCATTTCCTTATGACTGCGACCGTGGACTGGTTTATCAACGAGGAAACCGGGGAAGTCGACGAAAACGGGAAATGCGGGATCTACCGGTATGATCTTGAGAGCGGGGAGGAAGAGCTTCTCGTCCCAGAGCGGGAAAGCCTGTGGGATGCATACTGCGTATACGGCTGTTATGAAAACCGTCTGGTGTATCTGGAGCAGACGGACGAGGAGGGCATGGAATACGGGCTGAGGATCAAGGACCTGGGGACAGGGGATGTCACGAAGCCTTTGGGAGACCTGCTGTTCTGGCCCGTATCCCCCTATGCCATGGAGGGAAGTACCCTGGTGTGCAACGCGAAAGAGGGGGAATCCAGGAAGGTGATCGAGCTTGATGTGGAGTCCGGAGAGTGGAAGGAGATCCCGAAAGAGCAGGAGGGCGGGGTGGCGGAGATCTTCTGGACCAAAGATCTCAAGCTTTTAGAATTCCGCGAGGATGTGGACGGAAAGAGTATCCGGAAAGTCTGGCAGTATGGGGAGAACGGAGACGCCGTATTGGTCCGGGAGACCGAAGGATATCCCTGGTTCCGGCCTTTGGGCATCGCGGACGATCTGCTGGTCGGGCAGTATGGGGAGGAACAGGTGAGCAGAGACGACGGATTCGAGCTGGGCACCATCCCTGTAGAAGACTATCTGGCAGGGAAAAACAATTTCACCCTCCTGAAGTATTGAACGAAAAGAAAAATGGCCGGACAGGGGATGCGCTCCCTCTGCCCGGTCCTTTTACAGCTGCAGCAGGGTTTTCTTCCGGCCAAGGTAATAGGCCAGCCCGATAAAGTCGGCCAGGAACCAGCCGATGGGCACGGACACCCAGATGCCGACGACCCCGACGGCGGGGATGGCGGAGAGGGTATAGGCCAGAAGGACACGGGTGCCGAGGGACACGATGGTCAGTACCACGGACATGCCGGGCTTTTGGATGGCCCGGTAGAGGCCGTAGAGGAGGAAGAGGCAGCCGATTCCGCAGTAGAAGGCGCCCTCGATGCGCAGATACTGGACGCCGGTGGCGAGGATCTCGGTCTCATGGGGCTTCACGAAGATCAGCATCAGGGGTTTTGCAAAGATGCAGACTCCGGCCGTGATCACCAGGCAGAAGACCACGGAGGAGGCGATGGCGCTTTTGATCCCGCCGCGGATCCGGTCCGTCTTCCCGGCTCCGTAGTTCTGAGCGATGAAGGTGGAGAAGGCATTGCCGAAATCCTGGACCGGCATGTAGGCGAAGGAGTCGATCTTCACGGCGGCGGCAAAGGCGGCCATGACCGTGGGGCCGAAGCTGTTGATCCGTCCCTGGACCATGAGGATGCCGAAATTCATGATGGACTGCTGGAGGCAGGTGAGGAAAGAAAACTGAGAGATCTCCGGCAGGATGCCGGGCTCCAGGTGCAGGTGCCTCCGGCTAAGCCTGAGCTCCGGAAATTTCACCAGGGTGTAGATCAGGATGCCGATCCCGGATACATACTGGGAGATCACCGTGGCGGCCGCTGCCCCCTCGGCTCCCCAGTGGAAGGAGAGGACAAATAACAGGTCCAGCCCGATGTTTAAGAGGGCGGAGACTCCGAGGAAGAGGAGGGGGACGACGGAGTTTCCCAGGGCACGGAGCAGTGAGGCGAAGAAATTGTAGAGGAAGGTGGCGGCGATCCCCATGAAGATGATCCACAGATACCCCCGCATCATCTCGTAGATCTCCTCCGGCGTCTGCAGGAGCCGCATGATCGGATCGATGAACAGGAATACGGCCAGGTTCAGGACCACGGCACAGCCCGCCACCAGGAAGAAGGAGGCAAAAATACTGTATTTTAACCGCTCCATATTTTTGGCGCCATAGCAGGTGGAGAATACGGCCCCGCTCCCCATGCAGAGCCCCAAAAGGATCGAGGTCAGAAAGGTCATCAGCGTGTAGGCGGAACCGACGGCGGCCAGAGCACCTGATCCCAGAAACTGGCCCACGATCAGGGTGTCCGCGATGTTATAGAGCTGCTGGAGAAGATTTCCCAGAATCATGGGAAGGGCGAACAGCAGCATGGTCTTTGTGATGTCTCCGGTGGTGAGGTCTTTTTTCTTTTCGGTCAGATCCTTTGTTTTCATCGTTTTATTTCCTCTGCAGGTTTCTCCTGTCTGTCTTACTGATGCCTGAGCGCCGTCCGCTTATCTAAGAAGATCCCGGCACAGACCACGGCGATCCCGAGAAATTTTCCGAGAGGAAAGCTTCCCAGGAGGATCAGGTCCGCCACGATGCTGGCGGCGATCTGGCCGATCAGAAGGAAGATCGTCGCGTGGAATACCTTCATGCTCCCGTAGGCCATGTTGTTGAGGGCACAGCTGAAGGCGCCGAGAGGGCCGGTCAGATAGCCGATGAGAGGAGCGCTTTTAAAGCCGGATACGGGAAGCTTGAAGCCGGTGGCAAAGAGGAGCAGGATGAAAGCCACGACAGCCCCGAAACCGCCGTTGTAAAAGCTTCCGGCGATCTTTCCCACATAGCGGCTGGCTTCATAGTTGAACATCCTGGCAAAGACCGTGACGCAGCCGATGAAGATCGCGAAGATCAGGAGCAGGAACAGCATCCCCTGGCCGGAGACACCGGTAAAGGAATCCCCTCCGGCGAAATTGATGACGAACACACCGGCAAGGATGCACAGGAAGCCGGGCAGACGGTATGTATGGAAGGTGACTTTCTCCGAACCGAACCACCCGAAATGGTCGACCACCGCCGACATGATGAGCTGGCCGGAGACGGAAAGGCAGACCGTGACGGCGCTCCCCAGCTTCGCCACCAGATAGCCGGAAAACCCCAGAACAAAGATGGCGCATACGCCTCCGAAGCAGGCGTGTATCGGCATTCCGTTCGGCTTCGGGAATTTTCTCGTGGCGGCAAGTTCCATGATGAGGCTTGTAAGGGCATTTAAAAGCTGGCTGATAAAGCCCACGCCCAGGACGCCGATAAAAGGGTAGAGCATGCCGTTGTAGCTGCTTTGGGCAGAGATCATCGCACCGGAGATCACCGCCAGAATGATATAAAGCATAGTAGATCCGTCCTCCTGCGGAAAACCGCTGTATTCTTATGAAGATCATCCATATGGAATCGTATCGGGCAACGTTACTGATTATAATATCAATATCCGAAATAATCAATATGATTTCTGGCAATCCGGGAAGAACTGTGGTATGATAGGGACAGAGTTTTACGTTTCATCGATACGTCTCCTTCCCGGAGAGAAGGAGGGTCAACAAAGAACAGGAGGTAAATTTTATGGCAACTCCACATAATCAGGCAGAAAAAGGACAGATCGCAGAGAGTATCCTGCTGCCGGGCGACCCGCTCCGGGCCAGATTCATCGCGGAAAATTTCCTGGAAGACGCCGAGATGTTCAATTCGGTGAGAAACATGTTCGGCTTCACCGGGACCTACGGCGGGAAACGGGTGTCGGTCATGGGTACCGGCATGGGCTGCGCCTCCATCGGTATCTATTCCTACGAGCTGATCCATGTTTACGGGGTGAAGAACCTGATCCGGGTCGGATCCTGCGGGAGCATCCAGGAGAGCCTGCCCGTGGGCAATCTGGTCATGGCCATGGCGGCCAGCACCGACGGGAATTTCGCCCACCAGTACGGGCTTCCCGGGACCTACTCGGCCCAGGCCTCCTATGAGCTTCTGGAACAGGCCGTCCGTTCGGCAAAGGCCAACGGCTATCCCTGCCGGGTGGGGAACGTCCTGTCCTCGGACCTTTTCTATACGGAGACCCCGGAGTGGAAGCAATGGGCAAAGATGGGACTTCTCTCCGTGGAGATGGAGAGCTACGCCCTCTACTGCAACGCGAACCGCGCGGGCGTCCGGGCCCTGGGGATCTTTACGGTCTCCGATTCCATCGTGACGGGGGAGGGCCTCTCGGCCGAGGAACGCCAGACAGGCTTCACCAACATGATGCAGGTGGCCCTGGAAACGGCTGCGGCTTTCACCGAATGACATGGCCCGGCGGGCCGGGACCCCTTAAGAGGAATCTATGAAAAAGAAGTACAAAAAATTGATCACCAACCGGATCCTGCTCACCGGGATCCTGCTGGTGGTCCAGGCGGTATGGCTGGTGATCTTCCTCCGGAGGCTCATCAGCTATTCCGCGTGGGTAAACGCCGGTTTTACGGTGCTCAGTATCCTGATCACCCTGTTCCTGATCGGAAAAGAGGAGAACTCCGCCTACAAGATCGCCTGGATCATCCTGATCCTCTGCCTGCCTCTTTTCGGCGGTCTTCTCTATCTTTCTTTCGGCAATAAGAACCCGTCCCAAAATATGAAAAGACGACTCACGAACTCCCACCGGGCCATGGCGAAGGGCTTTCGGGGCGGGTTCGAGGCGGTCGAAGCCCTGAAAAGGCTTGACGAGCGGGCAGCCGGCATCAGCATTTATCTGAAGAACGCCAGCGATTACGGGCTCCATCAAAATACGGACGTCCGCTATTACCCCCTGGGGGAGCTTTGGTTCCAGGACCTTCTTGACGATCTGGAGAATGCCAGATACTACATTTTTATGGAGTATTTTATCATCGAGGAGGGCTATATGTGGAACCGGATCCTTGGGATCCTGGAGCGGAAGGTCTCGGAGGGGGTGGACGTCCGCCTGATCTACGACGATATGGGATGCGTTTCCCTGCTTCCGAAGGGGTATGACAAATGGATGGAGCGGAAGGGCATCCGCTGCATGGCCTTCAACCGGATCGTTCCCTTTTTTGCTATGGTCATGAACCACCGGGACCACCGGAAGATCACGGTCATCGACGGCCACACGGCCTACACGGGAGGCATCAACCTGGCCGACGAATACATCAATGTGAAGAAGCGGTTCGGCCACTGGAAGGATTCCGGCGTCCGCCTGGAGGGGGAGGGCGTCTGGAACTTTACCCTGATGTTTCTGGAAATGTGGAACGCCTACCGGAAGGAGGACGGGAGCCTGGAGCAGTTTAGGCCCCGGCTCCATCATCCGGAGCCATTCTCCGGCAGAGGGTTTGTCCAGCCCTTCGGCGACACACCCCTGGACAATGAGACTGTGGCGGAAAATGTTTATATCGAGATCCTGAATCAGGCCAGGGATTACTGCTATATTTTTACGCCATACCTGATCGTGGACGACGAGATGAAGCTGGCCCTTTCCCTGGCGGCAAAGCGGGGGGTGGACGTCAAGATCGTGACGCCCGGGATCCCGGACAAGCCCCTGGTGTTCAGGCTCACCCGCTCCAACTACGCGCCCCTCTTAAAGGCAGGCGTGAAGATCTACGAGTATGCGCCGGGATTCATCCATGCGAAAAGCTACGTCTGCGACGATGAGTTTGCCCTGGTGGGCACCATCAACATGGACTACCGGAGCCTGTACCTGCACTTTGAATGCGGAACCTTCATGTACCGGACCGACGCGGTGGCCGATCTGAAGATCGACGCCATCCGGACCATCGGAAAGAGCCGCCCCATATCCTTAAAGGACTGCCGGACCGGCCTGTTCGGCGGGCTTTTCGACTCGGTCCTGCGGATCCTGGCGCCGCTGTTTTAACAAGAAAAGAGGAGAGCGATGGGAAATTTAAAAACAACGAGGTGGAGCGGTCAGGTTACGCCGGAAAACGCCTGGCGGGAGTACCCCCGGCCGGCCTTCGCGAGGAAAGGCTGGATCTGCTTAAACGGCCTCTGGGAGTATGCCTTTACGAAGGAAGAGCAGATCCCGTCCCGGTTTGACGGACAGATCCTGGTCCCCTTCTCCCCGGAGGCTCCCCTCTCCGGGGTGGAGAGGCAGTTAAAGCCGGAGGAGTTTCTCTGGTATCGGAGGCGTTTTCTCCTTCCGGCGGGCGGCCGGGATGGGGGGCGGCGGGTACTGCTCCACTTCGGGGCCGTGGACCAGACCTGCACCGTCTGGCTGAACGGTGAGAAGGCCGGGAGCCATACGGGAGGATACCTGCCCTTTACTATGGATATCACGGACCTCTGCGGGGAGGGGGAGCAGGAGCTTCTTGTCAAAGTCCGGGACGTGAGCGATGCGGGCTGGCACAGCCGTGGAAAGCAGAAATTAAGATCCGGAGGGATGTTCTACACAGCCCAGAGCGGCATCTGGCAGACAGTCTGGCTGGAGATCGTCCCGGAGCAGTACTTAAAAAGCGTCCGCATCCGGCCGGACTATGACAGAAGCCTGGTGCGCCTCCGCCTCCAGGGACCGGCTGCCCTTCCCGTAAAGCTTACGGTCCTCGAGGACTTTACCGACGAGACTCTCGCCGGGTTCCTGGAGACCGGCGAGGCGCGGGGAGAGAAACGGCTCTCCCTGTCTGCAGCCTGCGGACGGGAATGGGGGATCCCCATGGAGGGTTTCACAGCCTGGTCCCCGGAGCGCTCGAAGCTTTACGGCCTCCTCATGGAGGCCGGAGAGGACCGGGTCCTCACCTACTTTGCCATGCGCAGCTGTTCCGTGGAGCCGGCCGGAGAGGGTGTTTTCCGGCTCTTCCTCAACGGAAAGCCCTATTTCCAGACCGGCCTTCTGGATCAGGGCTACTGGCCCGACGGCCTTTACACGGCCCCCTGCGACGAGGCCGTGGTCTTTGACATCGAGACGGCGAAGTCCATGGGCTTCAACATGCTCAGGAAGCATGTGAAGGTCGAAGCGGCGAGATGGTATTACCACTGTGACCGGCTGGGGATGCTGGTGTGGCAGGACATGGTGAACGGCGGGAGCGCCTACCGCTCCTGGTTCATCACCTATTTTGCCACAGCGGCCGCCTGCCTCCACATTCCCGTGAAAGACACCCACAGGAGGCTTTTGGCCAGGAGGGAAAAGGAGGGGAGGTTCGCATTTCGAAGAGAACTCCGGGAAATGGTGAAGGTCCTCTACAACCATCCCTCCATCGTCTGCTGGGTCCCCTTCAACGAGGGCTGGGGCCAGTTTGAGACGGAAGCTGTGACAGAGGAACTCCGGAGGCTGGATCCTCTTCGCCTCATCGATGCCGCCAGCGGCTGGTTCGACCAGGGGGGCGGAGACCTTTTCAGCATCCATTCCTATTTCTTCTCCTACAGCTTAAGCAAGACTTCTGCCCCGAGGAAACTCAGGGAAGCCGGAAGGAGACGGGCTGCTGCCCTCACGGAATACGGCGGCTACTGCCTCCCCGTGGAGGGGCACCGGTATTCCCGGAAGACCTACGGGTACCGGCGGTGTCGGGAGGCGGGGGAACTGTCCGCGGCCCTGGAAGCTCTCTGGGAAGAAAAGGTCCGCTCCCGGATCAGAGAGGGGCTGTCGGCGGCAATCTACACCCAGCTCTCCGACGTGGAGGAGGAGGTCAACGGGCTCCTCACCTACGACCGGGAGATCCTGAAGGTTCCGGAGGCGGCCATAAGAGCCCTGAACGGACGGCTGTCCGGCACCCTGTCCGAGATCCTTCCGGCCGTGGTGCCGGAATGCGGTGCGGGGGACAGAGCCGGGGAGACTTTGGCCGAAATGCCGCAAAAAAGCAGCGGACGGGGAACCGTCATCATCGGAGGGGCCGACGGGCCCACGGCGGTCTTTCTGGCCGGGACATACAGGGGGCTCCGAAAGAGAGTGCGGCAGAGGAAGCAGGAGCAGGATATGAAACGAAAAACCGCCGGACTGACACCGAACGCCCACACCACGGAAGAGATGAGGGCCTACCTGGCCGAAACCTACGGGGCCGCTCCGCTCCCGGAGGACTCGGAGGAATACGGCTTTTTCTACCGGGCCATGAAGAGCACCCTGGTGATACGGGAAGCGCCGGAGCTTCTGCAAACTCCAGAGCCAAAGCTTCCGAACGGTTTGGAAGAGCCGGACGGCCGGCTGAAAAAAATGCTCTGGAGACTGACTTGGAGGTTCCGGTGGAAAAAGCTCTCGGAGACTCCGGACCAGGAAGCCTTCACCGCCTACACGGAAGTCTTTGAGAGGCGGATGAGGGAGGCGGAGGAACTGCCGGAGGATATCTTCCCCATGTCCTATTCCGTCTGGCGGTTCCCGGTGCTGGAAAGCGGAGAGAAGCTTGGGGAGATGACCGTGGAGCTGGAGGATATCCGGCAGCAGATCGGCCTGTCCTACGCCAATTTCAAAGGACAGGAGGAGCCGGAGGAAATCTCAAAGGACATCATCCGTTACTTCGGCGTCCGCCGGGAGGATATCGATACCTGCAGCGAGCGCCTCGTCAGGTATCTTCACATGCTCGGGAAGATCTGAGCCGCCCGGCTCTCGATGATTTTCAAAAGAAAGGGGGAATTTTATGCCCGTCCAGATCATCCGCAACGACATCACCAAAATGAAGTGCGACGCCATCGTCAACGCCGCCAATCCATCCCTCCTCGGGGGCGGCGGCGTTGACGGGGCCATCCACCGGGCGGCAGGTCCGACGCTTCTGGAAGAGTGCAGGAAGCTTGGCGGCTGTCCCACAGGGGAGGCCAGGATCACGAAAGGCTATGCCCTTCCCAGCAAATACGTGATCCACACAGTGGGCCCCGTCTGGCAGGGGGGAGACCATGGAGAGCGGGAGCTTCTTATCTCCTGTTACCGGGAGTCCCTGCGGCTTGCCCTTGCCTTCCGGTGCGAGACGGTGGCCTTCCCCCTGATCTCCTCCGGTGTCTACGGCTATCCGAAGGACCAGGCCCTCAAGGTGGCGGTGGATACCATCGGGGAGTTTCTCCTGGAACATGAGCTTTCCGTCTATCTGGTGATCTTTGACCGGGCCTCTTACACCATCGGGGAAAAGCTGTTTGCGGACATCCGCTCCTATATCGACGACCATTACGTGGAGCTTTGCGGGGATGCCGGCAGGTCGAGAAACCTGTGGGAAGAAACCTCCGCCCTTCCCGCCGCCGGTCCCCGGGAAAGCTTTTCCAAGCGCAACCCCTGAGAAGGCTTCCCGCGGCAATGTCTGGTATAAGCCCAAAAAACAGACGGCCCTCGCCTTTGCCATCGCCCTGGAGCTTTCCCTGGAAGAGACGAAGGAGCTTCTCATGAAGGCGGGATTCGCCCTGTCCCACAGCAGCAAATTCGATATCATCATCGAATACTTCATCGAAAACGGAAATTACAACATCTTTGAGATCAACGAGGCCCTCTTTGCCTTCGACCAGAGCCTCCTGGGGCGTGACAGATCAAAAATTTTTGTCGCCTTCCGGGCGACCATTTCCTCCGAAAAAACCGGTACAATGACTGCAGACATTGGAACAAAAAAAGAACGGAGGAAACGGATATGACAAAGGCTGCAGAGAAAGAATGGACGGGGAAAGACGGGAGCAAAGAGAAAGACGGAGGGGGACTGTTTCGTCTCGACCGTCCTATTTAATAATACGAGCCGGGTGCTCCACGACCGGACAGATCTTTTCAAGATCCCGAAAATGACGGACGCGGATTACACGACCTGCGGCTGTACGGCGCTGCTTGACGCCATCGGAGGAGCCATCCACCACATCGGAAATATCCACAAATACGCCCGTCCGGAGGATGTGCCCGCCCACACCATGTTCGTGATCACCACCGACGGGATGGAAAACGCCAGCCGACGCTACGATATCCGCCGGGTACGGCAGATGATCGAACGGCAGAAGAGTAAATACGGCTGGGAATTCCTCTTTATCGGCGCCAACATCGACGCGGTGGAGACGGCCGGTGCCTTCGGGATCGGTGCGGACCGGGCGGTCAATTACCGTGCGGACTCCAGGGGAACGACGGTTCTTTACGACACGGTCTGTGAAACTGTGGCCAATGTCCGGGGAGGCGTACCCCTGCAGGCTTCCTGGTCCAAAAAAATGAGGAAGATCATAACAAAAGGAATCATCACAGGAACGCAAAATCCCCTGCGCCGAAACGGATGTTCCTGAAGCACAGGGGATAAGGACATGATCCTGCTTACATATCCAGCTTCATATCGCCGTCCTGGATCCAGCCTTTCTTTCTCATGAACCAGGCGATGGCAAAGGCCATGACGCCGGGCAGGAGGAAGTGGAGCAGCGCGATCTTAAAGAGCACCGGTCCGGCGCCCTCCGCGGCGGCCATGGTCTGGAAGGTCATGATCTGTCCCACCAGCCCGGCGGTACCCATGCCGGATCCGACGGGATTATTGGTCATATGGAAGACCAGGGTGGAGACCGGCCCAAGCACGGCGCTGGTGAGGATGGCCGGAAGCCAGATCACAGGCTTTCGGACAATGTTTGGAACCTGGAGCATGCTGGTGCCGATCCCCTGGGCAAGAAAGCCGCCCATTTTGTTCTCCCGGTAGCTGGCAGCCGCAAAACCGATCATGTTGGCACAGCAGCCCACCGTGGCGGCTCCCGCGGATAAGCCGGAAAGGCTTAAGGAGACGCCCAGGGCGGCGGAACTGATGGGCAGGGTCAGGATCATACCCATGAGGACGGAGACGATGATCCCCATGAGAAAGGGCTGCTGTTCCGTCCCCCAGTTGATCAATCCGCCGAGGGATGTCATAAAGGCGGAGATGGGAGGACTCAGGATCATGCCGACCACGGAGCCGGAAACGATGCAGACAATGGGCGTGAGTACGATGTCCAGCTTGGTCTTTCCGGCGATCAGGTGTCCCAGTTCAATGCCCACGTAGGCGGCGATGAAGGCGCCCAGAGGTTCGCCGGGACCTGCAAGGACAACGGCCCCGTCCGCCAGGACCTGCCCTGCCAGGATCTTTCCGGCAAAAGCGCCCACCATTCCGGTGGCGGCGGCGGAGAGCACCACCAGGGGGCTTTCCCTGAATTTACAGGCAACGCCGCAGCCGATCCCCGCTCCGGTCAGGGCCGCCGCGACTTTTCCAAACAAAAACAGATAACCGCCCGCCGCCCCGCCGACGAGCGTTCCGATCTGCTGGATAATGGTCCCCACGATCAAAGTGGAAAAGAGACCTGTGGCCATGCCGCCAAGGCCGTCGATAAACAGCCGGTTCAGCCATTTCTTCATAATCAGTTACCGCCTTTCTGTCCATACGGGGATCCCGTATGGATTTCTATGTGTAAAATAATAATACAGCAGCTGTCTTGTCAGTTGTCGTTCCCAACTATAGCACAAAAAGAGGGGAGGCGCAAGTATATTTTCAGCCATTGTCGTCACTCAGAAGAAAAAAGGGCGGACATTCCCGCCGGTAAGTGTTACAATAAAACCGTAATTGCAAATCGTAGAATTGCCGGGTACAGATAAAATCAAGGAGAAGGACCATGAAAATAAGGGAGATCTTTCATAGGAAAACGAAAGAGGCGAAAGAAGCAGAGACGGTGGAGATCTGTCACGAACGGTTCGGTCAGTGCGTGCTTGAAAAGGACGACTGGGGCGCTTTTATGCTTATCCTCCCCTCTTTGCCCTTTGGGAAACACGAGGACGTGGAGATCGAACTGGACGTGACGGAGGAAAAGATCGCCGCCGCGGTCCGGTGTCTCGCTGAAATTTATGACGGACAGGAATCGTATCTAACGAAATTTTATGAAGGGATCCTGTCTTTCTGCGAGGAGTGGGAAGAAACCGATTCGGAGGGAAATGCCGTCACCATGGAACTGGTCGAAAAAAACGGCAGTCTCTTCCGTGTCCTGGTGCAAGAGGGCGGAGAGGGGAATATGGTGATCTCCTTCTCCGGCATGATGTTTGACGACGAGGGGGAGGAGCTTTTAGGCTGCCACAGCGTGATCATGGAAATCGACTGTGCGACCGGTGAGATAGGATACGATCTGGAGGGGTAGAGAGAAAACTCTCCGTGCCGCATGATCAGGAGGATCGAGGCGGGAAACCGCAGCTCAAGATCCCATTGCACAGCCCTTCCATCCATGGTACAATAGACGGGAAGAAAAAAGAGGGAGGCAGTAATCTCATGAAAAAAATTCGGACAAGACGGATAAGGTCAGGCATTGCCCTGCTGTTGATCCTGATCGTGGCGGCCGGCTGCGGGAAAAAGGCGGAAGAGGACACACAGGCCGCCACCGAAGCGGAGACGACACCGGCGCCGCCGGCAACCCTGGCCCCGGCGGCCACGCAGGCAGAGACAGAGCCGGAAACAGAAGCGGAAGCAGGGCCGGAGGGTATGGTGCAAAGCTTCCTAACCGGAAAGTGGGTCCCGGAGGAGATCGGCAGGAGACGGCCGGTGGCAGTGATGGTCAGCAATGTGCTGGCGGCACAGCCCACCTACGGCCTGAGCCATGCGGACGTGGTCTACGAGACGCCTGGCGAAGCCAGCGCGGTCCGTTTCGTGGCGATCTTTGAACAGTATGACGATATCAAAGAGATCGGTTCCATCCGGAGCGCCAGGACTTATCACGCCTTTATCCAGGAAGAATTTGAGTCCATTTTTTTCCATTACGGACAGGCCGCCTATGCGGTCCCCTACCTGGAGGGCGGAGAGTGCGAGTGCGTCAACGGCGTGACGGGCGCCAGCGAATGGGCTTACCACAGCATGGATGACCGGACACCTCCCCACCACCATTTCACCAACAGCGAGGAGATCAAATACGCGATCGAGCGGCTGGGCTATTCCACGGAATATCCGGAAAAATATCTGCAGAACGGCCATTACAAATTTTTGGAAGAAGGGGAGGCTCCCCATATGCCCGGGGCTTCTCCGGCCAATAAGGTCACGGTGGGCTATGTATCCAACAAGCCCTGGTTTGAATACAACCCCGAGGACGGCCTCTACTATCGGTATCAGTTTGAGAAACCCCATGTGGACGTGGGAAACGACGACGTGCAGCTTGCCTATGACAACATCATCATCCAGGTCTGCAATTACGAGCATTACGACAATACCGATTATCTGAACATCGACATGCACAGCGGCGGCCCCGGACAATTTATCACCGGCGGGCAGGTGATCCCCGTGACCTGGGAAAAGGACGGCACCTGGGGCGTCACCCGCTACTATGATCAAGAGGGCAATGAGATCCGGCTGAAGCAGGGCCGCACCTGGGTCTGCATCGTCCGCACCGAGCGGGCAAACCGGGTCGAGATCGAGTAAAAAACCAGAAAGACAGGAAGAAAATCGGTCCCTTTCCGAAATGACCCTATTTTCTTCCGTGATCCCACATAATGAGGAACCCCTCCTGCATATACTTTACCAGCATATACAGGAGGGATTTTTTATGGACAGTTTTCACGTATACAAGGATATCGAGGCGCGGACGGGAGGGGAGATCTACATAGGCGTGGTGGGGCCTGTCCGTACGGGAAAATCCACCTTCATCAAACGGTTTATGGATCTTCTGGTGCTCCCCGGGATGGAAGACGCCAACGAGAGGAGCAGGGCCCAGGATGAGCTTCCTCAGTCGGCGGCGGGGAAGACCATCATGACCACGGAGCCGAAATTTATCCCCAAAGACGCGGCCGAGATCGAAGTGGGAGACGCAAATGTGAAGGTCCGGCTCATCGACTGTGTGGGCTACATGGTGGAGGGGGCCAGCGGCCATGTGGAGAACGACGAAGAACGGCTGGTAAAAACGCCCTGGTTTGACTATGAGATCCCCTTCACCCAGGCAGCGGCCATCGGAACGGAAAAAGTCATCAAGGAGCATTCCACCATCGGGATCGTGGTCACCACCGACGGCTCCTTCGGGGAGATTCCGAGGAACGGGTACATAGACGCAGAGCGGCAGACCATCGAGGAGCTGAAGAGGATCGGAAAGCCGTTCCTGATGCTCTTAAACACCAACCGCCCTTATTCCGACGAAGTCCGGGATCTGGCGGCCGCCCTTGGAGAAGAATACGGGGTCCAGGTGCTTCCGGTCAACTGTGAGCAGTTAAAAAAGGAAGATATCACCAGGATCCTGGGCGAGGTGCTGAACGAATTCCCGGTGACGGAGCTGGACTTCTTTATGCCGAAGTGGGCGGAGATCCTTCCGTCTGACCACTGGCTGAAGGAGCAGATCGTCTCCATTGTAAAAGGGCTGATGGGGGATATCATCCAGATGAAGGACCTGGCCCCGGAATACGCCCAGCCGGAGGACCTGGCTGTCCGGCGTGTCCACCTGCGCAAAGCGGACTATTCCGACGGGACGGTGGCCCTGGACGTGGTGGTGGACGACAACGTCTATTACCAGATCTTGAGCGATTACACGGGAATGGAGATCGGCGGTGAGTACCAGCTGATGGGGATCCTAAAGCAGTTCGCCAGGACAAGGGGCGAGTACGGGAAGCTCAAGAATGCCATGGACGCGGCGAGACAGAAGGGCTACGGCGTCATCATGCCGGAGCGGAGTGAGATCCTCCTGGACGATCCGGAAGTCATAAAGCACGGCAACAAATTCGGCGTAAAGATCCACGCCCAGGCGCCCTCCATCAATCTGATCCGGGCCTCCATCGAGACGGAGCTGGCCCCCATCGTGGGAGACGAAAAGCAGGCGGAGGACTTGATCGCCTACATCCGGGAGAACAGCCGGGAAAACGAGGACGGCGTCTGGAATACCAGCATCTTCGGGAAATCCATCGAACAGATCGTCACCGACGGCATCCAGGCCAAAGTGGCCCAGATGACAGACTCCTGCCAGATGAAGCTGCAGGATACGCTGCAGAAGATCATCAACGATTCCAACGGAGGGATGATCTGCATCATCATTTAGGATTTCAGGGCAAAAGCCCTGGGTCGGGAGACTCAATACACATCATTTTTATCATGATAATAATAATCCACCAATCAAAACCAGGCAATATCTATTGAAAAAGGCGAATTTTCGCCTTTTTCTTGACTTTTCAGAGAAAAACGTATAATATGCAAGAGAAAATTCTTTTTATGCGTGATCCTTCGACAAAAAGGTATGATTTTTATCGTGATAAAAAGAAATTGAAATGGCGAGGAAAATGATGTGAAAAAGCACGCAGGCGGAAAGGCAGGTATGGCTATGAATGACGAGTTGGACAGGTATGCAAAGCTGGTCCCCTTTCTGGGGGAGGCCCTGGGGGAGCATTTCGGGATCCTCCTTTACGACATGACGGATCCATCCTGTCCGGCCGTGTCCTCGGCGAACGGCACGGAAGAGGAGAAAGAGAAGCTGCGCCCCCTCCTCCTCGAGGCGGCGGCAAGCCGGAAGGTCCGTCTGGAAGGCTATCTGGCCAATTATCCCTTTAGCTGTGAGTTTGGAAAAATGTTCCGGGTCTCCATGTATTTCCTGTCCGGCGCAGACGGCAAGGTCCTGGGGGCGCTCTGCATCTGCATGCGCTGCGAGCTGTTTTTCCAGATGGATTCTTTTGTGAAGGGAATGCTCCGGTTCCACATGGAGGATATGGATCCCGAACCTGAGATGCTGGAGGAAAAACAGGACGGCGGTGCCGGGGAGCTCTCGCTGGATGCCATCGCGGAGGTGGTACGAAGGCTTGGCGTGGAGCCGGAGCGGGCCACCCAGAAGGAGCGGATGGAGATCCTTTTCGAGCTCTATGGCATGGGGATCTACAATCTGAAAGGGGCGGTGGCCCGGACGGCAAAGGAACTGCAGATTTCCGAACAGAGCGTTTACCGCTACCTGTCGAAGCTCAGAAAAACCGGAGAGAGTTGTTGACAGTCCCTTTTTGTGGTATCCTATAAAGAAGGCAGGCAATTGCGAAACTCGAAATTGTAGAACAGGTCCTGAAGACCACGTCCATCCGGTTTCACGATTGTCTGACAGGAAAGAGTCGGGAAGGGGACAGCAGGGCATGGACAGACAGACGGTAACTTATGTGGGATTTTTCCTGGCAGTGTGCGTATTTCTTTTCCTCCAGTCGGTGACCGCAGGCCGGAGGCAGAGGGCGCGGCTCAGGGAGCGGGTCCGGGATCAGTGGGGGAAGATCCCCCGGCGGGAATATTCCCTGGAGGAATTTGAAAAGATCTCCCACTATTACAAGCGGAGGAAGGACGGCCGTTTTTTTATCGACGACATCACCTGGAACGATCTGGGGATGGATGAGATCTTCCTGCTCCTCAACACGGCAGATTCCGCCGTGGGGGAGGAGTACCTGTACCGGGTGCTGCGCACGCCGGAATTTGACAAGGAGGTCCTTGAGGAGCGCTCTGTCCTTGCGGATTTTTTTCGGGAACATCCGGGACTCAGGGAGGAATTCAAGGTCTGCTTTGGCAGGATGGGCCGGAGGCGGCGGGTAGCTCTCTCGGATTATATCGGGAAGCTCTCCTTTCTCCCCGCCTTTCCCATGTGGCCCCACGCGGCGGCCCTGGGGCTCCTTGCGGCGGCCGTCGGTATGTTTTTCCTAAAGCCGGCCTATGGGATAGCGGCCCTGATCGGGGTGATCGTCCTCAACCTGATCACCTACTACAAATATAAAGGGGACATGGCCATGTATTTTGCCTGCATGTCCCAGGTGGCCGACCTGGTGGAATACGGCGGGCAGCTCACCCGCGTTTCCGGGGACGAGCCCATTCTCGCCCCCTACAAAAAGCTCCTCGCCGAGGACTGTGAAAGCCTGAAAGCGATCCGCAGGCATGCCTGGATCCTGGTGGACAAGAGCGACGTGGGCGGGAACCTGGTCAAGGTGGTGCTGGATTACCTGTGCATGATGACCCACCTGGACCTGCTCTTGTTCCGGCAGATGGCGGAGACCATAAGACACCAGGGACAGGTTTTGGAACGTCTCATGGAGACCATGGGGCGGCTGGAGCTGGCCCTCTGTATCGGCTCCTTCCGGGACCTTCTGGAGGAACACTGCCTGCCCGTGTTCCACGAGGCGCCGGAGAGGACCCTGTCCTGCGAGGCCGTCTACCATCCGCTGGTGGAGCATGCGGTGGCCAATTCCATCCGGACGGGGAGTTCCGTGCTGATCACCGGCTCCAATGCCTCGGGAAAGTCCACCTTCTTAAAGACCATCGGCGTCGGCGCCATCCTGGCCCAGACCATCTACACGGTGCCGGCGGCCTCCTATGAGGCGGACTTTTTCCGGATCTATTCCTCCATGGCCCTGAGTGACAGCCTGGAGACGAAGGAGAGCTATTATATGGTAGAGATCAAGTCCTTAAAACGGATCCTGGACGCCGTCTCCGGGGAGACGCCGGTGCTCTGTTTTGTGGACGAGGTCCTCCGGGGGACCAACACCGTGGAGCGGATCTCCGCCTCCTCAAAGATCCTGGAGAGCATGGCCGGAAAAAATGTACTGTGCTTTGCCGCCACCCACGACATCGAGCTGACTTCCCTTTTGGAGGGCCTTTATGCCAACTATCATTTCGAGGAGCAGGTGGAGGAGGGGGACGTCTCCTTTTCCTACCGGCTGGAGGAGGGCCGGGCGGGGAGTCGGAACGCCATCCGGCTGCTTGGCATCATGGGCTACGACGAAAGGATCATCCAAGACGCCGAGGAGATGGCGGAGCGGTTCGCCCGGACCGGGGAGTGGAGGCTTTAAGGTAATAGTGAAACCACAGAATCTGCTCTATAATTTTGAGTTTCACAATTACCTGGCGAAGGCTTTCAAAGAGAGGAGATTTTTGACATGATGAAGGTAACCTTATACACGGACGGCTCTGCCAGGGGGAACCCGGACGGGCCCGGCGGCTACGGGGCGGTGCTCCAGTATGTGGACGGAAAGGGAGTGCTCCACGAGAAGGAGCTCTCGGCAGGTTATAAAAAGACCACCAACAACCGCATGGAGCTCATGGGAGTCATCGCGGGACTGGAGGCGTTAAACCGGCCCTGCCAGGTGGAGGTGATTTCCGATTCTTCCTATGTGGTAAAGGCCTTTACGGAGCGCTGGATCGACGGCTGGGTACGCAGGGGCTGGACGCGGGGAAAAAACGAGCCGGTGAAAAACTCGGACCTGTGGAAACGGCTCCTTGCGGCAAAGGAACCCCACCAGGTGACCTTCCGCTGGGTCAGGGGACACGCCGGGCATCCGGAAAACGAGCGGTGCGACCGCCTGGCCACGACGGCGGCGGACGGAGCGCCAGGCACCCTGCTCACGGATCCCGGCGTGTCCTAAGGAAACACTGATTTTTTCAAATCAACACAAAACAGAAACTGTGTTGTTCCGTTTCGGAGCAGGATCTTCTATGATCTTATTAACAGCCGCGGCTGAAATAAGATCCAAAGGAGAAAGCATTATGAACACAGACAAGATTTATGCAGAGAAGATCGCAGGCGAATATGCCCCGAAAGACGCATCCAAGGTGATCGCCTTAAAGAAACTGGACAGAAAAGCAAAGAGCAAGGAGGACTATCTCCTTCCCTACCTGCAGTTTATACGTGAGAACAAAAAAGTCTACCGTGCGGACTTCCGGAATCCAAACGGGATGCGGACAGATATACGGTATGGGAATCTGAAAAAATACATTCTTGAACCCATTCTGAAAAAATTTGAAGTCCCGGACGGGCTTCATCGCTATTATATCGCATATTACATAGAGGGGACAACGGCGATCATCAAGGAATGGTTAAAAGAAGACTGCGGGGAGCCCGCCGAGATGATCGCCGCGATCATAGAAGAATGTGTCAGACCGTCCGTCGGTGCGGAGAGGAAATTGTATGGCAAATGACATTATGACCGAAAAAGCAAAACAATTTCTCGAGAAATGGAAGAGGGATTACGCCTTCAAGACGCTGGCCGGCTCCCTCCTTTCCTTCGGCGTCACCGTATTGTTTGCGTTCTATAACGGATTTCTGGGTATTCATCTGTCGTCCATATGGCACGGCAGCATCTGCGTGTATTACCTGCTCCTCGTCACGATCCGGGGGATGATCCTGCTGGCGGAAAAGAACAACCGGGCAAGCAAGGAGCGGGCGGCCTGCAGGCGGAGGATCTTTTTTATCAGCGCCGTCATGCTGCTGGCATTAAATTTGGCCCTGATCTTTCCCATCTCGCAGATGGTCCTGCTGGAAAAGCCGGTGAACATGGGGATGATCCCCGCGATCGCCATGGCTGCCTACACAACCTGGAAACTCACCATGGCCTCCGTCCATGTCCGGAAGCAAAGACGAAACAGCCAGGACAATGTCCTGGTGGCAGAGCTTCGGACGATCAACTTTATCGACGCCCTGGTGTCCATCATCACACTCCAAAACACGCTGATCATGGTGAATCAGGCGAAAGCAAATACAAAGGACATGATCGTCTTATCCGCCGTCTCCTGTGCCGCGATCTACCTGCTCATCCTCCTCACGACCGTCCGATCGCTGATAAGGGGCCTTCTTATACAATATTAATATTTTCGAATTTTTCCAGAAAGTTTACAACTTGTATACATCTCTGTGTTAAAATGGATCTGACGAGAGGGGATGACACAGGATGAAAAAGATTTTGATCGTGGAGGATGAAGAGGCCATCGGGATCCTGATGTGCCGCACGCTTTTGTCCGAAGGCTACCAGTGTGACTGGGTGCGGACGGGGACCGAGGGTGCGAAGCAGATCGAGAGGGCCTCTTATTCTTTGGTCTTGTTGGATATCATGCTGCCCGGACTGAACGGCTACGAGCTTTTGGAGTATATCCGCCCGCTTGGGATCCCGGTCATCTTTGCGACGGCCAAGGGGCAGGTGTCGGAGCGGGTCTACGGGCTTAAGCTGGGGGCCGACGACTACATCACCAAGCCCTTCCAGGTGAGCGAGCTTTCTGCCAGGGTGGAGGCGGTCTTAAGGCGGAGCGGGAGCCACAGGCGGACCGTGACCGTCGACGACGTCACCGTGGATTTCGAGGGCCGGTCCGTGACGAAGGGGGATGTGCCGGTGATGCTGACAGCCAAGGAATACGGCCTTCTTGCGGAGCTGGTCCTCCACAAGAATGTGGCCCTCTCCAGGGAGCAGCTTTATGAGAAGGTTTGGAACGAGCTCTATACAGGCGAGACCAGGACCTTGGACTGCCACATCCAGCGGCTCAGGAAAAAGCTGCACTGGGAGGACAAGATCCGGACCGTGTTCCGGGTAGGTTATCGTCTGGAGGTCTGATATTTTGCGGTCTGGAGGTCGGTTTCATGCGGCTGTTTGTGAAAATCTTCCTTTCTTTTATGTTGGTGCTGATCTTGGCTCTCTGCAGCGTGGAGTACTGCATGGTCTCCGCAAGTTTTGAGCAGGCCCTGGAGCAGGCGGTGAGCCATGAGATGGAACAGTTCCGGTTCATCCGGATAGTGACTTATATGGGCGGCGCCCGTACCGGGGAGCAGCAGCTGGGAGAACGGAGCATGCTCCTCCTGGCGGCGGACGGGGCCGTCCTTTATCCCGGCTTTTCGGAGGCGCTCCTGAATGCCTCCGAAGGGATGGAGCAGTCCGGCAAGATCACTTATGTGGTCCGGGAGACAGAGGGGCGCCATATGCTTTTCGTGGCGGGGGAGATCCCTTCCGGGGACACCATGCAGGTCTTAAAGACGGCGGCGGATATTTCCCATATTTACAGGGAGCGGGCACTTTTAGAAAAGCAGTACGGCTACTACATCTATGCGGCCCTGCTGGTCTGCGGCCTCCTGGCGGCCGGGATCTCCTATGTTCTGGTGAAGCCTCTGAAACGGCTCCAGCGCTCGGCAGACAGGATCGCCATGGGAGAATATGCCGGCCGGGTGAAAGAGGGCGGCCGGGATGAGATCGGGGAGCTGGCCCGGTCCTTTAACCAGATGGCCGAGGCCGTGGAGCAGAAGGTGGAAGAACTCAAACTGGAAGCCGTGAGGAAGGAACAGTTCATGGGGGATTTCTCCCATGAGATCAAAACCCCCATGACAGCCATCATCGGGTACGCGGACACCCTCTACCAGAAGGAACTCTCCAGAAAAGAGACGAAGGAGGCCGCCGGTTATATCTTAAATGAGGGGATGCGCCTGGAATCCCTGGCCAAAAAGATGATGCGCTTCATCGCGCTGGACCAGGAGGACTTCTGCTTCGAGGAGATCCCGGCGGAGGAATTCTTCCAGGACATCCGCGAGACCACAGCGCCCTTTTTTTCGGACAGGGAGCGGAACCTTCGGATCTCCTGCCGGGAGGGCTGCCTCAATGCGGAATGGGATCTGATGAAGACCCTTGTGATCAACCTGATCGACAATGCAAAGAAGGCCGGGAGCCGCCGGATCTTCCTTCGGGGAGAACCGGAGGAGGGGGGCTACCGGATCACCATAAGCGACGACGGGAGGGGGATCCCGGCGGAAAGCCTTTCCCGCGTCCAGGACGCTTTTTATATGGTAGACAGATCCCGGAGCCGGAAGCAGAACGGGGCCGGACTGGGCCTGGCCCTCTGCAAAAAGATCGCGGCCCTCCACGGAACGTTTTTAAATTTTTACAGCAGAGAGGGAAAGGGGACCACGGTGACGCTGTGGATCCCGGGAAGGAGGGACCGCCATGCCGGCGAAGGATCAAAAACAGAAGATGCCGCACAGGGAACGGAAGCGGATTAAATACCTGTCTGCCGGTCTGGGCCTGCTCCTGGCCCTTCTCCTCATCAGCAGCTTCGGCATGTGGCTGGTACAGGAATTTTTGGATCATTTTGACGGCAGGCGATACCGGGAAGCCGCCGCGGTTTCAGACGGTGCCTGGACGCAGGCCGCGGAGCCGGAGACACTCCTCCCCGCCGATGTGACCGCCGGAGACGACACGGATCCGGGGGAAGAGACCCTGAACGCGGTCCTTCTGGACGGGAACCGGTTAAATGACACCGAACGGCTCCGGATCCTGACGGAATTATCCCTGAAGCCTTACGGGAAGGCCTACAGGGATCATCTGGAGAGGGAGCCTTTGGAGGAGATCGAGCTGACGGAAGCGGAGGCCAGGGAGAGGGCTTTTCAGTTCCTGAAGCTTATCAACGCCTCCCTTCCGTTTTCCTATGTGCAGTATCGGGCAGAGGGGGTAAAGCTGGATTTCCGGGCGGACCCTGCCCACCCTTCCGTCTCCCTGTGGGCGGCGGACTTTACCACCTACGGATGCGTCGTACTCCTCTATCTGGACGCAAGGACAGGGCTTCCCGTCCGGTTCCGCGCCGCCTACGATCCCTTTGCACAGAAGGGGGATACGGGCCTTGTCTGCGAAAATGCGGCTGCCCTGGACATCCTGGCCACCGGCAGAAGTGTACAGACGGACAACCCGGTGTTTTTGGAGACGTTACTCTCTTATCTGGCGGACAGCCTGAAGGCCAACTTTTATACCAACCCGATCGTGGGGAACGCTTACCCGGAAGCGGACGACGTGGGAAACATCCTCTATCTCCCGGTATCCCAGTGGATGACGGACGATTACCGGTACGTGCTGACCTGGGCCTTCCGAAACAGCGCAGAGGCAGGAGGACACCTGTCGGAATTTGACCTGGTCCTATCTCCTATGGAAGCTCAGGAGACGGTGCGGAACATCTTCGCCGTCGAGTATGGATACTGGATGGAGATGGGGGGATCGGACGGATAGTCCGGCGCCTGCCTTAGAATCTTCTTGCGAAAGCATCCGCTTTGTGATAGGATAAAGAGATGGATCGAGATTTTAGAGATTGCATAGGAGGATTTTTCCATGGGAGCATTTTTTTCAGAGCTTTATCAGATGGCAGTGAAGTTTGTTTTTCTGGGCGCAGTAGCCTTCGGCGGCATCATGTGCGGGATCAAACTGAGAAAACATAAGAACGCGAAGGAAGGGGAATGATCGTGGCAGCGTACGGCGTAAACCAGTTAAGACGGATGTTCTTAGAGTTTTTCGAGAGCAAGGGACATCTGGCCATGAAGAGCTTTTCCCTCGTGCCTCATAATGACAACAGCCTCCTGTTGATCAATTCCGGCATGGCGCCCTTGAAGCCTTATTTCACCGGGCAGGAGATCCCGCCCAGGAGGCGGGTGACCACCTGTCAGAAGTGCATCCGCACCGGAGACATTGAGAACGTGGGAAAGACAGCCCGCCACGGCACATTTTTCGAGATGCTGGGCAACTTTTCGTTCGGCGATTATTTTAAGAGGGAGGCCATCCACTGGTCCTGGGAGTTTCTGACTGAGGTGGTAGGCCTGTCCCCCGACCGGCTGTATCCGTCTGTCTATCTGGAGGATGACGAGGCTTTTGAGATCTGGAACAAGGAGATCGGCATCGCGGCCGAGCGGATCTTCAGGTTCGGCAAGGAGGACAATTTCTGGGAGCACGGGGCAGGGCCCTGCGGCCCCTGTTCGGAGATCTACTATGACCGGGGAGAGAAGTACGGCTGCGGAAAGCCCGGCTGCACGGTGGGCTGTGACTGCGACCGCTACATTGAGGTATGGAACAACGTCTTTACCCAGTTCAACAATGACGGGAAGGACCATTACACCCCCCTGGAACAGAAGAACATCGACACGGGCATGGGTTTGGAACGTCTGGCCGTGGTGGTCCAGGACGTGGACTCCATTTTTGCGGTGGACACCATCAAGGCTCTTTTGGACGCAGTTGCCGGCCTGGCTGGTGTCTCTTATCTGGAGGACGAGGCGAGGGATGTTTCTCTGCGGCTGATCACGGACCATATCCGTTCCTGTACCTTCATGATCTCCGACGGCATCATGCCCTCCAACGAGGGGCGGGGCTACGTGCTTCGGAGGCTTCTAAGAAGGGCGGCCCGACACGGCAGGATTCTCGGGATCGAGGGAAAGTTCCTGGCGAAGCTGTCCGAGACGGTGATCGCCCTGTCGAGGGACGGGTATCCGGAGCTGGACGAAAAGAAGGAGATGATCTTCCGGGTCCTCACGGAGGAAGAGGACAAGTTCAACAAGACCATTGACCAGGGGCTGGCCATTCTGGGCGACCTGGAAGAGAAGCTTTCTGGCGAGGGGAAGCCGGAACTTTCCGGCGAGGATGCGTTCCGGCTCTATGACACCTACGGCTTCCCGCTGGATCTGACCCGCGAAATTCTGGAAGAAAAGGGCTTCTCGGTGGATGAGGAAGGCTTTGCGAAGGCCATGGATGTGCAGAGGGAGACGGCCAGAAGTTCCAGGAAAAAGAGCAATTATATGGGCCGTGAGGATATCTATCAGAATTTAAGTGCGGATCTCACCACAGAATTCACGGGATATGAGACCTTGATCGATACAGGGCTTGTGACGGCGCTCACCACCGCGGAGGAGATCGTGGAGGCGCTGACCGACGGACAGAAGGGGACCATCATCACGGACCGGACGCCTTTTTACGCCACCATGGGCGGACAGAAGGCGGATCTGGGCGTGATCCGCACGGAGGATGCTGAGTTTTCCGTGACGGACGTGGTGGGGCTCCAGGGCGGAAAGGTCGGGCATATAGGGACCGTGACAAAGGGCATGTTCCGGCTCGGCGACCGGGTGACCATGGAGGTGGATGCCGGAAACCGGACCGAAACCTGCAAGAACCACAGCGCCACCCACCTTCTGCAGAAGGCCCTCCGCATCGTACTGGGAGGCCACGTGGAGCAGGCCGGTTCCTTTGTGGCGGCGGACAGGCTCCGCTTCGACTTCACGCATTTTTCCGCCATGACAAAGGAAGAGCTTGACCGGGTGGAGGAGTTGGTCTGTGACGAGATCGCGAAGGCTGTCCCCGTGACCACCGAGATCATGACTCTGGACGAGGCCAGGAAGGCCGGCGCCATGGCGCTGTTCGGAGAAAAGTACGGCGACACGGTCCGGGTGGTCTCCATGGGTGACTTTTCCAAGGAACTCTGCGGCGGCACCCATGTGGCAAACACGGCCTCCATCGCCACCTTTAAGATCGTCTCCGAGGCGGGGATCGCCGCCGGCGTGCGCCGGATCGAGGCCCTGACCGGGAGGGGCGTGGCCCGCTATTATAAAGAACTGGAGGACGAGCTTTTCCTGGCGGCAAAGGCGGCCAAGACGGAGCCGGCCGGGCTGGTGAAAAAGATCGAATCCCTCCAGGAGGAGTTAAAGGCGCTCCACGGAGAAAATGAGAAGCTTAAGAGCAGGCTCGCAAAGGATGCCATGGGCGACGTCATGGACCAAGTCCGGGAGATCGGCGGCGTGAAGGCCCTGGCTGTCTCTGTAAAAGATGTGGACATGAACGGTCTCAGGAACCTGGGCGACCAGTTAAAAGAAAAGCTGGGCGAGGGCGTCGTGGTCCTGGTCTCCGAGACAGGCGGAAAGGTGAACCTGATGGCCACGGCCACGGAAGGAGCCCAGAAGAAGGGCGCCCACGCGGGGAATCTCGTCAAAGCGGCGGCGGCATGTGTCGGCGGCGGCGGCGGCGGACGTCCCGGCATGGCCCAGGCGGGAGGAAAGAACCCGGCCGGGATCCCCGATGCGCTAAAGAAGGCTCTGGAGGTACTGGCGGAGCAGCTGAAATAACGGAGAGACGGACTGCAGCCGGTAAAAATAAAATCAAAATGGGTATTGACGAAATGGCAAATTGTGCTATACTTGATGTAGTGCGAAAAATATACCCAAACAGTTGTATTAGGCACAATACACAACTGGAGGGAGGTTAGGTGTGAGTCTATGTCAAACGTTATTGTGAAAGACAATGAGAGTTTAGATAGTGCCCTGCGCAGATTCAAGCGGAATTGCGCAAAGGCCGGCATTCAGCAGGAGATTCGTAAGAGAGAGCATTACGAAAAACCCAGCGTGAGACGCAAGAAGAAGTCTGAAGCCGCCAGAAAACGGAAATATAATTAAAATGTGTAAAAAAAAGAACTGTCTGAGAGGATAGTTCTTTTTTTTGCCCACTTTTCATAGACTGAATTGTAAAAGGAGAGAGGTGGGCCCATGAAAAAAAGGCTTGATGCCCTGGTGGAGGCGCTGGAACTTCCGAAGGATCTGTGTCTTGGCGCCGCCGTGATCACGGCCGTGGGCTGCATGGAACTGACCGTGGAAAACCACAGGGGACTTTTGGAGTACACTCCGGAATGCATCCGGATCCTGAGCGGCATGTGCCGGATCCATATTTCCGGGGAAAATCTGGTCATTTCTTATTTCGGGAGGGATGCCATGAAGATCAAAGGGAGGATCCGGGGGATCAGTTATGAATAAAAAAGCGGCTATGGATCGAAGGGACAGGTGGAAAGGACGGCTGACGGTCAGGGTGATGGGAGGAAGCCCTGAACGTTTTTTTAATTTGTGCAGCTTTCACGGGATCTTTCTGGAGTACCTGGAACAGAAGGAGAACGGCATTTTCTTTTTTATGGAGGCAAAGGAATTTTTCCGGGCCGGAAGGCTGGCAAAAAAGGCAGGCGTGAAGCTCTGCATTACAGAAAAAAGAGGGCTTCCCTTCTGGCTCCGCAGGAGCAGGAAGAGGACCGCGTTTTATGCGGGGATCCTTTTGTGCCTGGGATTATTATATGTCTCCTCCCTGTTCATCTGGGATATCCACATGGAGGGAAACCTCAAATATACGGACAGCACCCTCCTGCGTTTCCTGGAGGAGCAGGGCTATACCCACGGCATGGCGAAGTCCGGTATCTTCTGCGAGGACATTGAGAAGGCGATCCGGAACCGCTACAACGACATCACCTGGGTGTCGGCCGAGATCAGGGGAAACCGGCTGATCATCCGGATCAAGGAAAACGAACTGACAGAACCGGAGGGTGAGGCATCCCCGGCGGCCGCAGCCGGGGACGTGACGGCAAAAAAAAGCGGCAAGGTAGTGTCTGTCATCACCAGGTCCGGTACGCCGAAGGTCCATACGGGCGACGAGGTGGAGGCAGGACAGCTCCTGATCTCCGGTACGCTGGAGATTTTTGACGAGGGCGGGAATCTTTTAAAGACGGAATCTGTGCAGGCCGACGGGGACATCATCGCCTCCACCGTCTACCATTACGAAGAAGAGCTCCCTTTCGCCACCTCCGCAAAACATTATACCGGAGAGGAAAAAAGCCGCCGTTACCTCTGGCTCTTTGGAAAACGGGTCTTCCTCCCGGGTGGGAAAGATCACTATGACTTATCCGACCAGGTGGATTCCTACGAGACCCTCCACCTCTGGGAAAATTTTTATCTGCCTTTGGGGTTCGGCTCCGTGACATTTCGGGAATACCGGGAGGCCGTCCTGGTCCTCCCCCCGGAAAAAGCGAAATCGGAGGCCGAAAAACGGTTTGAAAAATACTGCGAAGAACTTGCCGTCTCCGGCGTGACCATCAGGGACGCCTCCTGTACCGTGGATATGGATGCAGATTCCTGCACTGTCACCGGCACGATCCATGCGGAGGAGTCTATCGGAAAATAGAGGGCGGGTTTTGCCGCCCCCTTCCTCTGCAAAAGCCGTCCATAAAGCGCACTTCGCCTGTTTTAATCCGCTTCTCCCTGATATCTCCGCAGTTCTTCTCTTAATTTCTGTAGTTCGCTCTCTGCCAGATCGGCCCGTCTCTTTTCACGCTCTGTATTCAAGCGCTCCTCCTCACGGCCTTTTGAGATTCCTTCAGCGAGCCCTTCAGCGAGCCCTTCAGCGTGTCCCTCAGCAAGCCCCTCAGCATGTCCCTCAGCATGTCCCTCGACTCGTCCTTTTGAAAGTCCCTCAGCTCGTCCTTCCGCAAATCCTTTCGAGAGTCCCTCGGCGTGTCCGGCCTCGAGGGCCTCCCTGCGGATCTCTTCTTCCCATTCCCAAGACTTCATATAGCTCAGTTCCACCTCCTCATTCCGTTTCACGGCTTCCACGATCTGATGGAGCCGCCTCAGATTTTCATTCACGGCGAATTCTGCCGTGCTGTTCTCCATATAGCGCAGCAGCTGACGCAGGACTTCCGGAGGATTTCCCTTGGTTCCTCTGGTATACAGAAACAGCGTCTGCGCACCGTCATGATACGGAAGCTCCGGCTCTTCCACACACATGGTCCGCACCGTGTATATCATCCGCTCCGCTCCAAAGGGATCATTTGGCATGATAAAGATGACATATACGTTTTTCAGAGAAGTATATTTTTCTCCGGACTTCAAACCGTCCGTATCGATCAAGGCGTGATACAGCCTGTTCCGCCTTGTTTTTTTATTGTCCATACAGGGGAATCAGTAACCGAATGGTCCAGATGTGCTCCCGGATATGTAATCTTATTTTAGCTTTTTAGCGCAGGGTTGTCAAGAAGTTTTTCCATACCGGGAGAGGGGATAGGTCGGATTTCCAAACATGACATATAGCTGTCCGGTTTTCGTGGTATACTGTTTTCACAGGCAATTGCGAAACTGCATTTGGCGCTGCAGGCTTTGGATGGATCAATTGTCAGAATCCACTCGGCAATCCCACGTTTCGCAATTACCTGATATACTGTTTTTAGGGAGAAAGGAGGCGACCTGGAATGAAGCTGGAACGGATGATCGGGATCTTGTCGATCCTGCTCCAGAAAGGGCAGGTGACGGCGCCTTATCTGGCGGAGAAGTTTGAGGTTTCCCGCCGCACCATCAACCGGGACATCGAGGCGCTTTGTATGGCCGGAATCCCATTGGTGACAAAGCAGGGGGCAAAGGGCGGCATTTCCATCATGGAGGGATATCACATTGACCGGACGCTGCTCAGCACCTTGGACATGCAGGCCATCCTGGCGGGGCTTCGGAGCCTGGACAGCGTGAGCGGCACCAACCGATATGCGCTGCTGATGGAGAAGCTCAAGGCAGGTGCCTCCGGACTGCTTGCGGGGGATGCGCACATCCTGATCGATCTGTCCTCCTGGTACAGGGCCTCTCTGGCCCCGAAGATCGAGCTGCTCCACGGCGCGATCCTCTCGGGAAACAAGGTCTCTTTTACCTACCATTCGCCGAAAGGGGAATCCAGAAGGACGGTGGAGCCCGGCCGTCTGGTCTTCCAGTGGGCCGGCTGGTACCTGTGGGGCCGGTGCGGGAGCAGGAAAGAATTCCGTCTCTTTAAGCTGGGGCGGATGACGGACCTTGTGCTGAAGGGGCCCTTTGAAAAGCGGGACATCCCCCTTCCGGACCTCTCCCCGGAACGGGTCTTCCCCTGTCGGTATCCGGTGAAGGCGAGGATCCGGCCGGAGTACAAATGGCGACTCATCGAGGAATTCGGCCCGGAAAGCTTCACAGTCCTGTCCGACGGAAACCTGCTCTTTTCCTTCGGATTTGCGGACAAGGAGACGGTCGTGGGCTGGATCATTTCCTTCGGGGAAGGAGCCGAACTTCTGGAGCCGGAGGAGCTTAGGAGGGACGTGCTGGCCTTTGCGGAGGGAATCCGGAAGAATTATGGGAAGTCCGAGGAAAAATCATCGTTTCCCTAAAGAAACGAGAAAACGCATCAGAAGAAAGGAGAAAACCATGGCATCGAAAATCGAGTTTGTAGAATTTGTCGCAGATCAGCTCCGGGAGGCCGGAACCATCACCTATAAAAAAATGTTCGGGGAATACGGGCTCTACGGGGACGGAAAGATCTTTGCGGTGATCTGCGACGATCAGCTGTTCATCAAGAAGACGGAGTCCGGACAGAGGCTCTGCCCAAAGCTTCCGGAAGCGCCGCCCTATGCGGGGGCCCAAAATTATCTGCTGGTGGAGGATATAGAGGACCGGGAGCTTCTCACACGTCTGGTGACGGAAACCCTGCGGGAGCTTCCGGCGCCGAAACCGAAAAAGCCGAAAAAGAGAAAAGAAGCGGAGGAAACCTGCGGGCAAGCGCAGAGGGCGACGGACAAAAAAGACCGGGAGGAATCCGGACAGAAAAAAAGGACGGCGGCCTTTGACTATAAGAAGGAGTATAAGGAATTCTACCTTCCGAAAAATAAGCCCGGCCTGGTCACGGTTCCCTCCATGAATTTCGTCGCCGTGCGGGGCGAGGGGGATCCCAACCTGGAGGGGGGCGCCTACAAGCAGTCCATCGGCCTGCTCTACGGGATCGCCTTTACCATCAAGATGAGCAAGATGGGCAGCCACCGGATCGAGGGCTATTTTGACTACGTGGTCCCGCCTCTGGAGGGGCTCTGGTGGCAGGAGGGAAGGAGCGGCATCGATTATGCCCACAAGGAGGACTTCTGCTGGATCTCCATGATCCGCCTGCCGGAATTTGTCACCAAGGAGGATTTTTACTGGGCGGTGGCGGAGACTTCCGCAAAGAAGGGGACTGATTTCTCCAAAGTGGAATTTTTCACCTACGAGGAGGGCCTCTGCGTACAGTGCATGCACATCGGCCCCTACGACGACGAGCCGGCCACCATAGAAGCCATGGATGCCTTTGCCGGGGCGGGCGGATATCTGCCGGACATGGGCGGCCCCCGCTATCACCATGAGATCTATCTGAGCGACGTGCGCAGGTGCAAACCTGAAAACCGGAAGACGGTGATCCGTCATCCGGTGAGAATGGCGGCCAAACTGTAAACAGGTAATTGCGAAACATGAAATTGCGGAATGGATTTTGACAGTTGATCGATCCAGAGCCTGCTCCATGGCGCAGAGGGCTTTTCCTGGATGCAATTGTCATAATCCTTCCCATGTTTTGCGGCTTCGCAATTACCTACAAACTATAAAGACAGAAGGGAAAACGCCGTAGAAATGGCGGCGGAGCTGTCTTTATGTACACATCAATTCCCCAAAAAATATGGGAATTCTCACAATAAACAGAAATATTCTTGTATTTTATGCCTGTAATTGTTATGATTAAACAAATATGGTGCCGAGAATTCTTATGTTTAACAGCCCGGCAGCCGAACAGGAAAAGACAGGATGTTCCGTCCTGCTAAATGGGGGAAGAGGCATGGAATACACGATCGGCAAAAAGGTTTTGGACGGATGGGAGATCGTCCGTCCGATCGGAGCGGGCTCCTACGGGAAAGTATATGAGGTGAAAAAGACCAGCTACGGAGTGGAGACGGTCTCCGCACTGAAAGTCATCCGCATTCCCGAGTCTCCGGCCGAGATCCGCAGCGCCCTTAACGACGGGATGGACGAGCAGTCGGTGACCGGCTACTTCAAGGGCTTTGTGGACGAGATCCTCCACGAGATCGCCATCATGTCCGTGGTGAAGAGCCATCCAAATATCGTCAGCTATGAGGACCACCACCTGGAGGAATATCCGGGGGAGATCCGCTGGGATATCCTGATCCGCATGGAGTTTCTTGCGCCCCTGGACCATTATCTTCAGGATAAGGCCCGCCGCTCCGAAGCCTCTCTCGGAGGGCTTCCTATGTCTGAGGTGGTCCGGCTGGGGCGGGAGATCGGCAGCGCCCTGGCCTTCTGCCAGCGGAAAAACATCATCCACCGGGATATCAAGCCGGAAAACATCTTTATCAGCGAGGCGGGCCAGTTCAAGCTGGGGGATTTCGGCGTGGCAAAAACAGCCGCCTCCCGGAGCACCGGCGGCTCCCATAAAGGAACGGAGCGGTACATGGCGCCGGAGGTATTTTTAAACCAGCCCTACGGGTCCTCGGTGGATATTTATTCTCTGGGGCTTGTGATGTACCGGCTCTTAAACGGCGGGCGGCTCCCTTTCCTGCCGCCGGCGCCGAAGCCCCTCTCCTTCGGGGATTACGAAAACGCGCAGATCAGGCGGATGCAGGGAGTTCCTATCCCTCCGCCGGCGAAGGCGGACGCCTCTCTGGCTTCGATCATTTTAAAGGCCTGTGCCTTCCGTTCGGCGGACCGGTTCCGGAGTGCCGCAGAGCTTGTGGAGGCGCTGGATACATACGTCAAGTCCCATCCGGAGGGAGAGCCGTCTGCCTTCATCGAAGACCTGCCCGTCCAGTTCCAGGAGGGCCCCTTCGCCGTCGGCTGGCGCTCTCAGGAGCCGGAAGCGGCAAGGCGGCCGGAGGAGGTACAGCCCTCAGAAGCTGCACCAGAGCGGGTAACCGAAGAAAGCCTCGGAAACGCTGCGTCACAAGGGCGGCAGGACCGTACCGTGGGCGGATGGAGACCGGATGAAAACCAGGAACAGACCGTCGGTGGCTGGAACGGCAGTGGGAGAGCGGAGGGAACCGTCGCTGGATGGAACAATAGAAATCAGAACGCAGGCGGAATACAGAACAAAATAAACGGGGAACAGACTGCAGCGTACAGCGAAACACAGAGAATGGTCATGGGTTCCGGCATTATGAAGGCAGAACCGGCATCCGGCAGAAAACAGAGCAACGCGGTCAACTGGCCTCTGGTTCTCACCGTGCTGGCCGCACAGATCTTCTGCGGAAGCGTTGCCCATTATAACATCCTGCAAATGTCTTTTGGACACGTTGACGTTATTATGACACTTGGACCCATTAGCGTTACGGACATGCTGCTTCGTTATTGTGCTGCAAATGGAATTTTGTCGGGCCTGCTTAGCTACATCTTCGTCTACCAGTCCAGGAAGACCGCGGCATGGACCTTTGCCGGCATGGCCGCCGGAACGCTGATCAGCAATTATCTGATGACGGCATGGAAAGAGATAATTGGATTGACTTTTTTCGGTTTTGTCATCGATCTCCTGCCCTGCGGCGTCTGCCTTGTGGTAACTGTTTTAATGACTGGAAAAATCAGGTCGAAACAAAAGCTTCTGTGTATTTTGTCAGGATGCTATATGGCGGTTTATGCACTTGGCTGGTTCTTGTGAGGATAGGGGGGGTTTTATGGTGGAAATGATCATATTGATTATATTATATATGGTTTTGGGAGGGGGCATTTCGCTGCTGACGGCCTTTTTGATCACCCGTCTTGTGAAATGCGGGAAAAGACGGGCGGTCATCCGCCTTATGAAGCGCGGGGAAAATCGGGACGGAAATCAGGGCGGCACTGTCTACTGGATCTTGTTTGGTCTCTTCGTGGTCCTGGCGGCAGCAATGCTGACCCTTGAATATACTTACTTTTACAGTCTTGGTTTTTTACAGCCTTAGCTGACTTTTGGAAAACAGCGGTACGAAAAAACGATGCAAAGAAGGGGAGAGCATGAACGAGTATCTCAGAATCTATCAGGGGAGCGGTATGCGAAGCTGCGCCCTTGACCCGGAGAGAGGTTTTCTGGCGGGAGCGGCGCCCGGGGCGGATCTTTTGCTTCCCGGCGGAGAACTTTCGGGGAGATCCCTCCGGCTTCAGAGGAGAGGGGAAGGGTGGCAGGCAGACTGCACCGGCGAGGTGTTCCTGTTTGGAAAGCGGGTGAGCCGGACGGCCGTCCGCTCCGGCGATATGTTCCTCTTAAGTAAGTCCAGGCAGATCCTGGTCCAGTATATCCGGGAGGACGGGCAGAAGACCATTCCCTTGAGTGGAGAAACCTCCGTCTCTCTGGGGCGGTCGCAGGACGCTGATCTTAGGTTTTCCCATCCGCTCGTTTCCGGAGATCACGCCCGCCTGGAAAAGCGGGGCGCTTCCTTTGTCATCCGGGACTTAAACAGCACCAACGGCACTTACGTGAACGGGGAGCGGCTTACAGGGGAGCGGGTTCTTTCGCCCGGGGACTCGGTGGTCATCGGCCCCTTCCGTCTGGAGATGGGGGAGGGGGAGGTGACTGTGTACGGGGAGGGGACGGCGCAGGCGGTAACGCTCCGTGGGTCGTCTATGGAGCCGGAAACTCCGTCCGCCGCTCATGCATCCTCCGGGAAAAAGCCGGCGGTTTCCGGAAGTGATCGGCCTTCGTCCGCTTCCGCTTCCCCGTCCGCTCCGCCGGCCTATCCTTTTTTCACCAGATCCCCCAGACTTCTCACGGAAGTTTCCTCCGGGGAGATGGAGATCGAGGCGGCCCCGGCCATCGGGACGAAACCGGAGATCAACTGGCTCTCCACGCTGTTGCCGAGTTTGGGCGGGGTGGCGGTCATGGGAGTCATGATCGTAGCCATGGGTATGAGTCCCATATCTCTGGCCCTCTCTGGTTCCATGGCGGTCTTCGGCCTGGTGGTGACCCTCGTCAACTACCGCCGCCAGACAAAACATTATGAGGAGGCCAAGGAAAGCCGTTCCAGGCGGTATGAGAAGTATCTGGAAGACTGCGAAGCGGCTCTTAAGCAGACGGCTCTTAAGCAGCAAAGCGCTGTCCTCGCCTCCCACCCCTCCCCGGCGGAGTGCCTGGAGCTTGTGACAGAGCGAAAGCCGGCCCTCTGGGCGAGGACCCTGTCGGACAGGGATTTCCTGTCTCTTCGGGCGGGGCTGGGGGAGGAACCCCTCGCCCTCGACGTCCGGACGCCGAAATTAAGCCCTCTGGCGGAGGAGGATGAGTTTTCGAGAAAGCCCGGTGAACTGGCAGGAGCCTTTCGGATGGTCTCCGGCGTACCGGTGTTCTGCGATCTGATACGGTTTTCGGGGCTGGGGATCGTGGGGAGACGGGAGGAGACAGTCTCCATGGCGGGAACGCTGGCCGTCCAGGCGTCCGCCCACCACGGCTATGACGAGCTAAAGCTGGTGGTCCTCTTTCCGGAGGAGGAGCGGGAGCAGTGGGAATGGATGCGGTGGCTGCCCCATGTGTTTGACGAAAATCGGACGGTCCGCTACATGGCCTCCAACCGGTTTGAGGCGGAGACGGTGTTTGGAGCCCTTCTTCCTGAGCTAAAAAAACGGGCGGCCGGAAAGGAATCCTGGGGACAGAAGCAGACACCGTCGCCCTATTACCTCTTCCTGGTGGGGGATCCCTCCCTGCTTTCCGGTCAGATTTCCAGCTATCTCTTAAAGAATGACAGACGTCTGGGAACAAGCTGTATTCTTCTGGGGAACCGGCTGTGGGAGCTCCCGGGGGAGGTGGACCTTCTTTTGGAGCTTGCCGGAGGGGAGGGACAGCTTTACGCGAAGGAGAAGGCCGGAGAGCGGAAGCGTCTGAGGGCAGATGCCCTCTCCCTGGCGGAATGCGGGCGGTTCGCCAGAGCCATGGCGCCCATCCGCCTTCCCGGGGGAGGTGGAAAAGAGGGGCTTCCGCTGTCTGTCAGCTTCTTGAAGGGCTGGCGGGCAGAACGGGTCGACCGGTTGGATCTGAAAGAGCTCTGGGAGAATTCCGTCTGCGAGGAGACCCTGGCCGTGCCCATCGGCGTCCGGGCGGACGGGAAGTCCTTCTATTTTGATATCCATGAGAAAAAACACGGTCCCCACGGGCTGGTAGCCGGGATGTCGGGGAGCGGGAAGTCGGAGCTGGCCCAGTCCTGGATCGCCTCCATGGCGCTGCAGTTTTCCCCCAGGGACGTGAACTTTATCCTGGTGGACTTTAAGGGTACCAGCCTTCTGCAGCCTTTCCTCACCCTTCCCCACCTGGCAGGGTACATATCCAACCTGGACACAGATATCGACCGGAAGCTTCTGGCCCTAGACGGGGAGATGGAGCACAGGCAGCGGCTTTTGGACCAGTACGGGGCCAGGGATATCCTGGAGTATCAGAGACGGAGGAGGAGGGATCCCTCTATGGAGGAGATGCCCTTCCTGATCCTCGTCTTTGACGAGTTTGCGGAGTTCAAGCTCCAGTTCCCGGACTTTACCAGGGCCCTGGACCACGTGTTCCGGGGAGGCCGTTCCCTGGGCGTCTATTCGGTCCTGATGACCCAGAAGCCCTCCGGCGTGGTCACGGAGCAGATGAACGCCAACGCCGCCTTCCGCTGGTGCCTGCAGGTGCAGTCCGACGCCGACAGCAGAGAGCTTCTCGGGAACACGGACGCCGCCTATATCCGGAATCCGGGACGGGTCTACGTAAAATGCGAGGACGGGACCTACGAATGCCTGCAGGCTTATTACGCCGGAGCTCCCTACCTGCCTGAGAGAGGGGCAGCGGGGGAGGCGGTTCCGGTGAGTCTCGTCTCTCTCACGGGGGAGCGGAGGCCCCTGGTCCCGCCCGCCCGGAGGGCAGGCGGGCTCCGCTCCCAGCTGGAGGCCGTGGTGGAGCGGATCGTAAGACACTGTGAGCGGCGGGAGATCCCCCCGGCGAAGCCCATCTGGCAGGAAAAGCTTCCGAAGGAGCAGGAACTCTTTTCCCTGCTTCCAGGAGGAAAATCCTGGGAGGCCTGGCCTCTCAGGACCAAAGGACTCACGCCTCCGACTGCCTTCCTCGGACTGGTGGACGATCCCGCCGGTCAGAGACAATTCCCCCTGGTCCATAATTTCTGGCGGGACGGGCACCTGGCCCTTTACGGCATGACCGTCTCCGGGAAGACGACGTTCCTCAAATCTCTTCTGGTCTCCCTGGCCTGCACCCACACGCCGGGACAGGTTCAGTTTTACCTGGCGGAGTTTGGCGGTTTCGGCCTGCGGTCCATGGAGGCCTTCCCCCATGTGGGGGCCGCGGCCGGGAATGACGAGCCGGAGACCCTTGGGGGGTTGGCGAAGCTTCTGGGAGAGGAACTGGACCAGAGGAAAAAAAGGTTCCGGAAGCTTGGAACAGGTTCCCTCCAGGCTTATCTGGAGGCGGGAGGGGAGGGGCTTCCCACCTGGATCGTCCTGGCGGACAACCTGAACCTGGCGGGCTATGAGTTCCCGGAGATCCAGGAGATGTTCATCCGGGTCGGCAGGGAAGGCGCATCCTTCGGCATCTATCTGGCCTGCACCTTTGCCGGCCTCACGGGCGTGAGCCCCCAGCTGACTCAGAACATCAAAACCATACTGTCCCTGCAGCTGGCGGACCGGATGGATTACGGGATCTTTGTGGGCCGGGTGCGGGGAAACATCCCGGAGTCTGTGCCCGGCAGGGGACTTGTGAGGGGCCCCCTGGAATTCCAGACGGCTGTTCCTTACAGCGGGCTCTCCGACGGAAAGCGGGCGGCAGCCCTTAGAGGACTGGCGGAGGGGATGACGGCCGCCTGGAAGGGAGAAAAGCCGAAGGGCATCCGGTCCGCACCGGAGGAACTTCCCTACGGCTCCCTGGAGGGAGAGCCCTTCCTTCTGGGACTTTCCGGGAAGACCCTGGAGCCGGTGAACCTTCCGTGGACGGACACGGTCAGCGTGTTGATCAGCGCAGAGGAGCCGGAGGCGGACGGGATCCTGGAACTTCTTCTAAAGGAGGCCGTGCGCCTCGCGGGGGACTCCCTGTTCTTCTTCTCGGAGAGCCGGACGGCAGAGGAGCCGGCCCGGACCTTCCATGAGGCGGAGGATTTTGACGAGGAGGTGTTCTCCCTGGCGAATACGCTCCGGCAAAGGCAGGAGGAGAAGCGAGAATGGCCGGAAGTCGTCTTTTCTCCCATCGTGGTGTTCATCGACGGGCTGAAGGCCTGCCTGGACTGCGTGAAGCCGGACACGGTCTCCAGGCTTGAAGTGTTCATCCGCCTGGGAGAAGGGCTCGGCATCACCATCCTGGCGGCAGATGTGCCGGAGCGGGTGGCTTCCTGCTATTACGGCGGGGACATCCTAACGGCCACCATGCGGGAGGGGCCGATCCTGCTTGGCGGCGGCGTCCCGGAAGACCACAGGATCACGGACACCATCGCCCTGAAAAAGAAGCATCCGGACGCCCTGTCGACCGGAGAGCTGATCTTTGTCCGGGGACAGGAATTTGAGTCCCTCAGACGGCTGGAGGTCCAGAGAGGAGGCGACACCCATGGCAACCTATGAGGACTACAGGCAGGCGCTCCTCACCAAGGATTCCTGGATCCAGAAGGTGAAGGACTGTTATTGGGCCGAGAATTATCTGACAGAGCTGGCCACCGGGAATGTTTCCGGCGGGAATATCCGGGACATGCTGGAAAAGGCCTACAATGAGATCAAGTCCGGGGAGGTCTGGGCCGGGGAGGATGCAAACGCCTGTGCGCTCCTTCTGTGGGAGGTCCGCAACGAGGTGGTCCGGATCTCCAACCTGGCCTACGACGCCAGGAAGCAGATGACGGGCTACGCGGAGGAGCAGGTGGCAAACTGGGTGCGGACCGCGGACCAGAGGCTGGCCGAGCTGGATGCTCTCGGGAAGGTAGACCATGCCGTCCGGGGGAGCATCGGCGTGGACGCCATGAAGAAAAAAGAGTGGTGGAAGAGGTGAGTCGGATCGTACTCAGTGAAAACGGATTTTTGCAGCTTCTGAAAATTTCAGGGTACGCCGGGAACTGGCTGCTCCCGGAGTCCGCCGACTGCTCGGCCGGAGCATTCCTTAAGGCCAGGGAGGAATGGAGGCGGCTGGGCCTTGCCGAACTGGATTTTGACGGGAAGCTCCACCCATCCCGGCCGCTGGCCCGCCTCATCTACAACATCGCCCACGCCGAGGCGGCGCTTCGGTATCAAGACGAAGAAATCTGTGTCCATTATCTTCGGGGGCCGGTGGACCTTCTGCGGATCGGGGCGGTTCAGGATGGAAATCGGGTCCTGGAGCTTTGCCGTCCGGGGACGGTTTTATGGCTGGTGAAGGAGAAGCTTTTGCCGGAGGGGAAAGGAAGCCTCGTCACCCTGGGGAGGCGGGACGATTCCGGCCGGCTGGAGACGGAGCTTTCCGCTGCGTCGGACCTTCCGGGGGTCCTGACGGCTCATCTGAACCTATTTTACCAAACAGGGAGTCCGGCGGACAGAGAGGAGGATGTACATGCCTGATTCAGTGATCGTGACCATCGGCTGTCAAGGGGAGGGGCGGGATTTTGAAGTTCCCTTCCAGCGGCCGATCGGGGAGTGGAAGGGACAGCTTTTGCCGGTATTCCCGGCGGAGGGGGCGCTGGTCTTTAAAGGACAGCTTCTGGCGGAGGCCAAGAGTTTTCGGCAGTACGGGATCTATGACGGTGCGGAGCTTTTATTTCTGCCGGTCCGGCCGGACGGGGAGGTTGTGCCATGAAACAGAAATGGGATCCGGGCGGCTACAGGGACATCATCGGCATCCTCCGCCAGGCGGACGACCTTTACGGACAAATGTTCATGCGCTTCGGCGATCCCGGCGTCCAGGACGTGATCCGGGCCTGCGACAAAAGCGGACGGATGGAAGAAGTAAAGCAGCGGACCATTACCAACAAGAAGCGCCTGATGGCTCTGGTCCGGGAGATGGAGGCCCATGAGCGGGAACTGGACAGGATCAGGCTAAAGGGTCAGGAGGAGCTTTCCGACGTTTCGGCCGGGGGCTTCGGGGATTTTGATCTGATCCTGGCCGGAGGGGCGGTGAGCTACGAGGGCTACAAGACCTGGCAGTACAGCCAGAGCGGCAAAACCTTCGGAGAAGATTACAACGATGCCTGGGGCTTCGTGTTCCAGTCCGGCGTGTTCCGGGAGGCAAATATAAAAGCCGGCCTCGGAGAGGTCTCCAACTTAGAACTATATATTCCGACTGTGGCGGAGGCCTTCAACCAAAGCTTTGCCTTCGGGCTTTTGGACACCTCGTTTCTTCGGGATACGATTTATGACGACTATACCGACGAGCTTCTGGAAAATGCTCTGGCGGGTATCCTGGAGGGGCTTCCGGGGATCGAGCCTAAAGTCTCCATCGACGGCCTTTCGGACCGGCTGGAGAATCTGACGGGGATCGATAATATTGACAAGTGGATGAAGGGGCTATCTTCTATTATAAAGAAGTGTGCCGAGAACGGCATGACGGCGGAGGATATCTTAAAGTCCGCAGATCTGCAGCTTGCGATCCAGTGTCTGAGTGATGACGAGCGGGAGGTTTTCTACACCATGTTCCGGCGGACCTACAAGGCCAACAAGCTTGCGGGGCAGCTGGGGGATGTGGCAGGCGCCATAGGAAATGTGGATACTTTGGTGGAGCTTTTGGTCCACTGTCTCAACGATTATTCCGGGCAGGTCGCTTACCTGGACACCATGGAGGATGCCCTGCTGGCGGCCGGCTTTACCCGCGGCCCGGTGGTTGGAAAGATTGCCGAAATGAAAAAGCTCTATCAGAGCGACGTGTTAAAATCCCTGGACACCCTGGGGGACTTTGTCTGGGACGAGGCATCGGGCTTCGCAAAAAAGAAGCTGATCGAGAAGGCGGCCTCCGCCATCCCGCTGGTGAGGGAGGTGGATTTCGGCCTAAAGATCCTGGATACCTCCGCCGACATCCTCTTTGCCGACAAGGCGGCGGCCGTCAAGGGCTTAAACGGCTTGATCCAGTATGACGCGGCCCTGACCCGCACCTATGAGCGGTACGTGGCCCTGATGGAAGCGGGGATCGCAAGCGAAGCCGACATGAAGGAGGCCGACAAGCTCTATGACATCCTCTTATCCACCAAGACGAAGGAGTACGAGCACATGATGAACCTCTGCGAGGGGAAGGATGAGAAGCTGTACCAGATTTATGCCAGAAAGCACGGAGAACTCACTGGGAAAGTCGGAAGCTCCGGGGGCTTTCGCAACGGCGGAGGAGGCCGTCATGGCTGACTTTTGCCGGCATGACAGGGATGTATAGTCGACGGCAAAATAATTTGCCGTTCACTAAAACAGGAACCGGGCGGGCCCGGATGGTACGCACCGGCAGAATATGTTCAGAAAAGGAGAACGAATATTATGGCAACATCGAGAAACAGTGTGGATCCGATCGCTCTTAGAAGCTCTGCGGATCAGGTACGGAACATCGCAAGCAACTTACAGTCGGAGCTTTCCTCCCTGGAGGGCATTGTCCGCTCCACGGCGGACGCCTGGGAGGGCGCAGCAAAGGATTCCTTCGAGGAAGTGTTTCAGGCAAAATACAAAAAATATCTCAACGACATCATCGCCTCTTTGGGAAATTATTCGTCGGCCATGACGGCCTTTGCCAATGACAATGATGAGGTGGCTGCCCAGGGTGCCAGACGGTTCAGCGGCCTGTGATCACAGAAGGAGAAGAGAGATGAGACTGTCCTGTGGAGTCTGCACGGATACCGGGCGCATCCGTGAGAACAACGAAGACAATTTTTATCTGGACGGACGAACTCGGGAGAACGTGGCCCAGGGCCACGTTCTCTTTGGCCATAAAAAATGGGGACGACGCCTGCTGGCCGCCGTCTGCGACGGCATGGGCGGGGAAGAGCAGGGGGAGCTTGCGTCTCTCCTGGCTGTCCGGGCTCTTGCGGCCGCGGACCCCTCCATAAAAAAAGGAAAGGATCTGGAGGAAGCCTTTTTCGCCGCCAACCGGGCCGTCTGTGAGGAGATCCGGAAAAATGGAGGACAGGGGATGGGCTCCACCATGACGGCCCTCCTCATAAAGGACGGAGCCGCCTTCCCCGTCAATCTGGGTGACAGCCGCATCTATCTCTTTCGGAAGGGAAGCCTTATGAGACTCACGACGGACCATAGCAGGGCGGAGGTTATGCGTCGGGCGGGACTTCTCACGGAGGCAGCGGCCAGAACTCACCCGGGCAGGTACGTATTAACCAGGTATCTGGGTGTGCCGGAGGAGGAGCTGGCGCCGGAGCCGGAGCGTGGGGAGCAGATCCCCTTAAGAAGAGGGGATATTTTCCTGCTCTGCAGCGACGGCCTGACCGACATGCTCCCGGATACCGAGATCGCCCGGATTCTCTCTAAAGGAAATCGGCCTGAGAAGCAGGCGGAGGTGCTTGTGGAGGCCGCCCTTGCCTGCGGCGGAAGGGACAATGTCACGGTGGCAGTGATCCGGGTCTGCCTGTAGATCTGAATATTTTTAAACATATTTTTTATATGTCAAGGAGAATTCCACATGAAAAAACTGATTTATTTCCGTCGGTGATCCCGTTGAAAAGGTGGCGGATTCCAAGATCACGATGATACAGATTTCCGATACAAAGTTTATGCAGTTCGCCAAATGAGCAGATTTGATAGGCGAATTTTTTTCTAAAAAGGGCTTCTATTTATGGAAAAAGGTGTTAAAATAGGAGGGAGTGCCACTGACCAATCAAAGACGGTAAAAGGAGACAGCAGAAGATCCATGGCGATTGTGGAAACGATGATCGACATTCCGGCGGAGCACGAGCGGAATGTCTTTGGTCAATTTGATTCGTTCTTAAAGAAGATTGAAAAAACGCTCAAGGTGACCATGGTGTCCAGGGACGGGCTTTTCAAGGTGATCGGGCCGGAGCGGGCCGTGTCCCAGGCGGAACGGGTCTTAAATACCCTGATCGGGCTCTCCGGACGGGGGAACGTGATCACGGAGCAGAATGTGGACTACGCCCTGGCTCTGGTGTTCGAGGAGAAGGATGAGAAGCTTTTGGAGATCGACGAGGATCTCATCTGCCGGACCATCTCCGGGAAGCCGGTGAAGCCAAAGACCCTGGGGCAGAAGGAATACGTGGACGCCATCCGGGAGAGGATGATCGTCTTCGGCCTGGGGCCCGCCGGGACAGGGAAGACCTACCTGGCCATGGCTATGGCCATCCAGGCATTTAAGAATAACGAAGTCGGCCGGATCATCCTCACCAGGCCGGCCATTGAGGCCGGGGAGAAGCTTGGGTTTCTGCCGGGGGACTTGCAGAGCAAGATCGACCCTTACCTGCGGCCTCTTTATGATGCCCTCTATGAGATCATGGGGGCCGACAGCTACCTCCACAATGCGGAGAAGGGGCTCATCGAGGTGGCGCCCCTGGCCTACATGCGGGGGCGGACCCTGGACAACGCCTACATCATCCTGGACGAGGCCCAGAACACGACGCCGGCCCAGATGAAGATGTTTTTAACCAGGATCGGCTTCGGCTCCAAGGTCATCGTCACCGGGGACATGAGCCAGCGGGACCTTGCCGGGGACGGGCCCTCCGGCCTCGACGTGGCAGTGAAGGTGTTGAAGGGGATCGAGGATATTGCTTTTGTTCGGCTTTCGGCCAAGGATATCGTGAGGCATCCCCTGGTCCAGAAGATCGTCCAGGCCTATGAAGCCTATGAGAGCAAAAACCGGCCGGGGGAGAAAAAGCGGTATCCCGGCGGAGGCAGACAGTGGGAAAACAGACAGCGGGAGAGATGAACTATGACCTGTGAGATCACATATGAAGCAGATACACCCCTTTCCGTTCCCTACGAGGAGATCATCCGCCGGGTGGTGGAGGGGGCCCTCGACCAGGAGGGGTGTCCCTATGAGGCGGAGGTGAGTGTTACCCTGACCTCCGGGGAGGAGGTGAGGAGGCTCAACCGGGAGTTTCGGGGCGTCGATGGGACCACGGACGTCCTGTCCTTCCCCATGGCGGAATACGAACGCCCGGCTGATTTTGATTTTCTGGAGGAGGACTCTGCGGCGGACTGCTTCAACCCGGATACAGGGGAGCTTCTTTTGGGGGATATCGTTCTCTCCGTGGAAAAGATCCGGGAGCAGGCGGAGGAGTACGGCCACTCACTCACACGGGAGCTGGCGTTCCTGACCGCCCACAGCATGCTCCACCTCATGGGTTACGACCACATGGAGGAGAAGGAACGGCAGCTCATGGAGGAGCGGCAGAGGCTTTTGATGGAAGCCCTGGGGATTCCCAGAGGATAAGGGGAAAGAAACGTTTATGAGCGCTCAGAACCAAAGACCAAAGAAAAAGAAAAAATCCAGCAATTTCCTGGTGCAGGGCTCCATCCTGGCGGCGGCGGGCATCCTGGTGCGGATCATCGGCATGGTCTACCGGATCCCCATGCAGAACAAGATCGGCAGCGCCGCCATGGGGATCTATTCGTCGGCCTATTATATCTACAACATCATGCTCCTCCTGTCTTCCTACAGCCTGCCCCTGGCCGTCTCCAAGATGGTGTCGGCCAGGGTTGCCCTGGGACAGCACAAGAATGCCTACCGGATCTTTAAAAGCTCCCTGCTCTTTTCCCTGATCTCCGGAGGGATCGCTGGCCTGGCCACTTTCTTCGGGGCGGATTTCTTTGCGGCAAAACTCCTCCACGAACCGGGAGCCGCCTACGCCATCAAGGTGCTGGCGCCGACCATCTTCGTCATGGCCTTCCTGGGGACCCTCAGGGGGTATTTCCAGGGCCTGGGCACCATGATGCCCACGGCCGTCTCTCAGGTACTGGAGCAGATTGTCAATGCGGGGGTCAGCATCGCGGCGGCCTTCCTGCTCTTTGACCTTGGGGCGCAGAGGGACCTGGAGAAGGGGACGAAAACCTTTGCCGACGCCTACGGGGCTGCCGGGGGCACCATCGGCACGTCCGCCGGAGCCCTCGCCGCCTTCCTGTTCTGCATCCTGATCTTTTTTCTGTACCGGAGAGTCTTAAGGCGCCAGATGCGCCGGGACAAGACGGTGATGTTGGAATCCTACGGGAATATCGCCAGGGTCCTGGTGGCGACCATCATCCCGGTCATCATCAGCGGCACCGTCTATAACGTCAGCAGCCTGATCGACAACAGTATTTACGGCTTCTATATGAAATCCACGGGAGAGTCCGCCCACTACATGGCCAACTGGGGCGTCTATTCCGGCCAGTATTACCTGCTGATCAACGTGCCGATCGCCATCTCCAATGCCCTGGCCTCCTCCATGCTGCCGGCCCTCACGAGGACCGTGGCCGAGGGAAAGAAAGGGGAGGTTTTGAGAAAGGTCAGCGTAACGGTCCGCTTTTCCATGCTGGTGGCCATCCCGGCGGCGGTGGGACTCACGGTCCTCGGCTTTCCCATTGTGAGCCTCCTGTTCCGGCAGGACACGAAGCTCGGCGGGGACCTGCTGTTTTTGGGCTCCCTGGCCGTGGTGTTTTTCTCTCTGTCCACCATCACCAACGGGATCTTACAGGGCATCAACCGGATGAAGACGCCGGTCATCAATGCCGTGATCTCCCTTGTGCTCCACGTGGGCATCCTGGCTGTCCTGCTCTACGGCCTGGACATGGGGATCTACGGTGTGGTCATCGCAAACATGTTCTTCGGACTGACCATGTGTATTTTCAACGGGGTCTCCATCGCAAAATACCTTCATTACCGGCAGGAGATCAAAAAGACCTTTGCGCTCCCGTTCCTGGCCTCGGCCGTCATGGGAGGGCTCTCCTACGGCGTATATTATCTCCTGGATACCTTTGCGAAGAGCAACGTCATCGCCTGCCTGGCGGCGGTCTTCGTGGCGGTGATCGTGTATTTTATCCTGCTGCTCCTGTTCCGGTGCGTCACGGAGAAGGAACTTCGCGGCATGCCCATGGGGGGAAAGGCCGCCCGCGTGGCAAAGAAACTGCATCTTCTGTAGAGGTTCTTGCCTGTACACCCAGAGGGCATTCGTAAATGCATGCGCCCTGCGCTGTAAGATCAAGGTATACCCAAAGGGCATTCGTAAATGCATGCGCCCTGCGCTGTAAGATCAAGGTATATTTTTCTTCATATCGGCCCATACTGGAAAGGAGGATGATACTATCCTCCTTTTTTCTTATACAGAGTTTTTAAGAAATTATTTTATGGATCGGAGTGACTGCTGTTATGAAGAAATCCTTATGGATCTGGGTGTCCGGCTTCTGCCTGTTCTTTTTCCTGTTTTCCACAGTCTATTATTTCAGCTACCGGAACCTGGAGCTTAAAAAACAGCTGGAGATCGCCGAAGAGAGGGCGAACGTTTTATCTGCCAGAGGAACGGGGGCCGGCCGGGAAGCCGGGGAAACGGCCGGAGAAACCGCAAAAGAGACTGCCGGGGAGGGACCGGAGATCCTGGAAGAGAGTGCCGTGGCCGCCGAGAATCCGGATGTGCTCTCCGTAAGCGGCAGCATGCTGTATATTTCCCAGAATTATAACGAGGCGGACGGGAAGATCACAGAGACCATCCTTCCCATACCGGAGGAATATATGGGGCTTACCAGGGAGGGTCTGATCGAGCGGCTGAAGGAGGAGGGGGGCGGAAAGAGCCTGGTCACCTTTTCCTCCGACCGCCTGGTGGTCCGCGGCAGAGAGGCCGTGGATCCGGGAAGCTATCGGTTCCTCCTGCTCCTGGAGGAGGGGTATCTGAAGATCTATTACAGCGACAGGAGCGACGTCTATATGGAAACTTATCTGACGGAGGACGAGCTTCCGGAGAGCGAGGTGGATGTGCTGAAGACGGGATATTATATCAAGGGCGTGGAAGAGCTCTATGACTATCTGGAATCCATCACCAGCTGAGCACGAAAGATAGGGTTGCCGAAATCCCCGCAGGGGATTATAATAAACAAAGGAAAGCCGGAGGCTGACCGGCGTTGGTTGTGAGGGATCTTTGAGATGGAAAAGAAAAAGGAACGAAAAGAAACAGGAATCGGACGGGGGGTTATCGGCCTGATCGTGCTGGTCTTTCTTGTATTGGCGATCGTTGTGTTTTCTGTGTCCAGGAGAGTTTCGGAGGAAATGGCCGAGGCGGCCATCGGAAACTTGAGTGAAAGCCTGGAGCTGATCCAGGGCACCATAGAAGCGATCCTTGAGATGGAATCGGGATTTCAGAAGGAGATCGCCCAGGAGCTGGCCGCCTCCGGCCGGCCGGAGGCGTTCCTATCTTCTTACGGCAGCAATCGGACCATGGCAAAGCTCTCCCTGGTGTTTTCCGGCGAGACGGAGGGGATCTCCAACACAGGGGACGCCTTTTCTCCGGCGGAGCTGGATTTTTCCACCGGAAAGACGGTGGGAGGGCTCCCCATCTCCAAGTCCTATTTAAACAGTATGGGGACCTGGGCCTATACCATGTCCTGCCCGGTCTCCCGGGACGGTGTGGAGACTGCCACCCTATATGTGGAATATATCTACGATTCCCTGGACGACGCCCTTCCGGACAGCTTTTATAACACCAATGCCACCCTTTACCTGATGGATACCATCAGCGAACGACTGGTGTTAAAGCCCAAGGGCATGGGGGAGCGGGACGCGGGCCATCTGAACCTGGAGGATTTCTGCCGTGCCAACAACATCATCGAAAAAAAGAATCTGGATATGATCACGGACAATCTGGGGGTCGGAAAGAACGTCATGTTTTATCACGATGTCCGGGGACGGGAGTCTTTGATCTACATGTGGGCAGTGGAGGACAGCGCCTTATATCTGATCGGATACGTGCCGGTGGAGGCGATCCAGCAGGAGGGCCGCTCGGTAAATCAGAATATCTACATTGTCGTCGCCTCCATGCTGGTGGCATTCCTGGTCTGCTTTATTTTTTATTTCCTCATGGAGCGGCAGAAGAACAAGATCCGGAAAGAGCGGGAGGAAGAACGGAAGATACATAACAGGCAGCTGGCGGAGGCCCTGCAGGCAGCCCAGATCGCCAGCCATTCCAAAACCACGTTTTTAGCGAACATGTCCCACGACATCCGTACGCCTATGAACGCGATCCTGGGCTTTGCGGCGCTTCTGGAAAAGAATGCGGATCGTCCGGCCAGGGTCCGGGAGTACACGAAGAAGATCACGGCTTCCGGCCAGCATCTGCTGGGGCTGATCAACGACGTGTTAGACGTCTCCAAGATCGAGAGCGGAAAGGTGGTCCTCACCATCGGGGATTTCTCCCTGAACCATGTGGTTGCATCCGTGGACTCCATCATCCGGCCGGCGGCCAGGGCCAAGGGGCAGGAATTTGAGATCTCGGTGACGGGCGTCAGGCATGAGCATCTGACCGGCGACGAGACCAGGTTAAACCAGATCCTGTTGAATCTTCTCTCCAACGCGGTCAAATACACGGGGGAGGGCGGAAAAATCTGGTTCCGCATCATCGGTTTAAAGCAGCGTTCTCCCCAGTATGAGCATATCCGGATCGAAGTGGAGGACAACGGCTTCGGCATGACTCCGGAGTATCTGGAGGTTATTTTTGACGCCTTTACGAGGGCGGAGAACAGCACCACCAACAAGGTCCAGGGCACGGGCCTCGGCATGGCCATCACAAAGAACATCGTGGAGCTGATGGGCGGGACCATCAAGGTGGCCAGCGAGGTGGATAAAGGGACGCTCTTTACGGTCGACCTGGAGCTTCGGATCCCGGAGGAGACAATGGACGACAAGTTCTGGCCGAACCACCAGATCTCGCGGATCCTGACCATTGACGACGACGAGGGTGTCTGCCAGAATATCCGGATGCTGATGGAGGACTGCGGCGTTTCCGTGGATATCGCTCTGAGCGGGGAGGCGGGCATCGCGCAGGTTCTGGAATATGATAAACAGGGGTGCCATTATGACGTGATCCTCTTAGACTGGCAGATGCCGGGGCAGATGAGCGGTCTGGAGACGGCAAAAAAACTCAGGGAGGTCCTGTCTGCGCATGTGCCGATCTTTTTCCTGACCTCCTATGACTGGAATGAGATCGAAGAACAGGCTTCCTGCGCCGGAGCCGACGGCTATCTGAAAAAGCCCTTCTTCCTGTCGGCTTTCATGGAGAAGATCCTGGAGCTTCCGAAGGGTCAGACCCATGACCAGGCGGAGGACGGCTTCGAGACGGATGGCCATGACAGCCTGAAGGGCTGCCATTTCCTCGTGGCGGAGGACAATGAGATCAATGCGGAAATCGTACAGGAGTTTCTGGACATGGACGGCGCCTCCTGCGAGCTCACGGAAAACGGACTCCTGGCCGTGGAGCGGTTCCGGGACTCAGAACCAGGTCGGTTTGACGCCATTTTGATGGATGTGCAGATGCCGGTCATGAACGGCTACGAGGCCACGAGGGCCATCCGCACCCTGGACAGGGAGGATGCGAAAACGATCCCGATCATTGCCATGACAGCAAATGCGTTCTCGGAGGATGTAAAGGAAGCTTTGGATGCCGGGATGAACGCCCATGTGGCAAAACCCATCGACATGGAACTTCTCAGGGTTGCTGTCAATCAATTTTCAAACAGGAGGAACTGAATCATGAGGACCCTTATGAAACGATCTCTGTCCCTTGCCCTGGCCTGGAGCATGCTTTTTCTGCTTTCCGGCTGCGGCACGGCCAGGGAGCAGAATGATAACCTGGCCGACAATGAAGAGCAGGACCGGCTTGTGATCGATCTGTTCGGGCCCATGGAAAAATCCAAGCCGGATCTGAAGAATGCGGCGAGGAGCGCCTTTGATCAGACGATCGCCATGGCGGAGGAGCGGCTCGGCCTGACAGTGGAATACCGGACCTATACGGCGGAGAATTACCGGGAAAAGACTTACGACGACGTGTCCCTTGACCGGGTGAGGAACCACATGGACGATCTCTATCTGTTAAACCCGGATACCATCCAGATCCTCGGCTCGGAGGGAGAGCTTGCCGACCTCTCCGGCCTGGCCTGTGCCAAAAACTTAAGGGACGTGGTGCGGACGGCCAACACGGTGGACGGAAAGCTGGTGGCCATTCCTCAGGAGGTGGCGGCCTACGGCCTGTTCATCAACAAGGATCTCTTTGACAAATATAAGCTGAAGCTTCCGGAGACGCCGGAGGAATTTATGGAGTGCTGCCGGGTGTTTCAGGAAAACGGCATCGAAACGCCCGTCGGAGCCAACCGCTGGTGGCTGGAAAATTTCGTCTTTGCCCAGGCTTACGCCGAACTTTATAACGGGGACGACACGGAGGCCCGGATCGAGGCCCTCAACAACGGGACGGCGAAGTACAGCGACTATATGCGGCCGGGGTTTGAATTTTTGCAGGAACTGATCGACAGGGGCTATATTGACGCCGAGACAGCCTACACTTATGAGGCCATCGAGGGGGAGGGGCCGGATTTTCTGGCCGGGAAGACGCCCATCGTCATGGCTTACTGGACGGCGGCCAATGCGGAGACGGCTTACGGAAAACCGGATTTCAACCTTCAGGTCATCGGGTTTCCCAGTGAGCTGGGGCAGATGCCGGTCCTCTCCATAACCGGTTACGCCGTTTCGGCGGAGGCGGAGCATCTGGAGGAAGCCCTTGAAGTCCTGGATGTGGTCCTCTCCGACGAGGCGCTCCGGTTATACTCGGAGCATAATCAGGTCATCTCTCCCTCCAAAAACGTGGAGGTCGACTGCGTCGATGCCCTGAAGCCCCTCAATGACCGGGTGAACGAGGGCGTCTACGTCCTCGGTTCCAATGCCGGCATGAAGGTGGAGCAGTGGGGCAACACCTGCCTGATCGTGCGTGAGCTCCTCGGCGGGGCCTCCGTGGACGAATGCATGGCCATGTTCGACAAACTGCAGGAGGAGTCACTGGAAGAGCAGAGAGAAGGAGGATCATGAGACGGACGTTGATCGTCGGCGGCGGAGCCGCCGGCATGACGGCGGCCATCGCGGCCGCCCGGGAGGGGGATGCGGTAACCCTTCTGGAGCACACGGACACCCTGGGAAAAAAAATCCTCTCCACCGGAAACGGCCGCTGCAACCTGACCAACCGGCGGCAGGGGGAGGAGTTTTACCATTCGGAAAATCCAGGCTTTCCTTTTCCGGCCCTGGATCGGTTCGGATTTGAGGAGACACTCCGTTTTTTCGGGGAATTGGGGCTTTTTTTCAGGGAGCGGGACGGCTATGTCTATCCCCGTTCCCTGCAGGCGAAGGCCGTCCGGGAGTCTCTTATCTCGGAGCTTTCCAGGAAAACGGTGGAGATCCGGACGGGGTGCAGGATCCATAAGGCAGAAAAGATGGCGGGCGGGACCTTTCTGATCGAAACGGAGGAGACTTCCTTTGAGGCGGATGCCCTGATCCTGGCCTGCGGCGGGATGGCGGCCCCCCATACCGGCTCCGACGGGAGCGGCTACCGGCTGGCAGAGTCCCTCGGCCACCGGCTGATCCCGCCGGTCCCGGCCCTCACGGGCCTTTTCGCCGCCTCCAATCCTATTAAGAAGGCGGCCGGAGTCCGGACGGAGGGGACCATCTCTCTCTATGTGGAGGAGAACGGGAAGCGGAGGCTTTTGGGCTCTGATACGGGGGAGTTTCAGATCACGGATTACGGGATCTCCGGCATTCCCGCCTTTCAGGTGAGCCGCCATGGGGCCAGGGCCCTCTCGGAGGGAAAAACGGTCTCTGCGTCCTTAAACTTTCTTCCGGAATACAGAAAAGAGGAGGCGGAGGAATTGCTCCTTCACCTCCTTTCGGGAGAGGGGGACGCTCTGCGGATCCTCTGCGGCCTGTTTCCGGAAAAGCTGGCGGCGGTGTTCTTAAAAAAGGCTGGTATCCCCCTTCGCGTCCCGGCCGGCCTTCTGGGGGAGAAACGGGCGAAAACGCTTTCGGGGCTTGTCTGCCGGTTCCCCCTGGAGATCCGGGCGGTCAACGATTTTTCAAAGGCCCAGGTGACGGCGGGCGGGGTCGACACCAGGGATGTCCGGGCGGAAACCATGGAGTCAGAGCTGGTTTCCGGCCTTTATTTTGCCGGGGAGATCCTGGACGTGGACGCATCCTGCGGCGGTTACAATCTACAGTGGGCATGGGCCAGCGGTTTTCTGGCCGGAAAGCAGGGGAGGCCATGATTCGTATCACAGGGATAACGCTTACGCCGGGGGAGGGGGAGCGGCATCTTCTCCCGAAGATCTGCAGAAAGCTCCGGCTTTCGGAGAAAGACATCGCCGCATGGCATATCACGAAAAGATCCATCGACGCCAGAAAAAAGGAGGCGCCTGTCTGCGTCTATCAGGTGGATGTGGAAGTACAGGGACGGGAGGCAGCTGTCCTGAAACGGATCCGCGGCCCTGAGATCCGGATCATGAAAGAAGCGTCCTATCGGTTTCCTGTGCAGAAGGGGAGAGTGTTTCCGCATCGGCCGATCATCGTGGGGACAGGCCCCGCCGGGCTGTTCTGCGGCTATATGCTGGCAGAAGCCGGGTATGCGCCGATTCTTCTGGAGAGGGGAGGACCGGTGCCGGAGCGGGAGGAGGCCGTCAAACGATTCTGGAAGACCGGCATCCTGGATCCGGAGTGCAATGTACAGTTTGGAGAGGGCGGAGCGGGAACCTTCTCCGACGGAAAGCTCAACACGCTGACGAAGGATCCTTTTCTCCGGGGGCGGAAGGTCCTGGAGACCTTCGCCGCTATGGGGGCGGGGGAGGAGATCCTCTATGACAGCAAACCTCATATCGGGACGGACGTATTGAAAGCAGTCCTCGGGAATCTCAGGCGGGAGATGGAACGGCTTGGCTGTGAGTTTTTCTTTCACACGAAGTTTACGGACCTGGAATGTGCGGGCGGGAGGCTTTCCGGTATTTTTACGGAGGATGTGAGAAGCGGGGAGCGCCGTTTTTTCCTGACAGAGCATTTGATCCTTGCCATCGGCCACAGCGCCAGGGACACCTTCCGCATGCTCTATGACAGGAGGCTTTCCATGCATGCCAAGGCCTTTGCCGTAGGGCTTCGGATGGAGCACCCCCAGGCCATGATCCAGAAGGCTCAGTACGGGGAACGGTTTGCCGGGGCCTTTCCTCCGGCTCCCTACAAGGTGACGGCCCGGGCGTCGGACGGAAGGGGGGTCTATTCCTTCTGCATGTGCCCAGGCGGTTACGTGGTCAACGCCTCCTCGGAACAGGGAAGGCTCGCGGTCAACGGCATGAGCAACCGGGCCAGGGACGGGAGGAACGCCAACAGCGCCGTCATCGTCACGGTCTCCCCGGAGGATTTTGTCCGGCTCTCCGGGCCGGGAACACCTGACGGGGGATTTCCTGACGCCGGAGACGGTTTTTCTTCTGCCGACAGGATCCATCCCCTCGCCGGGGTGGAATTCCAGCGGAGGCTGGAGGAGCGGGCATTCTCCCTGGCAGACGGCGCCGTGCCCCTGCAGCTTTACGGGGATTTTAAGGCAGGCCGGATGAGCACAGGCCCGGTGGATGTCCTCCCCGACACCATGGGGGCGAACTGCTATACGGATATCCGGGGGATCCTGCCAGATTTCGTGAACCGGGCCATCGTGGAGGGCGTGGATCTCTGGGGGCGGAGGATATCCGGCTTTGACCGGTATGACGCCGTCCTCTCCGGCGTGGAGAGCCGCACCTCCTCCCCGGTCCGCATCGAGCGGGACGATAGCCTCATGGGCAGTATCCCCGGGATCTATCCCTGCGGCGAAGGGGCCGGGTACGCCGGCGGGATCACCTCGGCGGCCATGGACGGGATCCGGGTGGCGGAGGCGGTCGTGAAGGAAAGGTCGTGAGGACCGTTTCTTTGATGAAATACCGGGCAGGATATTTCAGGGTGAATTTTGTGATGGAAAACCGCCGGGGCCAGTTTTGTTCTTTGTGGTTTTTTTATTTGCGGCATCGACAATAAAGCAAAAATGGTTTATAATGCTATCATCAGATGAGGCACTGACAAGGAACGGGTATGGTAGAGGTTATGACAGATAAATAATTTAAAACGATCCTTGAGATGTTGGACATGATCTTAGATGGGTGCAAAGATTTAAATGAGGCAAAAAGAAAGTCCGGAAGCTGATCGAGAATCAGAGCGGCAAGGAAAAGACAGAATAGTTTAGTCAAACGGAGAGATTGCTCACATGGACAGAAAAACGAGGCTTCTCGGGAAGAGGCGGGTGGTGGTGAAGATCGGCTCCTCCTCCCTGACCCACAAATATACGGGATTTTTAAATCTGAACAAGGTGGAAAAGCTGGCCAGAGTCCTCTGTGACCTGAGAAACCAGGGCATGGAGGTGGTGCTGGTGAGCTCCGGCGCAGGGGCCGTCGGCCGCAAGACCATGGGCTGTCTGGAGCGGCCGGACGCCCTTCCGGTGAAGCAGGCTCTGGCGGCGGTGGGGCAGGCGAAACTCATGATGACCTACCAGAAGCTTTTTTCGGAATACAACCAGGTGGTGGCCCAGATCCTGATGACGAAGACCACCATGCTCAACGAGGAATCCTGCAGGAATGCGAGGAACACCTTCGACGAGCTCCTCGCCATGGGGGTGATCCCCATTGTCAATGAAAATGATACCGTAGCCACCCATGAGATCGAATTCGGGGACAACGACCGGCTCTCCGCCATCGTGGCGGCGGTGATCGGCGCGGACCTTCTGATCCTCCTCTCCGACATCGACGGGCTCTACGAGGACGACCCCAGGGCGAACCCGGCAGCCGCCTTTATCGGCGAGGTGACAGAGATCACGGACGGCCTTGCGGAGATGGGAAAGGAAACCACCGGGAGCAGTGTGGGCACCGGCGGCATGTCGGCCAAGATCGTGGCAGCCCGGATGGCCACCGACGCGGGGATCGACATGGTCATCACCAACGGGGACGACGTGGAGAATATCTACCGGGTTCTGGATGGGGAGCCGGTGGGAACTTTATTTTGGGCCCACAAGAATAAAGATTTTGACCTGATGGAATATCTGACAGTCTATTGACCCGGGAGGGTCCGGAAAGGGCACGCACCATGAAGATCCAGTTTTTAAACGGCGGCCTGGCAAACCAGGCCTTCCAGTATATTTTTGCAAGATACTATGAATTATCCCATCCGGACGGCATCATGTATCTGGATGACTCTTATTTTGCGCTGAACACGGTCCACAACGGCTATGAGCTGGAAAAGGTTTTTGGGATCAGGGCTCATATGCTGAGCGAATGCTTTGACAAAGCGGTCTGGGATTTTATCCTGGGGGAGCGGAAAGCCGGCAAGAGTGTGCCCCAGATCCTTCAGGAAAACCAGATCCAGATCCAGATGCTCTCGGAGGTGGACGGATACCGGCAGTTCAATCCCTTTGACGGGGAGGTACATCGTATCCCCAGCAGTCAGTACCTTCCTGAGATCCAGGATCTGCCGGGAAATTTTTATTATCACGGTTACTGGATCAAACGGGACTGGTTTGACCGGTATCAGGATCATTTCCGGAAAGAATTCACCTTTCCGCAGATCGCAGACGCCAAAAACCAGTCCTATATGGAGGAGATCCAAAACACTCAGTCCGTCTCCATCCATGTGAGGCGGGGGGATTATGTGACCCTCGGCTGGTCTCTGGAGCCGGGATTTTACCGCACCTGCATCCGGACCTTTCTGGAATCCGTGTCCGGTCCCTGGCATCTCTTCGTGTTTTCAGATGACATTTCCTGGTGCCGGGCCCATGAGGAGGAGCTCGGGTTCGGGGTGTTTCCCTCCGTCACTTACGTAGAGGGGAACACCCACGGGAAAATTACCTGGATCTGCAGCTTATGAGTGCCTGCAAGGCCATGTTTGTCTCAAACAGCGCGTTCTCTTACCTTGCGGCGCTCTTAAATACCAAAAAGCAGTATATGCTGAACATGGCTGACCGGAAACTATAAACAGCAGGAAAAACGGAGCATATTTTTTGGTTGACTGACAGCCAAAGGACAGAAGGAGCGGAAATTTATGGCGATCATCGAGAAAAAAGCGGGACTTGTCTTAGAGGGGGGCGCGACCAGGGGGATCTTTACCTCCGGCGTCCTGGACTATCTGATGGAGCAGGAATTATACCTGCCCTACGTGATCGGCGTGTCGGCCGGGGCGTGCAATGGGATCGACTATGTGTCCGGGCAGATCGGCCGGACCAGAAACTGCATCATCCCGCCGGATAAGGACAGCCGGTACATCGACGTCAGGAAGGCGTTAAAAACAGGAAGCCTCTTTGATATGGATCTGATCTTTGACAAATATCCGAAGGAGATCTTTCCTTTTGATTTTGAGGCATATCAGAATTCAAAGATCCGCTGTGAGATGGCAGTGACCAACTGCGTCACGGGAAAGGCGGAATACCTGGACGACAAGGAGGACGAGCTCCGGCTCCTCTCCATCTGTCGTGCCTCCTGCAGCATGCCGATCGCCTCGAGCATGGTGGAGATCGACGGGATCCCTTACATGGACGGAGGACTGACCGATTCCGTCCCGGTGGCGCGGATGTTAAAGCAGGGGTATAAAAAATGCGTGGTGGTCCTGACCAGGAACGCCGGATACCGGAAGCGGCTCTCCAGGCAGGCGGCCCTCATCTATCAGGCGGCCTATAAGAAGTACCCGGAGCTTGTGAAGGCCTCCTGCAGAAGGCCGCTCCTCTATAACCGCACCATGGACCTTATAGACCGGCTGGAGGAAAAAGGGCACATTTTCGTGATCCGGCCTGAGATGCCCGTGGTCTCCCGGACAGAGCAGCGGCCGGAGGTGCTGGACGCCTTTTACCGCCACGGCTATGAGTCGATGAAGAATCGTTTTGAGGAACTGATCAATTATCTTGGGTGATCTTTCCCGGCAGCAGGATCACGGCGGCCGGGGACAAAACGGCGCGGGCCTTGCGGGCGACGGGGCAGGGATCGAAAACACAGGGCAAAAGGCAGGGATCGGGGAGCACAGATCAAAGAACGTGGACCGAAGGACATGGATCGGAAAAGAGGAGAGCTATGACAGAAAAGGAGATCGGCCGGATCAATGAATTGTACCATAAATCCAAGGCGGAGGGCCTTACGGAGGAGGAAAAGGCGGAGCAGGCAAAGCTCAGGCAGGATTATATCCTGGCGATCCGAGAAAATCTGAGAGGAACTTTGAACAACGTGAGCATCCTGGAGCCGGACGGCACGGTGACGGAACTGAAAAAAGTGGCGGAACGGAAAGCGAAGAGGAAGAGGGAGTCATGAAGGAACAGGGGATCTTGACAAAGAAAAACATCAGGCGGACAGTGAGAGAGAGAAGGCAGGCGCTGACTTACGGGCAGGAGGAGGCCGGAAGCGGGCAGATCTTATCTTATGTCCGTTCGCTGCCGGAATACAGGGAGGCGGAAGTGATCTACTGCTATGTGGATTACAACCATGAAGTGAAGACCTGGCCCGTCATGGAGCAGGCCATGGCGGACGGCAAGCAGGTGGCGGTCCCCCGGGTGAACGGCGAAACCATGGAATTTTACCGGATCACGGGAAAAGAGGACCTGGAGCCGGGCTATTCCGGCATCCTGGAGCCGAAAGAGGGACTTCCCGCGGTCTCGGACGGCGGCAAGGCGGCGGGCGGCCGGGGCGGCAGAGCAGGAGAGAGCGCTCCCGTCGGGCGGGCGCTGTTTTTGATGCCCGGGGTGGCCTTTGACAGAGACCATCACCGGGTCGGCTACGGAGGCGGCTTCTACGACCGGTATCTGGAGGCCCACCCGGGGCTCGTGACGGCGGCCCTGGCCTACGAGTGCCAGATGTTCGACGCGGTCCCCTTTGAGGAATTCGACATCCTTCCCCAGATCCTCGTCACGGAAGCGGGGGTGAGCCGTCTGGAGAGGAGCCTTTCGGATACGCTCACCCGGATGGGAGAGCGGGCAAAAAGAGCAGCGGCGGTCCTTGGGACTCTCGGTGTCTCGGAAAAAGACCGCGGCCTTCTGGCGGCGGCGGACGCGCTGGAGGCCAATACGGAGCGGATCTTAAAGGCCAACGAGGCAGATATGGAGGCAGGGAGAGCGCAGGGCATGCACGAGGGGCTCCTGGACCGTCTCGCCCTCACCAAAGAACGGATTCTTTCCATGGCGGACGGTCTCAGGCAGGTGGCGGCCTTAGACGACCCGGTGGGCGAGGTCCTCTCCATGAAGAAGCGGCCCAACGGCCTTCTGATCGGGGAGAAACGGGTGCCCCTCGGCGTCATCGGTATCATCTATGAGTCCAGGCCCAATGTGACGGCGGACGCTTTCGGCCTCTGCTTCAAGGCGGGGAACGCCGTGATCTTAAAGGGTGGGAGCGACGCCATAAGGTCCAACCAGGCTATCGCCTCCGTGATCCGGGAGGCCCTGGTCTCCTGTAGCCTTCCGGGGGATTCCCTGCAGCTTGTCACCAGCACGGACCGGGAGGCAGCCAGGCTCCTCATGCGGATGAACGGCTTCATCGACGTGCTGATCCCCAGGGGCGGAGCCGGCCTCATCCGCACGGTGGTGGAAAACAGCACGGTCCCGGTCATCGAGACGGGAACCGGAAACTGCCATATTTTCGTGGATGAGAGCGCCGACCTCTCCATGGCTGCGGACATCATCCTCAACGCGAAGACCCAGCGGATCGGCGTCTGCAACGCCTGTGAATCCCTGCTGATCCACAAAAACATTTCGGAAAAGCTGTGGGGCGTGCTGGCCGGACGGCTCGCGGAAAAGCAGGTGGAGATCCGGGGGGACGAGACGGTCTGCGCCCTGGTGCCGGAGGCGGTGCGTGCCTCGGAGGAAGACTGGGGGCGGGAATATCTGGATCACATCCTCTCGGCCAAGACGGTGGACTCCGTGGAGGAGGCCATCGCCCACATCAACCGCTACAACACAAAGCACTCGGAGGCCATCGTCACAAAGAGTTATGAAAACGCCCAGAAATTTCTGGACGAGGTGGACGCGGCTGCGGTCTATGTCAACGCCTCGACCCGGTTCACCGACGGCTTTGAGTTCGGCTTCGGGGCGGAGATCGGCATCAGCACCCAGAAGCTCCACGCCAGAGGACCTATGGGACTCATTGCCCTTACGACGACCAAATACATTATCTACGGAAACGGGCAGGTGCGTCCGTGAGCATCAAGGAATGGTATGGAGAGAAATATAAGCGTTATTAAAGACCTCAATGGAAATAAAGGCAAAAGCTAATGCCGCACAGGGAATTCCAGAGATGATCGAGATTGCGGAAAATAAGAGATTCCGGGAAAATCTGGCGAAAAAGCATGATAAAAATGCCAGATTTGGATGGTACCGATATGATTCTCGATTTGCCCTGCCGATTTTTGATGACGATGGGGAAGTTTTGCGTTATAATGTGTTCCATGTGGAGCTTGTGATCAGACATGCGGCGGATGGGAAATTGTATCTATATGATATCATAAACATAAAAAAAGAAACGAGTACCCCGCTTGAGCCATAGGCTGTACGGTTAAAAACTCATTTCTTGTTCTGATTATATGATAGAAAAGGAAAAAAGTCAAGAGAAATGCATAGTGAAATAGATTTCGGCAAAATAGAACTGGCCGAAGCCCCGCCCGCCGGGGAGCCGGCCCGCCAGCAGTACTTCATGGAGCGGCTGCGGGAGGTCGTGGAGGAGAGGAGCAGAAAATACGGCCGCCCCCTGACGGCCTGCATCCAGACCTTCGGCTGCCAGATGAACGCCAAGGATTCGGAGAAGCTCCTCGGCATTCTCCTTCAGGCCGGGTTTACGGCCTCGGAGGACGAGGCCTCGGATTTTGTCCTCTACAACACCTGCACGGTCCGGGACAATGCGAACCAGAGGGTCTACGGGCGGCTGGGGTATCTGAACAGCTTAAAGAAAAAAAATCCGCACATGACCATCGCCCTGTGCGGCTGCATGATGCAGGAGCCCTCCGTGGTGGAAAAGATCAAAAAAAGCTATCGGTTCGTGGACCTTGTCTTCGGCACCCACAACATCTTCCGGCTGGCGGAGCTTTTGTACCGCTGTTATACGGAAAAGAGGATGGTGGTGGATGTCTGGGGCGGCACGGAACAGATCGTGGAGAACCTCCCCTCCAGGCGGAAGTACTCCTTCAAGTGCGGCGTGAACATCATGTACGGGTGCAACAATTTCTGCAGCTACTGCATCGTCCCCTATGTGCGGGGGCGGGAGAGGAGCCGGGAGCCGGAGGACATCCTTGCGGAGATCCGGGCCCTGGCTGCGGACGGGGTGGTGGAGGTCATGCTCCTGGGCCAGAACGTGAATTCCTACGGGAAGACCCTGGATACGCCCATGACCTTCGCCGCTCTTTTGCGGCAGGTGGCCGAGATCCCGGGAATCGAGCGGATCCGCTTCATGACGTCCCACCCCAAGGATCTCTCGGACGAGCTCATCGGGGTCATGCGGGACTGCCCGAAGATCTGCCGCCATCTGCATCTCCCCCTCCAGTCGGGAAGCTCGAGGATCTTAAAGAAGATGAACCGGGTCTACGACAAGGAGCAGTATCTGGCCCTCGCCAAAAAGATCAAGGGGGAGATTCCGGATCTGTCCCTGACGACGGACATCATCGTAGGCTTCCCCGGCGAGACGGAGGAGGATTTTGAGGAGACGATGGATGTGGTGCGCCGGGTGCGCTTCGACAGCGCCTTCACCTTCATTTATTCCAAACGGACCGGGACGCCGGCCGCCGCCATGGAGGACCAGGTGCCGGAGGAGATCGTGAAGCCCCGGTTTGAACGGCTGTTGAAGGAGGTCCAGCGGATCTCTGCCGAGGTCTGCGGAAAGGACGTGGGAAAGACCATGACTGCCCTGGTCGAGGGTATGGATACCCATGATCCGGCACTGGTGACAGGACGCTTAAGCAACAACATCATGGTCCATTTCCCGGGGGACGCTTCCGATATCGGAAAGCTGATCCCGGTTTTGCTCACGGAATCAAAAGGATTTTATTACATGGGAAAAAGACTTCCATAAACAGGGAGGACGTATGGACGTAAGAGGGTTTCTGGCAGATGAAACAAAACGCAGGACGGCGGTGACGGCCTCTCTGACGGTCGTCTTTTTTACCTGCACGCTGCTCCTGGTATGGTTTTTTTCCGCGGAAGTCTTAAAGCCCGCCGGCTTTGGGCCTGTCCCTGCCAGAGCGTCGGAAAATCCGTGGCGGATGCGGCTCTCCTCCCGCCTTCCAGGCGTTTACAGGGATCCCTCCTCAGACGAGAGCGGAAAATTTCCTTACCGTCGGTTCTCAGAAGGCGATACCATGTACTGCACCTATTTCGGCCTTTTGAATATCCGCGAGGAGCCGGACGCCGAAGCCGCCGTGGCGGCCAGAGTCTCCTACGGCGATCCCATCCAGGTGTTCTGGAAGGAGGACACGGGCTATGTGCGGGTCCGTTATATAAAACCTCACACCTCAGAGACGGTGGAGGGCTACTGTGTCATCGAGGAACTCTCGGAAGCCGCTCCCTCGGATGGGCGGGTGTTTCTGGACATCCCCGGCTACAAGCAGTACGATCCCCGGTGGGGCGCTCTTCCCCTGGGGGACAGCTATGAGACCATCGCCTCCGCCGGCTGCGCCACCTCCTGCCTCGCCATGTCTTATTCCTATCTGGAAGGCACGCCGACCACGCCAGACGGCATGGCAGAGCGGCTGTATTACGATGAGAACGGAAGGCTGGGCTTTCCGAAGGTCTATGAGAAGGACTGGGACGGCGATTATCTGGAGCATGCGCTCACCCAGCTCCGCAGGGGAGTCCCCGTGCTCATCGGCGGCTTCACTGAGGACGATCATCCCCACTGGGTCCTGATCACCGGATATACCGGGGACGGCGGAGAATTAAAGGCCTCCGATTTCCTGATCAGCGATCCGGCCTCCGAGGAGCGGCCCACCCTGGCGGAGTTTCTCCGGGATTACCCGGTTCACGATAAGATTGTCTACTACAAAGGAGAGGTTTGAACGTGGCGACGCAGCAGTTATCACCGATGATGCAGCAGTATATGGAGACCAAAAAGCAGTATCCCGGCTGTATCCTTTTCTACCGGCTGGGGGACTTCTATGAAATGTTCTTCGAGGATGCAAAGACAGTCTCCAGGGAGCTGGAGCTTACCCTGACGGGAAAAGAATGCGGTCTTTCCGAGCGGGCGCCCATGTGCGGCGTCCCTTATCATGCGCTGGATACCTATCTGAGCCGTCTGGTCCAGAAGGGCTACAAGGTAGCCATCGCCGAACAGATGGAGGATCCCAGGCAGGCGAAGGGGCTTGTCAAACGGGAGGTCATCCGGGTCGTGACGCCGGGCACCCTCCTTGACAGCCAGGCCCTGGACGAGACCAAGAACAATTACCTCATGTGCATCGTCTACATGGCCAAATCCTTCGGCGTGGCGGTGACGGACATCACCACCGGGGAATTCCTGGTGACGGAGCTCTCCTCCATCCGCGCGCTCCTGGACGAGATCTATAAATATATGCCCTCGGAGATCATCTGCAACGAGGCGTTTTATATGTCCGGCGTGGACCTGGAGGCCCTTAAGGGCCGGGTGGATTTTCTGGCCACGGCCCTGGACAGCCATTATTTTGACGAGGATCTCTGTGCAGACACCTTAAAGGAGCATTTTCACGTGGACCGGCTGGAGGGCCTGGGCCTTGCGGATTACAAGATCGGCCTTGCGGCCTCCGGGGCGGCTCTCCTGTACCTTCTGGAGACCCAGAAAAATTCACTGAGCCACATCACCAAACTGACCCCTTACCGCTCCGGAAAATACATGCTCATCGACACCTCCACCAGGCGGAACCTGGAGCTTTTGGAGACTCTCCGGGAAAAACAGAAGCGGGGATCCCTCCTCTGGGTCCTCGACAAGACCAGGACGGCCATGGGGGCCAGGCTCCTCCGAAGCTTTATCGAACAGCCCCTCCTCGACCGTGAGGAGATCCTCCGCCGGCAGGACGCGGTGGAGGAATTGAACGGCGCCTACATCACCAGGGAGGAACTGATCGAATATTTAAATCCTATTTATGACCTGGAGCGGCTCATCGGCCGGATCTCCTACCAGACGGCCAACGCCAGGGATCTGATCGCCTTTAAAAATTCCCTCCGGATGCTGCCCCACATCCGGCTCCTTTTAAAGGAACTCCATGCGCCCCTCCTGAAGGAGCTTTTCACGGAGTTGGACCCCCTGGAAGACCTGACGGACCTGATCGAGCGGTCCGTCGTGGACGACCCGCCCCTCACGCTGCGGGACGGCGGCCTCATCAAGGAGGGCTTCCACGAGGAGGCAGATCAGCTTAAAAGGGCCAAGACGGAGGGGAAGCGGTGGCTTGCCGAGCTGGAGGCGAAGGAGCGGGAGCAGACGGGGATCAAAAATCTCCGGATCAAGTTCAACAAGGTCTTCGGCTATTACCTGGAGGTGACCAATTCCTTCCTCTCCATGGTGCCGGAACATTATATCCGCAAGCAGACCCTCACCGGCTCGGAGCGCTTTACCACGGAAGAATTAAAGAAACTGGAGGAGATCATCCTAGGTGCGGAGGACAAACTCTTCCTCCTGGAATACGACCTGTTCTGCCAGGTGCGGAACGACATCGCCGCCGAGGTGGAGCGGATCCAGAGGACGGCCCGCGCGATCGCCTGGGTGGATGTGCTCGCCTCCCTCTCCGCCGTGGCCGCGAAGAACAATTATGTGCGGCCGTCCGTCAACGGGAAGGGGATCATCGACATCAAAGAGGGCCGCCATCCGGTGGTGGAGCAGATGATGAGGAACGATTTCTTCATCTCCAACGACACCTATCTGGACAACGGAGACCACCGGCTGTCTGTCATCACCGGACCCAACATGGCCGGAAAGTCCACCTACATGCGTCAGACGGCCCTGATCTGCCTAATGGCCCAGATGGGGAGCTTCGTTCCGGCCAAATCGGCCAATATCGGGATCTGCGACCGGATCTTTACCAGGGTGGGGGCCTCCGACGATCTGGCCAGCGGGCAGAGCACCTTCATGGTGGAGATGACGGAGGTGGCCAATATCCTCCGCAACGCCACCAGGAACAGCCTCCTGATCCTGGACGAGATCGGGCGGGGCACCAGCACCTTCGACGGCCTCTCCATCGCCTGGGCCGTCATTGAATATATTTCCAATACGAAGATCCTGGGAGCAAAGACCCTGTTTGCAACCCATTACCATGAGCTGACAGAACTGGAGGGAAGCCTCAAGGGAGTCAACAATTACTGCATCGCCGTCAAGGAGATGGGGGACGACATCGTGTTCCTCCGAAAGATCGTGAAGGGCGGCGCCGACAAGAGCTACGGGATCCAGGTGGCACGCCTGGCCGGGGTACCGGAGCCGGTCCTCGTCCGGGCAAAGGAGCTGGCGGCGGAACTGGCGGACGCGGACATCTCCGCCCGCTCCCGGGAGATCGCCGGGGCGGCAAAGCCGGCAAAGAGCCATGTGCCGAAGCTGGATGAGGTGGATCTCAAGCAGATGAGCCTCTTTGACACCATGAAGGACGACGACGTGTTAAAGGAGCTTAAGGAAATGGAGCTTTCCGCCATGACGCCCATCGATGCGCTGAACACGCTGTACCGGATGCAGAACAGTCTGAAGAACCGCTGGAAATAGGGGGGGATGTTATGCCGGAGATAAGGATTTTGAGTCAGGAGACCATCAACCAGATCGCGGCGGGGGAGGTCATTGACCGGCCCTCGTCGGTGGTCAAGGAGCTGGTGGAAAACGCCGTCGACGCGGGAGCCACGGCGGTAACCGTGGAGGTGAAGGACGGCGGCATCTCCCTCGTCCGGGTCACGGACAACGGCTGCGGGATCGAAAGGAGCCAGATCCCGACGGCCTTCCTCCGCCACGCCACCAGCAAGATCCGGGACGCCCTGGACCTTCTCACGGTCTCGTCGCTTGGGTTTCGGGGCGAGGCCCTCTCCAGCATTGCGGCCATCGCCCAGGTGGAGCTCATCACCAAGACGACGGGGGAGCTCACAGGTTCCCGCTACCAGATCCACGGCGGCGAGGAGATCTCCCTGGAGGAAGTCGGCGCCCCGGAGGGGACGACTTTCCTGGTCCGGAACCTGTTTTACAACACGCCCGCCAGGAAGAAATTTTTAAAATCTCCCCAGACGGAAGGTTCCTACATAAACAGCCTGGTGGAGCGGATGGCCCTCTCGAGGCCGGACGTCTCCATCCGCTTTATCCAGAACGGCCAGAGCCGGCTCCACACGGCGGGAAACCACAATTTGAAGGACCTGATCTATATGATCTACGGCAGGGACATCGCCGGAAACCTGCTGCCCGTCGAGGCAGAAAAGGGACCGGTGAAGATTTCCGGTTTTCTCGGAAAGCCCGTCATCTCCAGGGGGAACCGAAACTATGAGAACTATTTTATCAACGGGCGCTACATCAAGAGCGCCCTGGTCAATAAGGCCATCGAGGACGGGTATCATTCCCACATGATGCAGCATAAATATCCCTTTGTGGCGCTCCATCTGACCCTGGACCCGGAGCTTTTGGACGTCAACGTCCATCCGGCCAAGATGGAGCTGCGCTTCAGCAACCAGGAGGAGATCTACGGACTGATCCGGGATGCGGTGCGGGAAACCCTCTCCGGAGCGGAGCTGATCCGAAGGGTGAGCCTTTCGGAGCCGGAGGAGGCTTCACCGGGCCGGACAGCTTCGGAAAAGACAACCTTGGAGAGAAAACCTTCCGGCCGGACAGAGAGAGGGCCGGAGCCCTTTGAGGTAAAACGGAGCCTTCACGCGGCCATTCCGCCGGTGGAACCGCCCAAATTCCTCAGGGAATCCCTGTCCTCCTATGGAGCGAAGGAAGGCCCCACGCCCAAGGCGCCTCCTCTGAGGGAAAGGCCCCCGGTTTTGGAGACGGGACCGGCTCCGGAAGGGGAAGCCGTCCTGTCGGAAGGGGCGGCGGCGGAAGAAGCCGTCTTGTCGGAAAGGCCATCGGCGGGAGAGAAGGACATTCCCGCAAGTCCGATGCCGCAGAAGAAGGTCGGCCCGCCGGGGGAGTGGAGCCCCGCGGACGGAAAGCAGATGGAGCTCTTCGAAGAAAAGCTGCTTTCTTTCCAGGCCAGGACACAGTACCGCTTCATCGGACAGCTCTTTGACACTTACTGGCTGATCCAGTACAAGGAGGAATTTCTGATCATTGACCAGCACGCGGCCCACGAGAAGGTCCTCTATGAACGGATGGTGAGGGAGCTTTCGGAGAAGAAAATATACGGACAGATGGTGAGCCCGCCCATTCTCCTGACCCTCAGCATGAGGGAGGAGGAGATCCTTGACCGGTATCAGGAGAAGTTTTCCCGGATGGGCTTCGTGATCGAGCCCTTCGGCGGAAAGGAGTACGCCGTGAGCGCCGTTCCGGCCAACCTCTACGGCATCGCCCAGAAGGAGCTCCTCCTGGAGCTTCTTGACAGCCTGACCGGCGAGCTCTCCGGAGGATCCGACGAACTGATCCTGGAGAAGCTGGCTTCCATGAGCTGCAGGGCCGCCGTCAAGGGGGGAGACCGCCTCTCCTTTGCCGAGGCGGAGGCGCTCATCGACGAGCTCCTCACCCTGGAAAACCCGTATGCCTGTCCCCACGGAAGGCCCACCATCGTTTCCATGAGCAAAAGAGAGCTGGAAAAAAAGTTTAAAAGGATTGTCTGAGTCAATGAAACCAGGAGGTCACAAGGTGAAGCTGTTTGATCTGTTTAAAAAATCGGGAGAAAAAGAGGATACCCAGGGAGGCGGGGATAAGAGCGATATGCGGGAACTGGAGATCTACTCCGGCATGCGGGTGGTGGTGGAAACCCCCGACGGGCGGCTGCTCTTTATCGCCAGGCTGCATGATCCCGGGAGGAACAGGGCAGAACTTTTCCAGTATTCGGACGGAGAGATCTTCCGGGATACCGGCGCAGGAGCGCTTCAGGAGAAAGGCGCCTTCCATGTAACGATCCGGGGCTACAATGACCGGAGCCGAAAAGCCGTTTTGATGGAGGGGGACATTGCGCCAAAAGCGAGACACACCTGGCAGGTGGAATGCCTTTCCATCACCAACGTGGAAAACGAACGCTCTTTCTCACGTCTGAGCACGGATCTGGAGGGGACGGTCACCGCAGAAGGCGGGACAGAAGAGAAGCCCTGCCGGTTGTTCGACATCAGCGCGGGCGGGGCCAGCATCGGTTCCGGGTACCGATACCACAAGGGAGACCGGGTTTTTCTGAAGACAAAGCTGTCCGAGAGCGGTTCCCCCTTTGTGGTGTACTGTGAAGTGCTGCGGGTGGTGGAGCGGGGACCGGAGAACTTCGAGTACGGGTGTCATTTTTTGGAGCTGACAAGGGCAGATCAGGAATTCCTTGTGAAGAGCATCGCGCACCTGGGGGAAAAGAACGGATAGGAGCGTGCGGTTCTGCGGAAAAAACCCACGCCGGAAAGAGGTCATGAGATTATGAAGAAAAAATTGTTGATCTTGACCGGCCCGACGGCCGTGGGGAAAACCTCCCTCTCCGTGAAGGCCGCCAAACGGTTTGGCGGGGAGATCATAAGCGCCGATTCCATGCAGGTCTACCGGGGGATGGACATCGGCTCTGCCAAAGTGACCAGAGAGGAGATGGACGGCGTCCCCCACCATCTGATCGACGTGCTGGACCCGGGAGAAGCTTTCCACGTGGTCCGGTTTAAAGAGATGGCCGAGGCCGTCCTGGAGGGGATCTATGAGCGGGGCCGTCTGCCCATCCTCACCGGAGGCACCGGATTCTATATCCAGGCCCTTCTATACGACATCGATTTTACGGAGAACGACGCGGACCCTTCTTACCGGGAAGGGCTGGAGGCCCTTGCGAGGACGCGGGGGGCCTCCTATCTCCACGGCCTCCTTCGGGAGCGGGACCCCGGGGCGGCAAAGGAGATCCACGAAAATAACGTAAAGCGGGTGATCCGCGCCCTGGAATTTTATGAAAAGACGGGAAAACCCATTTCCGGGCACAATAAGACAGAGCGGGAAAAGGCGTCCCCCTACCGGTTTGCCTACGTGGTCTTGAACAGGGACCGGGCGGAGCTCTACCGGAGGATCGACCTGCGGGTGGATGCGATGCTTGAGGGCGGGCTCCTCGACGAAGTGAAGAGGCTTAAGGCCATGGGCCTCACAAAGGACATGGTTTCCATGCAGGGCCTCGGCTACAAGGAGCTGCTCTCGTATCTGGACGGAGATACGGATTACGCCGAGGCCGTCCGGGTCTTAAAGCGGGACACCAGACATTTTGCCAAACGGCAGCTCACCTGGTTTAAGAGGGAGCGGCAGACCGACTGGCTTTCCCTGGACGAGAAGACAGAAGAGGAAGCCTTAAAAGAATTGGAGGAGATCCTGTTCAGAAGAGAACTTTTATCATAACGACATCATATATGAGGGGGAGAAGGAGTTGTCGGAGCATTCTCTTTGGGAATCACTAAGGTCGATCGCGGCGGAAAGCGCAGACCAGATCATGGACATCAGCCATTACATTTTTACCCATCCGGAGCTGGGGGAAAAGGAGTACGAGAGCTGCCGTTACCTGACAAAAGTGCTGCGAGAGACAGGATTTTCGGTCACCTGTCCCTATGGAACCATGGAAACGGCTTTTCGCGCCGAGCTTTGCCGGGGCGAGGGAGCAACCATTGCATTCTTGGCGGAATATGACGCGCTGCCCGGATACGGAGAAAACAAGCAGCCCGCCCATGCCTGCGGGCACAACTGGGTCGCGGCGGCCTCCGTCGGCGCAGCCCTCCTTCTAAGCCGGACCGGCGGATGGCAGGGAACAGTCGTCGTGCTCGGCACCCCGGCGGAGGAAACCGTCGGCGGGAAAGTGATCCTGGCAAAAAACGGGGCGTTTCAGGGGATCGACGCCGTCTTTGAAATGCATCTGAATAAGTGCAACAGCCTCCGTCCCCGTGCCCTCGCCATCGATTCCTGGGAATTTTCCTTCCGGGGGAAGGCAAGCCATGCCGCCTCGGCGCCGGAGCGGGGGATCAATGCCCTGGACGCGGTAAATCTGACCTTTGCCGGAATCAATGCCCTCCGCCAGCAGCTCCGGCCGGACGTCCGGATCCATGGGATCGTCACGGACGGCGGTTCTGCGGTCAACATCATCCCGGAGTCCGCCGCCTGCCGTTTTTACGTCCGGAGTGAGAAGCGGGACGATCTGGATGAAGTCTCCAGGCGGGTCATCGACTGCGCCCGCGGCGCGGCCCTGATGACGGGAGCAGAGCTTACCGTCAGAAAGTTTGAAAACAGCTACGACGACCTGGAGCCAAACGAGGTCCTCATGGAGCGCATGGCGGTCCACCTGGAGCGGGCCGGCTTTGGGGATGTGACCTCCGCCAGACAGGATCCGGGCTCCACTGACCTGGGGACAGTCAGCCATCTCGTTCCCGTCTTTTACGGCTACGCCGGCGTCGGAGACGGAAACACCGACTGTCACGAGGCGGATTTCATCCCCCTGGCGGACAGCCCCCAGGCGGCTGAAAAAGCCGTGAAATGCGCGCTGGCGATGGCCTGCGGGGCAGCAGAGCTTCTGACAGACCAGAAGCTGCTCTCGGAAGTGCAAGCAGCCTTCCGGCGCAGCGTGCCCCAGAAGGTCTACTGACGGAATCCTTTCTCCAGCTTCATTAGAGGAAGGATCCCGGCTGATCGGGGGCGCAACGACGTGCCGGGTTCCGACGTGTCCGGGACAGCAGGATATCCAGCAGGTCTGCAAAGATCCTGCGGCAAGCAGACGATAGGAGAGAAACCGGCAGACGGCGCGAGCATACCTGCCGGGTTCCTTTCTCCAGCTTCATTAGAGGAAGGATCCCGGCTGATCGGGGGCGCAGCGACGTGCCGGGTTCCGACGTGTCTGCGGCCGCAGGAGCTTTGCAGACCTGCGTGAAATTTAGAAAAAAACAAGGAGTTTTTTTTCATGACCACTTCAAACAATCCACCCTTACACAACCTATACCGCTCCCTGGGCTACGACGAACGGCTTCTGGCCCTGGGCGCGGAAATAGAGGCTTCTCTAAAAGAGCGCTTTGACGCCATCGACCAGATTGCAGAATACAATCAGATGAAAGTGCTTCACGCCATGCAGAAAAACCGGGTATCGGAGGCGCATTTTTCCGGCTCCACCGGATACGGTTACAACGATTTGGGCCGGGAGACCCTGGAGCAGATCTATGCGGACGTGTTCCACGCCGAGGCGGCCCTGGTGCGGCCCCAGATCACCTGCGGCACCCACGCCCTGGCCGTGGCCCTCTCGGCAAACTTAAGACCCGGGGACGAGCTGCTCTCGCCGGTGGGACGGCCCTATGATACACTGGAGGAGGTCATCGGCATCCGCCCCTCCAAGGGCTCCCTGAAAGAATACGGCGTCTCCTACGCCCAGGCAGATCTAAAGGAGGACGGCTCCTTTGACTACGAGGCCATCGGCCGGGCCATAAACAAAAAAACAAAGCTGGCCACCATCCAGCGGTCCAAGGGCTATGCCACAAGGCCCACCCTGTCCGTCTCCGCCATCGGCGAGCTGGTCGCCTTTCTCAAGTCAAAAAAGCCGGACATCATCTGCATGGTGGACAACTGCTACGGGGAATTCACGGAAGCCATCGAACCGACCGACGCGGGGGCGGACCTTTGCGTCGGTTCCCTGATCAAGAATCCGGGCGGAGGACTGGCTCCCTGCGGCGGCTATATTGTGGGAAAAGAAGAGTACGTGGAGCAGGCGGCCTTCCGTTTGAGCGCTCCCGGCCTGGGAAAGGAGGTGGGGGCCAGCCTGGGTCTCTCCCAGACCTTATACCAAGGCTTTTTCCTCGCACCGACGGTGACGGCCGGAGCCGTGAAGGGCGCCGTCTTTGCGGCCGCCCTGTACGAAAAATTGGGGTTTCCCGTGTTTCCTTCTTCTAAAACGGTGCGTCATGACATCATCCAGGCGGTGGACCTGGGCTCCCCGGAAGCCTTAAAGGCCTTCTGCCTGGGGATCCAGGCGGCGGCCCCCGTGGATTCCTTTGTGACTCCGGAGCCCTGGGCCATGCCCGGCTACGACAGCGACGTCATCATGGCGGCCGGCGCCTTCATCCAGGGTTCCTCCATCGAGCTCTCCGCCGACGGCCCTTTAAAGCCGCCCTACACCGTATTTTTCCAGGGCGGGCTGACCTGGTATCACGCGAAGGCCGGCATCCTCTCCTCGGCGCAGAAACTCCTGGAGGCGGATCTGGTCGGATTATGAGAAATTCCTTAAATTTCCTTAAGATTTTGTTTTTCTGTGTACAGAAACCTGAATTTGTGATAAACTGGTAGACAGTGATTTTAAGCTTGGAGAGCTTAAAAAGACAGGAGAGGATCACCAATGAAGACAGCAAAAAGCAAATGGTCCCTGCTGATCCTGATCTTATCAGGGATCGTGCTGGGCGGTTTTCTCGGACAGCTCCTGGGCGGTCTTTCCGCCTTCGGGTGGCTGAATTTCGGACAGACCTTTGGCCTCGCAAGCCCCATGGTCCTGGATCTTGGGATCCTGACCATCACCTTTGCCCTGACCATCAAGATCACGATCGCAGGGATCCTTGGGATGGTGATCGCCATTGTGATCTACCGGCTGCTCTGAAGGGCATAAGGACTTTTATACGACACGATCGATCTTGAGCCTGACTTCACAAAACACACCCCCATATCGGCATCGCAGATATCACCATGAATGAAAGGGGGTTATTTTGAGATAAGGAGGCAGGCAGCATATGACACGAAATACCATCCGTGAACTTCCGGTTTCCGAACGTCCCTATGAAAAGTGCCGGGCGTTCGGACCGGACGGACTTACAGACGCAGAACTTCTGGCAGTGATCCTCCGGACCGGGACGAGAGGGCAGGGCGCCCTGGAGACGGCCAGACAGGTCCTGGAGCTCTGCGCTCCCTATGGCGGCCTTCCGGGGCTTTATCATCTGACCTGCGGGGAATTCCGGAAGGTTTCCGGGATCGGATCCGTCAAGTCCATCCAGCTCTCCTGCATCGGAGAGTTTGCCAAACGGATCAGCCGGAGCCGCATCGCCAGGGAGGAGGCCTTTCAGACTCCGAAAGGCGTGGCTTCCTATTTTATGGAAGAGATGCGCCACAAGGAGAAGGAGGAGCTTCGGGCCGCGTTCCTGGACACGAAGGGACATCTGTTAAAAGAAACGGTACTGTCCGTCGGGACCGTCAATGAGGCTCACATCTCCCCCAGGGAGATCTTTCTGGATGCGCTCCGGTACCAGGCCGTGGGCATGATCCTCCTCCACAACCATCCAAGCGGGGATCCGGAACCCTCCGAGGAGGATATCCTGGTGACAAAACGGGTGGCGGAGGTGGGAGACCTGCTGGGGATCCCCCTCCTCGACCATATCGTCATCGGGGATAATTGTTATATCAGTTTAAAAGAACGAGGAACCTTATAGAATGAAAGACAAGAAGAAGTTTTCTCTTCCGGCCAGATATATCCTGTTTTTTCTGATGCTTTTCTGTGCCGTGCTCCTGGCCGTGAGTTATTTCCGGCCCGGTTTCCTGAGCCCGGTCACAAACGCGGTGAACACGATCCTCGCCCCCATGCAGAAAGGACTGAACCAGCTGGGAAGCCGGTTTGCCGACACGGCCTTTGATTATCAGAGCCTGGAGGAGGCGAGGGCGGAAAACCAGCAGTTGAAGGAAGAGCTGGCCGCCCTCAAGGAGGACATCGGCAATTATCAGCAGGGGCAGCGGGAGCTTGAGGAGCTCCGGGAGCTTTTCGAACTCAAAGGCCAGTACAGCGATTATGAGACCACCGGGGCCCGGATCATCCAGAAGGATGCCGGAAACTGGTACCATTCCTTTGTCATTGACAAGGGGACGGAGGACGGCATCGAGACCGATATGAATGTGATCGCCGACGGCGGTCTGGTGGGCATCGTCACCGATGTGGGAAAAAATTACGCGAAGGTCCGCACCATCATTGACGACGACAGCAATGTCAGCGCCATGTCCTTAAATTCCGGCGACACCTGTATCGTGTCGGGAGACCTGCAGCTTTACGCGGACGGAAAGCTCCGGATCAGCTATATTGACAAGAACGACAACATCTGGGACGACGACAAGATCGTCACCTCCAACATCAGCGACAAATACCTTCCCAATATCCTGATCGGATATGCGGCAGACATCCAGGTTGACAGCAACAATGTGACCAAGTCCGGTTACCTGATCCCGGAGGTGGATTTCGGCCATCTCCAGACGGTTCTGGTGATCAAGACCTTAAAGGTGACAGGTGAGGAGAATCAGTCTTGAAACGGTTAAAACGGATCTTTGTGACAGCCTTTATCATATTTGCAGGATTCCTGCTCCAGTTCGGGCTGTTTGCCAACAGCCCGCTCATCGATACGGTGCCGAACATCCTTCTGATCATTACCGTGGCCTTTGGTTTCATGAACGGAAAGACTCAGGGGATGGCGGTGGGCTTTGCCTGCGGCCTTCTGATGGACATCGCCTCCATGGATGCCGTAGGCTTTCATATGGTCATTTTCATCCTGATCGGCTATGTGAACGGCGTCCTCCACCATTGGCTGTATTCGGACTATATCCTGTTCCCGCTGCTGGTCACCACCCTCTGCAGCTTTCTTTACGGCGGTTATCTCTATGTGTTCCGGTTCCTGATCCGGAACCGGCTGGATTTTGTTTATTATCTGCTCCATATCATCCTGCCGGAGGTGATCTACACGGCGGTCCTGACCGGTGTGGTCTATCAGATCATATCCTCTGTCAATTACAGGCTGGAAGAAGCAGAACGAAGGAGTGCGGCAAAGTTTGTTTAGAGAATTATTGGAATTTATCGGAAGCATACTGAAGAAGATCGTAAAGTCCAGACTGTTCGTTGTGAGCATCCTTTTTATCGCCATGTTCGGCATCCTGGTGATGCGGCTGTTTAAGCTTCAGATCGTAAACGGCGCCGATTATCAGGCCAATTATGTACAGAAGACGCTGAATAAGGTGAGTACTTCCGGTACCAGAGGGAATATTTACGACCGGAACGGAAAACTCCTGGCCTACAGCAAGCTGGCCTATGCCGTTTCCATCGGGGATTCCGGCTATTATAAAAACGGATATGAGCGGAATGAGATGCTGCTGCGCCTGATCCCCATCCTGGAAGCCCACGGGGAGACCCTGCTCACCTCCCTCTCCCTGAACCTGGACGAAAACGGAAGCATGCAGTACACCACCAGGAGCGAGGAGGAGCGGCTCCGCTTCCTGCGGGACGTTTACGGCCTCAAATCCGTGGAGGAGCTGGACGACGAAAAGGAAAAATATCCCTCCGACGTGTCTGCCGCGGAACTGTTCAAGATCCTGAAGGAGCGGTACGGGATCGGGGAGAACGCGGACAAGACCACCTACGAGGTGGACGACGGAACAGCCCTTAAGATGTTAAACATCCGTTATGCCATGACCTTAAATGCCTTCCGCCGCTACGACGCGGTCACGGTGGCCTCCGATATCAAACTGGAGACCGTGGCCGATATCAAGGAAAACGCGGATGTCCTGAAGGACGTCAATGTGGAGGAAAAGACGGTCCGCATCTACAACGACAGCTTTGAATTTGCCCACATCCTGGGATACACAGGGCAGGCCGACGCGGACGAGCTGGAGGAGCTCTCCGCCTCCGACGAAAGCTACGAGCTTGGGGACGTCATCGGGAAGTCCGGCATTGAATCCGCCATGGAGCTGGAGCTCTCCGGCGTCAAAGGGAGCCAGACCATGTATCTGGACAGCGAGGGACGGATCCTGGAGGTCACCGACACGGTGGAGCCGGAGACAGGAAACGACGTGTACCTGAGCATTGACCGGGATCTCCAGGTGGGAGTCTACCACCTTTTGGAGCAGAACCTGGCCGGTATCCTGGTGAACCGCCTGGAAAATGACCCTGCCTACGTGGTCACGGAAGATACGGACGCTTCCAAGATCCGGATCCCGGTGCGGGATGCCTATTTTCAATTTATCAACAACCACATCCTGGCCATGGAAAAGTTCCCGGAGGGTTCGGCCCTGGAACAGAGTATTTACGGCCGCTACACCTCCCGGATGGGCTCCGTGATCCCTTCGGTCACCTCTCAGCTCATGAGCGAGGGAGCCCCCTCCTATGATCGGTGCGGCGCCGATATGCAGGATTATCAGGATTATATTTACGATTATATGCGGGATAACTCCTTTTTCCTGGAGGGTTCCTTTACCACCTCCGACGAGATCTATATGGGATGGGCCAGCGAGACGGGCGTCAGCTTCCATCAGTTCCTTTACCATGCGGTGGAGGAGGGCTGGATCGACCCGGAAAAGCTGGATTCGGAGGAGAAATACACCAGCACGGACGACACCTTCCGTATCCTGATCCAGACCCTTATGACAGCCATGGAAAACAATACCGGCTTCCAGAAGCTGGTCTACAAGTACCTGATCTATGACAATGTGGTCAGCGGGCGGGAGCTCTGCCTCTGCCTGTTTGAGCAGGGGATACTGGAGCGGGACGAGGCGGCCATTTCAAAGCTGACGTCCGGAAATGAGGACACGGCCTTTGAGTTCCTCAAAGAGAAGATCTACAACATCGAACTGACTCCGGCGCAGCTCGCCCTGGACCCCTGTTCGGCCTCCTGCGTGCTGACGGATCCCAATTCGGGTGAGGTCCTCGCCCTGGTGACTTATCCGGGCTACGATATCAACCGGTTTTCCGGTTCCATCGACGCGGACTATTACTGGAGCCTGTACAACGACTTAAGCCAGCCCTTCTTAAACAGGGCGACCCAGGTGGAGACGGCTCCCGGCTCCATTTTCAAGGTGCTGACCTCCGTGATCGGCCTGGAGGAGGGGGTCGTCTCCCCGGCCACGATCATCGACGATACGGGAACCTTTGAGCGGCAAGGGCTCCACCTGCGCTGCTGGAATATTATCGGACACGGGCCCATCGATATCATTACGGCCGTCGCCCAGTCCTGCAACTATTATTTCTGCGAGATCGGGTGGCTGATCTCACAGGAAAACGGGACCTACAGCGGAAACCGCGGGATCGAGACCATCCGGAAATATGCGTCCATGTTCGGTCTGGGAGAGAAATCAGGGGTGGAGATCGCGGAGAACGCACCCCACATCACCGACCAGAACCCGATCCCGTCCTGTATCGGACAGGGGACCCACACCTATGCCGCTATCCATCTTTCCAGATATATCACGACTCTGGCCAGCAAGGGAAATCTTTATAAATACAGTCTGGTTTCCAAAATACAGAAAAGTGACGGCCAGGTGGTAAAAACCTATGAACCGGACATCGAACAGCATGTCGAGCTGTCCCAGTCCACCTGGAACATCATCCAGCAGGGTATGCAGGAGGTTGTAGGCCCCCGAGGGACCTTTGCCCAGAATTTCAAGGATTCCAAGGTACTGAACGAGATCGGTTTTTCCGCCAAGTCCGGTACCGCAGAGCAGTCCAAGGGCCGGGCAAACCATGCAACCTTTATCGCATATGCGCCGGCCGAGCAGCCAAAGGTCGCCCTTTCCGTGGCGATCCCCAACGGTTACGGCTCCAGCTATTCCGGCGCCTTATCGGAACAGATCCTGAGTTATTATTTCGGCTACGTCACCCTGGATTCCATCCTGGAAAACAACCGTGCTTCGGACGCCGATCTGCATCATGTATCCGATTGACCTTAAGAGGTGAGACCATGCGGCAGACAGTCATCATCAAGGGAAATAATTACGGCCTTTCCGTGTTTCTGGATCCGGAAGTCCCCATGGAGGAACTGCTCTCGGATATCCGGAAAAAATTCCAGGAATCCGCCCGCTTCTTCCGCGGCGCGAATATGGCCGTTTCCTTTGAAGGACGGAAACTTACAACGGAGGAAATCAATGCGATCGTAAATACCATTTGTGAAAATTCCGAGATTGAGATCTCCTGTGTCATCGACACGGACAAGGCACGTGAAGCCTTTTTCAAAAAAGCTTTGGAGAAAAAGGCCGAAGAGGAAGCAGGCGATAAGCCCTCCGGGGACGGACAGTTCTATAAGGGAACGCTCCGCTCCGGGCAGGTGCTGGAGGCGGAGGGAAGCATCATCATGCTCGGTGATGTGGATCCCGGCGCCCGGATCGTCGCCAAAGGAAATATCATTGTGCTCGGCGCTCTGCGCGGTACGGCCATTGCCGGACTGGGCGGAAGGAAGCATGCCATTGTCGCGGCCCTGGAGATGGACCCCATTCAGATCCGGATCGGAGAGGTGACCGCCCGCATGGGCGGGAGGAAAAAGCCCTCCGACGGTGCGCAGATCGCGTATCTGGACCTGGGAACGATCCATGTCGCCCCCTTAAACGGGGAGGCCGCGGATACCGTAAGCTTTTCCCAGTGCCGGAATCTGAATTGTGGAGGAAAGAAAAATGAGTGAAGTGATCGTTATTACGTCCGGAAAGGGCGGAGTCGGGAAAACAACTACTTCCGCCAATTTGGGAACAGGTCTCGCCATGCTGAACAAAAAGGTCGTGTTGATCGATACGGACATCGGCCTTCGGAACCTGGATGTGGTCATGGGATTGGAAAACCGCATTGTTTACAACCTGGTGGATGTGATCGAGGGAAGCTGCCGTTTAAGCCAGGCCCTGATCAAGGACAAACGTTACCCTGCCCTTCAGCTTCTGCCCTCGGCCCAGACCAGAGACAAATCCAGCGTCTCGCCGGAACAGATGAAAAAACTGATCGGTTCCCTGAAGGGGGATTTTGATTACATACTCTTGGATTGCCCGGCCGGCATCGAACAGGGCTTTAAAAATGCCATCGCCGGAGCCGACAGGGCCATCGTAGTCACGACGCCGGAGGTCTCCGCCATCCGGGATGCCGACCGGATCATCGGGCTCTTAGAATCCAATGACATCCGCCAGATCGACCTGATCGTCAACCGGATCCGCATGGATATGGTAAAAAGAGGGGATATGATGTCCATCGAGGATGTCATCGATATCCTGGCTGTCCGGCTGATCGGCGCGGTCCCGGACGATGAGAGCATTGTGATCTCCAGCAACCAGGGAGAGCCGCTGACCGGTTCCGACTGTCTGGCGGGACAGGCCTACATGAACATTTCCAGGCGGATCACCGGAGAGGATGTGCCGATGCTGGATCTGAACATAAAAAGCGGATTTTTTTCCCGGCTTGCGGGAGCCTTTAAAAAGAAATGAGGAGGAGCGTCATGGGACTGTTTGACTTTTTTTCCAGGAACAAGTCAGGGAACGTGGCGAAGGACCGGTTAAAGCTTCTTCTTGTTTCCGACCGGGCCAACTGTTCTCCTGAGATCCTGGAAGCGATCAAAAACGACATCATCAAAGTGATTTCCAGATATATGGATGTGGACTCGGAAGCACTGGACATCCAGATCACCCAGACTCCGTCGGAGGAGGGCCACGGCTCCGTTCCCGCGCTTTTTGCAAATATCCCGATCCGGGATATGAAATTTGGAAAAAATCTTCCAGACCAGCCGGGATAACGGGGGCGGGGCGTCTGAAAGAAAAAAAAATGGGAATCCTAACAGATAAAAGGATAGACTATGTTTAAATTCAAGGAGTATCATTTTCGGTATTACAACATCCGGCTGATCCTGTTCATCCTGGCCCTCGCCGCAGTGGGGATCGTCTTTGTGAAGAGCGCCACCATCGCGACAGGCACAGGCAGCTATTATAAGCAGATCTTCGGTGTGGCGGTTGGGCTTTTTTGCATGTTTTTTGTATCCCTCATCGATTATCACTGGGTTTTGCTGCTTTACTGGCCCATCTATGCCGTCAACATTGCCATGCTCCTGGCCACCAGGTTCATGGGGGACTTAAGCGGCGTGGGCGCTCAGCGGTGGCTGACCCTGCCGGTCATCGGACAGATCCAGCCCTCGGAGTTTTCCAAGATCATGCTGATCTGCTTCTTCGCCATGTTTTTTTACAGACACCGGGAAAACATCAGCAAGGTACGGATCGTCGTGAGCGCCCTGGTGCTCTTTGCCGTCCCCGCCTATCTGATCCTGGACCAGCCCAATCTGTCCACGGCCCTGGTGGTAGTGGTCATCTTCCTGGTGATGATCTATGTGGCAAAGATCAGTTACAAGTGGATCGGGGGCGCCCTGGCCCTCCTCATCCCCTTTGGAGTATGGTTTATCTTTGCCATCCAGCAGGAGGGACAGAAGCTTTTGGAGCCTTACCAGGTCAACCGGATCATGTCCTGGTTCGATCCGGCCAAATATCCGGTGGACAACACCCAGCAGCAGATGAATTCCATCATGGCCATCGGATCTGGCCAGCTTCACGGAAAGGGCATCGCCAATACCACGCTGGCCTCCGTGAAAAACGGGAACTTCCTTTCGGAGGAGGACTGTGACTTTATCTTTGCCGTGATCGGGGAGGAGCTTGGCTTTATCGGAAGCGTGCTCATCATCGCGCTCCTCCTGATCCTTGTGGCAGAGTGTATCTATATGGCCGTCCGGGCCAGAGACTTGTCGGGGCGCCTGATCTGCAGCGGCATGGCCGCGCTGATCGCTTTCCAGTCCTTTGTAAACATCGGTGTCGCAACCGGACTTCTGCCCAATACGGGACTCCCGCTTCCCTTCATCAGCGCGGGGCTGAGTTCACTTCTCAGTATCTTTATCGGAATGGGGTTAGTACTAAATGTGGGGCTTCAACGAAACTATGAAAATAACAGAGGAGGGTTCTAAACTATGAATGTGGGATTTATCGCCCATGACGCAAAGAAAAAACTGATGCAGAATTTTACCATCGCTTATCGGGGGATCCTATGCCGGCACAATCTGTTTGCGACGGGTACTACGGGACGCCTCATTGAAGAGGTGACCAATCTGACCGTACACAAATTTCTGGCAGGGCATCTTGGGGGAGAGCAGCAGCTTGCGGCGCAGATCGAGAGCAACCAGATCGACCTGATGATCTTTCTGAGGGATCCCCTCCATCCAAAGTCGCATGAGCCGAATGTGTTTAATATCGGGTGTCTCTGCGACATGCACAATATTCCCCTGGCTACCAACCTGGCCTCCGCCGAACTTCTGGTAAAGGCTCTGGAGCGCGGCGATATGGAGTGGAGAGAGGCGTTCAAATAACATCTGCCCCAAGGCGGATATCCGGACGGGAACCCTGTCCAGGACAATATTCAGAAAATAATGGAACAGGAGTTTAAAGCCATGCCCAGAAAAAAAACGGCCAGACAGGTGCGGAGGCGAAGGGTATTCCTCCGGGCATTTTTTGTGACGCTCATGGTCGCCGCCCTTGGGGCGGGGATCTTTCTCCTGGCTGCAAAGCCTTTCGGAGAAACAGAAAAGACCGGCAGCGTTTCCCTTCCGGTCCCTTACGAGGCCCGGCCCGCCCTGCGGACCCTGGAAGTAACAGAGGACGAGAGACGTCCGTCGCTCTTTGGGGAGGGGCTCTGTGTGGCCGAGGAGTCGGAACCGGACGGAGCCGTCACCGCTTCGGCCGGGATCGTATTCAACCGCACGACCGGGGAGACCGTTTACAGCCACAATGCCTATGAGCGCCTCTACCCGGCCAGCGTCACCAAATGCATGACCTTTCTCGTGGCCTTAAAATATGGGGATCTCTCCGAGAAGGTCACGGTGACGGAGGAAATGCTGCGCGACCTGGATCCGGAATCCTCCGTGGCGGGGCTTAAGCCGGGCGACACGCTGAGCCTGGAACAGCTCCTCTACGGGCTGATGATGCCCTCCGGGAACGATGCCGCCAACGTCATCGCCTGGCTGGTCGCCGGGGGAGAGGAGCAGTTTGCGGCCCTGATGAACCAGGAGGCGAGGGCGATTGGCGCCACCGGAAGCCATTTTGTCAACGCCCACGGCCTTACGGACCCGGATCATTATACCACGGCCTATGATATCTATCTGATCTACAATGCGCTTTTGGATCAGGACACCTTCCTGGAGGTCATCGGCGCCCCCGGCTACACGGCCGAGTATGAGAATAATGGGACTCCGGTCACCACAACCTGGGGGCGGGGGATCTGGTATTTCAACGGGAAGGCCGAAGCCCCGGAGGGCGTGACGCCCATCGGCGGGAAGACAGGGACCACCCCGGAGGCCGGCAATTGTCTCTCTTTGGCGTCTTCTGACTCCCAGGGAAACCAATATGTGTCTGTTGTTTTAAAAGCGGACGGCCGGGAGGATCTCTATGGAAATATGACGGCCTTACTTTCAAAAATTCAGAAATAAGGATTGTACTTTCCGGCAATTTATACTATAATTAGGATATGGCATACAAATTATAATCAGTGACTAAAGGAGGAGTGCATTATGGTGCAGATCATAGCAGGGAAAATGGGGAAGGGTAAGACAAAGTTTCTGCTTGAAAAAGCCAATCTGGCAGTAAAAGAATGTAAAGGTTCTATCGTATATCTGGATAAAAATACAAAGCATATGCACGCGCTTGACAATAAGATTCGTCTGATCAATGTCTATGATTATCCGATCCGTTCCTATAATGCTTTTATCGGTTT
>CAMSZT010000006.1 GCA_947066815.1 uncultured Lachnotalea sp.
GAAACTGGCCTAAATTTTTTCAAAAAGTTGTTGCATAACTATTGACAAAATGCAAGTGAAAAAAATATCGACAAAATAGTATTGTTTTTGCACCCGCAGATATGTTATGATAAAAAGAGATTTGTGGCTTGGAGCAGAAGAATTGGATGAAAAATCTAGCGATGGAAACAACTGTTTTTTTGCGCAGGCTATTGCTTTTGGAAACAGAAATTGATATACTGAGTAAGTCGGAACGAACGAGAACAGAGAGAAGGAGTGATTTGTGTGGCCGGTTTATACGGGAACGGCATAGAACTGACAGAGAAAATGATGGACTTTTTATGGGAGCGGCAGAACGTTGGGCTGAATAATGTGGCGAACGTGGACACTCCCGGCTATAAGACCAGATACATAACTTTTGAGGAGACCCTCCGCAAAAAACTGGAAAGCGCCAGCATGGGCGAGGGCAGCGGGACAAAGTCGGCGGTCTATCAGGCCATCCATTCCTCCCGTGCCAGGCTGCACGTTGACGAGACGGAATCCACCCGTCTGGACGGGAACAATGTGGATATGGATCAGGAGCAGGTCGATCTGGTCCGCACGGCGTATGAGTATCAGTTTATGCTGAATTCGGTCAACAACGATCTGAAGCGTCTGCAGAGTGCGGCGAGATCCTTCTGATATCTGGGGGTATGGATCCTCTTTTTTGTTCATAGACTAGACGGAGCGCGGAAAAATTGAGCTTGATACAGGAGACCGAATAGATCGTACTGTCCGGTTTTCTTTCGTGTAATAAGGGAAGGAGCAGGAAATACATATGGAATTCGAGGGAATGCAGTTTATTACGCCGATGACGGCGTGGGAAAGGATCGGGAACACCGGAAGCGCTTTTGGGCAGGGGACTGTCAAGAGCAGCGATGAGGTCGCGCTTTTTTCCGATGTGTTTCACAATGTGATAGATCAGGTCTATACCACACAGGCAGACGTGGAGAACAAGCAGTATCTCCTGAGTACGGGGCAGCTTGACAATGTCCATACTCTGCCCATTGCGGAAATGAAGGCGGCACTCAGTGTGGATATCCTTATTTCGCTGCGCAACAAGGCACTGGAATCCTACAATGAGCTGATGAAGATCAACGTGTAATAAAATTCGATAGTGAAGGTTGGGAAAGAACGTGCAGAGGTTCAAAGAATGGTGGCAGAAACTGGCACCAAAAACAAAAAAGCAGTTATCGATCCTTGTGGGAGGAACGATCATCGTTGCGCTGGCGATCGCGGCGGTCGTATATTTTAACAGAGACAACAGCTACAGCGTCCTGTTTACGAGCATGAATCAGTCGGAGGCGGCGCAGGTGGCAAGCCTTCTGCAGGAGTCGGAGATCTCTTTCCGGTATAATGAGAGTACCGGGACGATCTCCGTACCTTCTTCCACAGTAGATCAGACCAGGGCGGATCTTTTGAGCCAGGGATATCCAAAAAGCGGATTTTCCTATGATATGTATATCGATCATGCGGGGCTGATGTCCACGGAATCGGACAGGAAGCAATATACCCTGTATGACCTTCAGAACAGGCTGGGTGCACAGATCCGGCTTTTTGACGGTGTGCAGGATGCGACGGTGACAATCACCCAGGCGGAGAAATCTACATATGCTTTAAGTGACGAGGAGGAATCGGAGGCGTCTGCCGCGGTGACGGTGACCATGGAGAACGGGCGCACCCTTTCGGCGGACGGCGCGGATGCGGTCAGACGTCTGATCAGCACGTCGGTGAAGGGGATGAACTTCACCAATATTGCCGTGTTTGACGCGGCGACCATGCTGGAGGTGGGCAGCAGCGGCGGCACAGGTGCGACAGCAGCGGCCAGCGACCTTACGGAGCTGACCAGCCTGATCGAAAGCAACATCGAAGCCAATATCCGGACTGTGCTGGAGAAGATCTACGGGCGGGGAAAGGTGGAGGTGGCTGTCAAAGGCACTGTGAACATGTCGACCCTGATCCAGGAGAGTACAACTTACAATACTCCGGAGAAGATAGACGATGAAGATAAGAGAGGCTTCATTGAGAAAGAGACTTTGACCGGAGACAGCGAGAACGGAGAGGATCCGGAGGACGGAGGCGTGGCCGGTGCCGACGGCAACGCGGAGACGCCCCGTTACGAATGGGAAAACGGAGACGGTACGGCAAGCGACTACAACTATAGCAGTATTTACCGTAACTATCTGTATAACATGGTCAAAGAACAGCGCCAGATAGATCCCGGCGTGCTGGAAAATACCACAGTCAGCGTCGTGATCGACACGGACGATATGGATGTGGAGGAGGCGGAGCTTAGGAGCCTGGTGGCAAACGCTTCCGGGATCTCGGCCGAGGATGCGGCGGACAATATCACCATTGTCCGGACCTTGTCTGCGGAGTCCAAGGCTCAGGCCGGCGAGGACAATGTCCCGGTAGTGCAGCCGGAGCCCGAGGAGGAAGGCGGACTGCCGCTTCCGATCCTGATCGCCATTATCGCCGGCGCCGTCCTGTTCCTTTTGATCCTGCTCCTTCTGATTCTTCGGAGAAGGAAAAAGAAGAAAAAAGCGGCGGAAGAGGAGGAACTTTTAGCCATGCCGGCCGGCGCCCTCGGGGCGGCGGCGGAGGACGGATGGTCTGAGGGAGAGGCTCCCAGCGCGGCGGTCGCGTCGATCCTGGAAGAAGAGGAAGAGACATCGCAGAACGAGGAGATCATCAAACTTAAGATGCAGCGGAATATGAAGCTGAAGCAGAATATCGGCGAGATGGTGGATCAGAATCCGCAGATCGTCGCCAAGCTTGTACAGGGATGGCTGACCAGCGAGGAGGGTGGTAGAAATGGCGGAGGCCGCAGTTCAGACAAACACAAATAAAGATGGCCAGGCAGAAGAGAAAAAGCCTGCTCTGACTCCCAAGCAGAAAGCGGCTATCGTCATTGTGTCCCTGGGAGCCGACCGGGCTTCCCAGATCTACAAATATCTGAGTGAGCAGGACATTGAGGATCTGACCTATGAGGTGGCGAAGCTGGGAAAGACCAGCAACTCCCAGGTGGAGGAGGCGCTGGATGAGTTCTATAAGCTGTGCCTGACTCATAAGATGATGACCGACGGCGGGCTGGATTATGCCAGGAACGTCCTGGAGAAGGCGTTCGGCGATACGACGGCCAGATCCCTTTTGGAGAGGGTATCCAAGACCCTCCAGTCCAAGCCCTTTAATTTCTTTACAAAAGGGGATCCGAAGGCTCTGCTTTCCCTGCTGCAGCATGAGCGCTCCCAGGTGATCGTCCTGATCCTGTCCTATATGGATCCGGAGCAGGCAGCCGGGATCCTGGAGCAGCTTCCGGAGGAGAAACGGATCCCGGTGCTGGAGGGTATGGCAAATATGGACCGGGTGTCGCCGGAGGCCATCGCCATTGTAGAGGAAGAGATGAAACGGAAATTTTCTGCGATCATCACCAGCGAGGACAATACGAACCTGGGCGGCATCGATTATGTGGCGGATATCATGAACCACGTGGACCGCAGCAACGAGCGGAAGATCTTCGAGGAGCTGGGCAAGACCAATCCCGACCTGGCCCAGGATATCCGGGACAAAATGTTCATTTTCGAGAACATCCTGGATATGGACGACCGCTCCGTACAGCGCTTTGTGCGTGACTGTGATTCCAAGGATGTGGTATACGCCCTCAAGACGGCTTCTCAGGAGATGCAGGATATTTTCTTCAGCAATATGTCCAAGAGGATGGCAGAGACTGTCCGTGCCGATCTGGAGATCACGACCAATGTCCGCCTGAAGGATGTGGAAGAGGCGCAGCAGCGTATTGTTAACCTGATCCGGAACCTGGAGGAGCGGGGAGAAGTGATCATTAAGAAGGGAAGTGACGAGGATGATATCATCGTCTAAAAGCGTGATCAAGGCGTGGAGCCCGGAAAAGGTACGGGATTTCATTCCTCCTCTGACCGCTTCCCAGCCGGTGGTGCGGGAATTGAACCGGCGGAATCTGGATGAACCCGCCCCGGAAGAGGAGGCGGAGTCGGAAAAGAAATTTTATATAGACGAAGAGCTGGAGGCGCTGAAAGCGCGGGAGGAGAAAGCACGCGAGGCGGACGAGCGGGCAGAACTTGCGCTGCAGGAGGCGGAGAGACAGGCGGCAGAGATCCTTGAGAATGCCAGGTCAGAAGCGGAGGCACTGAAGGAGGAGGCCAGGCAGGCCGGCTATGCCAGGGGCCTCGAGGAGGGACGGCAGGCCGGAAAGGCGGAGGCCATGGGAAGGTTGGAGGCCGTCCTGGAGGAACAGAAGCAGGCAGCCGGGCAGGAACTCTCGGAGGCCGTGAAGAGCATTGAACAGGCAAAGAGCCGCTGTATGCGGGAATATCTGGATCAGCTTCGGGACTGTGCCTTTGCGGTGGCGGAGAAGGTGATCCATACCAGCCTGGAGGCCAGCGGCGACATTATCCGGAGGATGATCGTCTTTGAGACAGAGAAGCTCCGGAAAACGGCGTGGCTCAAGATCTACCTGGAGAAACAGGATTACGATATGATGATGGAGGCGGATGCGGATCTGGTGACAGAGCTTACCAGAGTGTCCGATAGCATCAAGTTCATTGTCATGGAAAGAGAAGCGCGGGGAAGCTGCATCATCGAGACGCCGGAGGAAATCCTGGACATCGGTGTGGAGACGCAGATGGAAAATATCCGTGAGATCACAGGTACTATACGTGCCTAGGAAAGTCTGTCTGCATTGGGAATGCGGACGTATCATAGAGGAGCGGGACGGCTATGTTTAAAAAATTGCCGCAGCTGGTCGCCAATTCTGAGACCATCAGCCGCATTGGAAAAATTGAAAATGTAGTCGGCATGTCCGTGGAAGCCTCGGGCGGCAGGAGCAGCATCGGGGATATCGTTATGATCTATAACGAGGAACAGAACCGGCAGATCCGGGCCGAGGTGGTCGGCTTCAAGGAGAACCGGATCCAGCTGATGGCCTATGAGAATACGGGCGGGATCAGCGCGGGAAGTTTTGTGAGAAATACAAGGCGCCGTCTGAAGGTCCCTGTGGGGGATTTCCTCCGGGGGCGGATCATCAATGCCATGGGAGAACCCATGGACGGAGGGGCAGAGTTTCATCCCACAAGATTTTATTCGGTGGATCCCCCAGGGATCAATCCGCTGGCCAGACCGCCGATCAGAGAACGGCTGGAGTTTGGCGTAAAGGCCATCGACGGCCTGAATACCATCGGGAAGGGCCAGAGGATCGGGATCTTTGCCGGTTCCGGTGTCGGGAAAAGTACCCTGATGGGGATGATCGCCAAAAATGTAAAGACAGATATCAATGTGATCGCCCTGGTGGGCGAGCGTGGCCGCGAGGTGCTGGAGTTTGTCCAGAAGGATCTGGGCGAGGAGGGGATGAGCCGCTCCGTACTGGTGGTGGCCACATCAGACCAGCCGGCCATGCTCCGCATGAAATGTCCGCTGGTGGCAACGACCATAGCAGAATATTTCCGTGATCAGGGCATGGATGTCCTTCTGATGATGGATTCCTTGACCCGATACGCTATGGCGCAGAGGGAGATCGGCCTGGCCATCGGGGAGCCTCCCATTGCGAGGGGTTATACGCCTTCTATTTATGCGGAGTTCCCCAAGCTTCTGGAGCGGAGCGGCAATTTTGACCGGGGGTCTATCACCGGGGTTTATACGGTGCTGGTGGAGGGCGACGATACCAATGAGCCCATCTCTGATACGGTCCGGGGGATCTTGGACGGCCATATTGTCCTGAGCCGTCAGCTTGCCAACGAGAACCATTTCCCAGCCATTGATATCGGCGCCAGTATTTCCAGGCTGATGGTGGAGATCGTTCCGGAGGAGCACAAACGGATCGACGGGCGTTTCCGGAATCTTTTGGCCCTCTATCAGAAAAATGCAGATCTGATCGCCATCGGCGCTTATAAAAAAGGAACCAACCCTGCCCTTGACGAGGCAGTTTCCAAGATAAACAGCATGAATGGATTTTTGACTCAAGGGATCAATGAAAGTTTTTCATATGACGAAACGGTGAAGCTGATGCGGGCGATCGCCGGATAAGACATGGAGGGATTGACAGGTGAAGCGGTTTCAATACAGTCTGGAAACGGTCCTGAATTATAAAACGCAGGTCCTGGACGGCTTAAAGAAGGAGCATGCCGCGATCGTAAAAAATGTTCATGATAAAAAAGAGGAGATCCGGCAGCTAAACGGCAGGCTTATGGATTATGAAGACAGCTTTAATGAGACAAAATCGGGAGGAGCCTCCATTGAGACCTATCTGCTTTACGATATGTGTATCGAGCGGATGGAGGAACGGATCGAGCAGGAAGAGGAGCGGCTGGCCGCCCTGAAGGTGAAAGAAGAGAAAAAGAAGAGTGAAGTGATCGACGCAAAGGTGGATACCTCCAAATTCGAGAAGCTGAAGGATAAGCGGCTGAAGGAGTATCGGACCGCCGAGCAGAAAGAGGAGGAAGCCTTTGTGGAGGAATTTGTGATCCGCAGCATGGGAAGTGATATTCCCGTATTCCGTGGGTGATCCCGGCCTGGGGCCGATGATCATAAATAATCTTATAGAAAGGAGAAACGCGTGGAAAAAATCCAGACAGAAGTAGTGTCGATGCTCCGGGCAGGTGCAAAAGCCGGGGGCAGCTATCGGACGTCAGGGACGGACGCGGCCTTTGGAAAGCTGTTGAAGGAACAGAGCCAGGGGACGGACGGCGGTACAAAGGAAGCGGCAGCTTCCGGAACAGATTCCCCGGGAAAAGCGCCGGAAGCCGGAAAAGAAGAGACAAAGCCGGTGAAGGAAAGCGGAACGAAGGGAAAAACGGAAGATGCCAAAGAAGAAGACGGCGTGAAAAGCGACGGGCTGGTTCTTCCTTCCGAACTGCTGCTCAAGCTACAGGAGCAGACAGGCGTGCAGATGGCCGTACCGACAGAGGCGGAGGCGCAGATCCCGGAACTGACAAAAGAATCGCCGGAGATCCTGGTACAGCCGGAGCCTTTGACCGGAGCCGGGGGACTGCCGCTGCAGGCGGAGGATATATCGGAGGCGCAGGAGCTTTCCGGTATGGCAGAAACCGCAGGGCTTTCCGGTGGGGAAGAGGTCCGGACGGTCCGGATGCCGGCGGAAAAACAGGAACTGCAGGCGGAGGAGGCTGTTTTTGGACAGGACAAAAAGATCCTGGCAGGGACGGTGGAAAAACAGACACAGCCCCGGGAAGTTCCCGGATCCATGACGGAGCCTGAGAAGACGGAAATACCTGTGAAAGCCTCCGCGGCAGAGACTAAAGAAGGTACGCGGGAGCAGGCGGGACAGGAGCAGCCGCTTGCCGGGATGGAAGGACAGCCGATTCGGGAATATGCGGCCCGTGAGACGGGGCATGTGGTGTCCGAGCCGGTCAGGACCAGTGAACCGAATCTGATTAACGACGTGGGCCGGGCGATTGCCCAGAGGCTTCCCGCAAGTGACGGGACCCTTACCATTGAACTGGAACCGGCATCTCTCGGAAAAATGACGATCCGTGTGCTTTATGAAAGCGGAAAGGCGACCGTCTCCATTCTGGCGACCAGTCCCAGAACGCTGGAGCTTCTCAGCGCAAGGGCCGGAGAGCTGGCCTCGATCCTGGAGGAGCGGACCGGTCAGGAAACCGTGGTCTATGCGGAGCAGCCGGAAAGCGAGCAGCCCTTCGACGAGCGCCAGGGAGAGGGACGGCAAAAAGACCGGGAGCCGGAGGGCAGGGAACATAAGGAACGAAACGAGCAGGATTCCTTCCTGCAGCAGCTAAGGCTCGGAGTCATTTAAGTAAGGAGGAAAAAGTTATGCCGGTGGATAATGTCAGCGGGACGAATAATCCCTATGCTTCGACCTATTATACGGCCAAGAGCAATGATAAAAACACACTGACCATCACCAGTTATATCCAGCTTCTGGCTACACAGCTTCAGAATCAGGATCTGACCAACCCGATGGACAACAGTGAGATGATGAACCAGATGACTCAGATGGCCATGGTGCAGGCCCTCTCCAGTATGACGGAGACTATGACGGCCTCCAGCGCCATGAGCACCACCACCTATATAGCGGGCATGGTGGGGAAGGAAGTAACCGTAGCCATCACCGAGAAGGGCGCTTATGGAACAGAGACCCTGACAGGGAGCAAGGTGGGGATCATCGAGTCGGTGAATCTGACGGGAAGCATTCCGACTTTCCGGATTAAAGGCGACGACACAGATTATCCCTTAAGCTATCTTCTGGGGATCGGAGACGTCACCGGAGCGGTGGAAAATGGAGATTCCAGCGGTGAGAACGTGGACGGCGGGAATGCGGGAGACGGAGACGCCGATAAAGGGGAAACAGGCAGTGTGAGTTAAGAAACGGAGTCGGAGCTATGAGCATAAGCGAGATACGGAAGCTCCAGTACGGAACTGGCGCAGGGAGCGCAGTCCAGGAGGCGGCGGCAGGCCAGCCTTCCGTGAGCGGATCTGCTTTCGGTGAAATGCTGCGGGCCAGGTCTCTGGAGGAGCAGGGACTGAATTTCTCCAAGCATGCGGCAAAACGCATGGGGGAGCGTGGGATCGCCATGGACAATGAGCTTTTGGGCGGTCTGGAACAGGCTGTGAGGGGGGCAAGAGAAAAGGGCGCGAAGGACGTGGCCGTGATTGGCCGCCAGGGCGTATTTATCGTGAATGTTCCCAACAACGTGGTGGTCACCACCATGTCGGCCGACGATATGAAGGACAGAATCTTTACAAATATCGACAGTGCTGTTATCATGTAAAGGCAGGACCGAAAGGATGCCCGTCCGGAGCATCAGAAGCATGCTCCGGAATGACAGCAGAAAGGAAGTAGGAAAAGAATGTTAAGAGCAATGGATTCAGCAGTCGCAGGACTGCGTGCGCATCAAAATAAACTGGACGTAATCGGTCATAACCTCGCCAACGTCAATACGGCGGGCTACAAGTCCCAGAGTTACCTGTTTAAGGAGGCCATGTACCAGACGTCTACGAACTCCACGGCGGGTTCCGGAAGTGCCAATGGTTCCGGTGGCGTCAACGCCGCCCAGTACGGCTACGGTACTATGATGGGGTCCATCTGGGTGGATATGGGGGCCAGCACGCCGACCCAGATGGGAGGACTGACGGCAACTATCGATGGCGAGGGCTTTTTTATGACGATGGCGACGGCTGCCATTAATGGTGGAATAGCGAATGATACAACTGAGATTAAGAGCTCTGATTTTCAGTATACCCGTGTGGGCCAGTTCAAGATTGATAGTGACGGCTTTCTGGTAGACAGCAACAGCAATAATTTTGTCTACGGTTTCCGTACGACGAATAATGCTATCACCGGTGATCCGGCCAATAACGGTGCGATAGATTTCAGCGCTGATCTGCAGCCTATCCGTGTCTGTATGGAGGATGGTAAAATTGATCTTGATGCACCTTCCCAGGGAGCTGGCTCTATTGCCCTGGCAAAGAGTGTGAAGATTGACAGTGAAGGGAAGATCACGGTTGGTATTCAGGTAACGAATAACGGAGTGACTGAGATTAAAGAAGCGGTTATCGGTCAGGTAGCTATTGCTACTTTCCAGAACCAGGAAGGTCTTACCAAGGCCGGCGGAAGCTACTATACGGCGTCCAACGGTGACAACTCCGGTATTGTTCTTGCAGATAAGCCGGGTACGGCTGGTTCTTCCGGCCTCATCACCGGTTACGTGGAAGCTTCCAATGTGGACATGGCGAAGGAGTTCTCCGAGCTGATCACCACCCAGAGAGGCTTCCAGGCAAACACAAAGATGATCACGGTCAGTGACCAGATTCTGGAAGAGCTTGTAAATATGAAGCGTTAACAGCATGAACACTTAGATCCATGGCTTCCCCGTTTCCGGGTAAAAATTGTCCGGATATGGGGAAGTCCTATGGACATTTCGGGGAGAAAGGTGTATGATTAAGGTTATTGGGTTAGACGGTACGACTTGGTATTTGAATTACTTTCAGATTTTATGTATCGAACAGATTCCTGAGACAAAGATCCTTCTTAACAACAAACAGTATTATCTGGTGAAGGATTCGGTGGAATCGATCCAGGAACAGATTGTGGCATTTTTGAGAAGCTGTATGGTACCGGAGGAGAGAGAGCTTCTGCGGGAGCGGTAGGATAGGTTTAATTAAGAAGTGAGAAGTACGGAGGTGGCTTAAAACATGGATCCTTCATGGATAATCGGACTTGTGCTGGCGGCTGTTTTGACTGTTATGGGTATCAGCGACCAGTTTACGAATATGGGGAAGTTGGGGAATTTTTTTGACGCTCCCAGTATCGTGATTGTTATCGGCGGGACCTTTGCGGCCCTGATCGCAAGCTATCCGCTGTCATCCCTGGCGGCGATCCCCAAGCATATCGGGATCCTTTTTAAGGGTGGAAAATACAATATCCCGAAGCTGGTGGACCAGCTGGTGGATATGGCCATGGTAGCCAGACAGAGCGGTCTTCTGGCGCTGGAGGAAAAGGCGGAGGAGATCAAGAATCCCTTTATGAAGCGGAGCATCCTTATGATCGTGGATGCCAGCGATCCGGATAAGGTGAGGGATGCTCTGGAAAAAGAAATGGAGACCATGATGCTCCGTCACGACCAGGCAGCCGGTTTCTATGAGAAGGGGTCCAGCTATGCGCCGGCCTTCGGTATGATCGGTACGCTGATCGGCCTGATCAATATGTTAAAAGGCATGAATTTCGACGATGGGGGCGGCGCTTCTACCTTGGGTCAGGATATGTCCGTGGCCCTGATCACCACTTTTTACGGCAGTGCCCTCGCCAATGTGTTCTTCCAGCCGATCGCGAAAAAGCTGAGGATCCGGCAGGATGAGGAGGAACTCTACTGTGCGACCATCGTGGAGGGCGTGCTGGCCATTATGGCAGGGGAAAATCCCCAGGCCCTGAGAGAGCGGCTGTTGTCTGCGGTGAAGCAGAGCTCCAGAAAGAAGCTCCTGGCGAAAGCGGGCAATGCACCGGCGCCCTCTGAAGGAGGAAAGGAATGAAAAAACGCGGAGGCGGCGAGGACTGCGGCAGCTGGATGGACACCTACGGCGACATGGTGACGCTGCTGTTATGCTTTTTCGTTATGCTGTATTCGATGTCTACTATAGATCAGGATAAACTGAAAATATTTATCCAAAGCATTTATCCCACGGCGTCCGAGGAATCCGTCGGCATTAACATGCCGGATGGCGAGGACGGGGTCAGCGGAGAGATAAAACTGGATCCGGAAGAAGTCATTCCGGAAGAAGTCGACGAAATCGAAGCCCTAGTCACTGACATCGAGCAGCTCTATGAGCAGCTGGTGGAGGCCCTCAACGAAAAGGGGGTCGAGGGTGTCACGGTTTCCGGCGGGGACGGTTACACCTATGTGGCTTTTCAGGATAAGACCTTTTTTGCACCAGACCGGTTTGAACTGACAGAACAGGGGCAGGAGGTATTGGGAGTGTTCTGCGATGTGATTGATCCCTTGTCGGATCAGATCAATCAGATCAATATCATGGCCCACACAGCCCAGGAGCGGCCGGATGCCCAGAATGAGGCCAGGGAGGACCGGGTGCTCTCTGCTCTGCGCGCAGCCGAGGTGACGATCTTTATCCAGGAGCGGGGCGTGATCGAGCCGGAGAAGCTGACGGACATCAGTTATGGGCAGTACAGGCCGGTGGCCTCCAATGACGACGCAGAAGGCAGGGCGAAGAACCGCCGGGTGGAGCTTCTTCTGGTCAACGAGGGGAGCGAGGTGCGCTCGCTCAATGAATATTACGAAGAATTTTCCAGCGGCGTTAACGAGGACAGGACTACGGTGACCACGGGGACGCCTACGGCGGCCTCACAGGGAGAGGAAGGCTTTGAACCGATCGAGGGGACCGCACCGCCGGAGGACGGCGCCAGCATGCAGGCCCCTGTGTCTGCTCCTGAAGGCGAGTAGGGCTTTGCGGCAGAATTAAGAAAAAGGTGGCGAAACGATGGCAGACGTATTATCTCAGGATCAGATAGATGCGCTTCTCAAGTCCATGGCGGGAGGAGGCGGAGACGCTCCGAAGGAAGAGGCTGAGGCCGAGGAAAAGAAGCCTGCGGCAGTGCAGCCGGCCGAGGAGAAAAAGCCCGCGGCAGCGCAGCCGGCTGACGGAAAAAAATATAATAAATATGATTTCTACAGTCCGAGAAAGTTTACAAAAGAGCGGATGAAGATGCTCACCAGCTCTTTTGAGAACTATGCCAGGATCCTGACGTCTCAGGTCAATGGTATTTTCCGGGCCATGACGGATATCACGGTACTCGATGTCCAGGAGAAGCGTTATTATGAATATGTGAACGGCCTTCACGAAAATGACGACGTCACCCTGGTCGATGTGGGGACGCCGGATGGGGTGAAGAATAACATCTCCATGTACATGTATGTGACTCCCGGACTGATCTTGACGCTGATCAGCCATATGCTGGGGGGCGGAGACCGGGTGGTCCGTGAGGAGAGCGATTACCGGTATTCTGATGTGGAGCGGGCCCTGTATCAGCGGATCGTGAAATATTTTATTTCCGCTCTGAAGGACGGCTTTTCCAATTACATCAATCTGGATTTTGAACTGGCGAGGGTGGAGCCCAACCCCAGCATGCTGCAGGATGTGGGGCTTGACGAGGCGGTGGCGATCATCCATCTGAACGTAGATGTGGCCGGCCAGTCCATGGAAAAGATCCGGATCTGTATGCCGGGGACCCTGCTGGAGCTGATCTTCTATATGATCGACAGCCGAAAGCACATTGCGAAGGGCTTTGCCTATCAGGATAACAAGGATATCATCCTGGAAAATATCCGTTATTCCCAGCTTCCCGTCACGGCAGAGCTTGCGAAGGTGCAGTTGAATCTGAACGATATCTACCGCCTGCAGGTTGGAGATATCATCGATCTCAACAAGCCGGAGAACAGCAGTGTCAGTCTTTATGTGGGGCGTCAGGCCTGGTTTACCGGGCGGATGGGCGTTTCCAAGAAGAACCTGGCGGTGCAGATCGAGGGAATGGTAGGACAATCCCAGGAGGAAGACGAGGCAGAGGAGCTTTTGCAGGCCCTTGCCGAATAAACGGAGCGCAATTAAATTTACATATATCTAAAAAATGAAGAAAAGGTGGAAACAGATATGGCAAAGATAATGATAGTGGATGATGCGGCCTTTATGCGGATGATGATCAAGAATACTCTGACAAAGAACGGCTTTTCCGATTTTGTAGAAGCCCAGGACGGGGCGGAGGCCGTGGAAAAATACGATGCGGAGAAACCGGATATGGTATTCATGGATATCACGATGCCCAATATGGATGGACTTCAGGCGCTTAAGAAGATCAAAGAGGGTAATCCGGATGCCAGGATCGTGATGTGCACTGCCATGGGACAGCAGAGTATGGTGGTGGAGGCTATCAAATACGGAGCGAAGGATTTTATCGTAAAGCCCTTCAATGCAGAGCGTATCGTGGAAGCCGCCAATCAGATTTTAGGTTAGGACAGACAGGAGGGATCGTAAGTGGCTTTTTTAAGCTCATTTGATATCTGTGCCTCCGGCATGAGCGCCCAGAGGGTGCGCATGGATGTGGCGGCCGAGAACATTGCAAATATGAATGCGACCCGTACTGAGTCAGGCGGGACTTACCGCAGGAAAGAGGTCGTGCTGGAAAGCTATGGAGGCAGCTCTTTCCAGTCCATCCTCCGTGAAGTCTCTAAAGGAGAAGGATATGTGAGCCGCCGGACAGGTGTCCGGGTTGCCGAGATCATCGAGGATGACACAGAGCTTACCAAGGTCTATAATCCGGACCATCCGGATGCAGACGAGAATGGATATGTAAACCTGCCCAATGTGGATGCGCTCAAGGAGACGGTGGACAGTATGTCGGCCACCCGTTCTTATGAAGCAAATGTAACGGCGCTGAATGCGATCAAGCTGATGGCCCAGAAAGCTTTGGAGATAGGAAAGTAAGTTGGATACTATACAACAAAGGAGATTAGAAAATGGGCGCTAACAGCTTTAACGCAATGGAATTGGACGCCATAGGCGAGATCATGAATATCAGCCTTGGCGCTTCGGCCACGGCGGTTTCAACCCTGCTGGGCACAAAGGTAAATATAACCACGCCGGTGGCTCAGGTACTCTCCAGTGACGAGTTTTCTTTTAAACGCATGGAACCGGCCGTAGGGGTCAATATCTCCTATGTAAAAGGGCTGGAGGGCAACAACGTTATGATCTTCCGCCGCAATGACGTGCGCGTCATTGTCGGCATTTTGATGGGAGCGGAAATACCGGAAGAAGAATTCGTCATGGACGACGAGATCAACGTAAGCGCGGTCTGCGAAGTGATGAATCAGATGATGGGATCCTCCGCCACGGCCCTTTCCGAGTTTTTGGGGTATACGGTAGATATTTCGACCCCGAAGTCTTTCGAGATCACAGATGATCTGGCATTTAAAGAGCGCTATTTCCCCTCGGGGACAGAGCAGGTCCTGGTCCGTTTTACTCTGGAGATCGGGGATGTCTTAAAAAGTGAGTTCATGAATATCATGAGCATCGATCTGATCAAGCGTCTTCTGGCGCCCTTTGCGGATACTCTTGGTTCTGCGGATGATGCGGCGGTCCAGCCGGTGGCGGAGCCGGAGAGTTCTCTGATCCGGACCAACGCTGCGGCTGAGGAGGAGAGCCAGTCGGCCTCAAAGACGCCGGACGGCGTGCTCTCCCAGGAGGAGATCCAGGCCATGCTGGCCGGGGGCCAGGCGGAAGAACCGGCAGCCTCCGAGCCGGGAGGAGATGCGTCGCTCTCCCAGGAGGAGATCCAGGCCATGCTGGCCGGAGCGCAGCCTGAGCCGGCGGCCCCCGAGTCGGGGGGAGACGCCATGCTCTCCCAGGAGGAGATCCAGGCTATGCTGGCCGGAGGACAGCCTGAGACGGCGCCTCAGCCGGGACCGGTGCCCGTGCAGCAGCCGGCATCAGCGCCGGTGCCCATGCAGCAGCCGGTCTATCAGCAGGCTCCCGCGGCCATGGATCCGATGATGATGCAGCTGATGACACAGATGCAGCAGTCGCAGATGCAGATGATGGAGATGATGAACCAGATGCAGAAGGAGAGGACAGAGAAGCCTGAGCCGGCGGAGAAGACGAGGCCGAATACGGTGGTCCATCCGGTCAATTCCCCGAAATTCGCCGAGGATACGGGCGACGGCGTGGAAGAGGCTGCAAACAAAGAGCTTCTGATGAAGGTTCCCCTGGAGATCTCGGTGGAGATCGGGCGTACCAGGAAATTAGTGAAGGATATTCTGGAATTTACCCAGGGCTCGCTGGTCGTGCTGGATAAGATGGCCGGAGAGCGGGCGGATGTGTTTGTCAACGGTGAATGCATCGCCAGAGGCGATATCGTGGTCGTGGAAGACAATTTCGGCATCCGCATCACGGAGATCGTCAGCCGGAATTTTACCCCGGAGGCTTTATGATGGATCAAATGGTACTGCTGGCGGCAGTGGGGGGGGATCTGTTATCCCTGGTCAGCGCATTCCTGATGTTTGTCTGCGTCCTCGCGCTGGCATACTGGTTCAGCCGTTTTCTCGGAAAGCGGATGAAGTTTGCAAATTCGTCGGGAAGCCGGTATATGAAGGTGATTGAGCAGCTCTCCTTTCGGAGCGGCTCTTTCGGGAAAGGGACCGGCGAACAGCTTATTTTGCTTAAGATCAAAGAGGAAACCTATCTGATCGGCGTAAGCGCCGCAGGTTTCCAGCTCCTGGAACATCTGGAGGGCGAATTTACGGAAGCGACTCCCGCGGAAAAAATAGCGGGGGCGCCGGCTTTCACCGACGTGTTCCGGAAATATACGGCGTCGCTTAGAAAGGAGAAAGGGAAAAAAGATGAGTGAGCTTTTAGGTGGTCTGAACGGCGGCAATGTGCCGACCCTGGACGTAATTCTCCTGCTTACCCTGGTCGCCCTTCTGCCTTCTCTCGTGATCATGATGACCTCTTTCGTCAGAACGGTCATCATTCTGTCCTTTACCAGGAATGCCATGGGCGTACAGCAGAATCCGCCCAGCATGGTGCTGGTTGGGATATCTCTGTTTCTGACTCTCTATATCATGAGGCCGGTACTCAGCCAGATCAACACGGAGGCGTACCAGCCTTACACCAGAGGGGAGATCTCCCAGCAGGAGATGCTGGACCGGATGGAACCTCCCATCAAGGAATTTATGCTTCATAATACCTATAAGGATACGCTGGATCTGTTTGTGGATCTGGCCGGGATTGAGGAGGAGGAGGATATCCGGGACTATCCCCTGACGGTTATCACGCCGGCTTTCATGACCAGCGAGCTGAAGCGGGGCTTTACGGCAGGCTTCCTGATCTATCTTCCCTTTCTGATGATCGATATCGTAGTGGCGACGACCCTGATGTCCATGGGTATGATGATGCTGCCTCCGACCATGATCTCTATGCCCTTTAAGCTTTTGCTTTTTGTATCGGTGGACGGCTGGCAGCTTCTTTTCTCCAATATCGTGACCAGCTTCAACATGTGACCGGCGGACAGATGAGCCGGGGAAAGAAAGGAGGAAGAATATGGCAGAGGCAGAAGTGCTTGACGTGATGTATCAGATGTTCCAGACGGTCCTTAAGCTGGCGCTTCCTCTTTTGTTGGTCAGCATGATCATCGGGATCGTCATTGCCATCTTCCAGGCGGCGACCCAGATCAATGAACAGACGATGACCTTTGTGCCGAAGCTTCTGGCGATCATCGCGATGCTGGGGCTTTTGGGGAGCAGCATGCTTAAGACACTGCAGGATTTTCTGCAGATGATGATCGGGCTGATCGCCGGAGGTTGACCGGAGAATGCTGATTTTATTTTCTTTGATCGCAATGCGCATGAGCGGAATGATCCTGTTCAACCCCGTTTTCGGGAGCAGCACCATTCCCGGCAGGGCGAAGGGTGCCCTGATCATGACGTTTTCGATGATGTTATATATGTGGACCGGAGGGACACTGCAGCGGGAGCCGGGTTCTCTTCTTGAGTTCGGCGTCATGCTGGTGACAGAGCTCCTCATGGGTTTCGTCCTGGGCTTTGCGGTGACTCTGGCGGTTTTTGCGATCCGCTACGCCGCCGCCATCATTGACTTTACCATGGGCCTCAGCATGGCCCAGGTGTACGATCCGGAGACGAGGAACCAGATCACGGTCAGTTCAGAAATGCTCTATGTGTTTCTGATGCTTTTGTTTTTTGCGGTAAACGGGCATCTCAGGCTGGTGTCCATCTTTTTCGGTTCCGCGAGTATGGTGCCCTTCGGGCAGGCCTCCTTCGGGGCGCCTCTCTATACGGCCGTCCTGGATATCTTCCGGGAATCCATTACCCTGGGTGTCCAGCTTGCTTTCCCGATCATTGCCATGGAATTGGTCACAGAAGCGGCAGTGGGGATCATGATGCGCATGATCCCGCAGATCAATGTGTTTTCCATCAATTTCCAGATCAAGATCATTGTGGGAATGCTGATGCTTCTGCTCCTTTTCAGTCCCATCGCGGATAAGATGGGAGGGCTTTTGACCGGGATGTTTGAAAATCTCAGAATGCTGCTCGGGCTCATGGGCGGCGCCTGACACGTCAAAGCGGGAAAGGATGTGGTGAGCGTTGGCGGAACAGAACGGCCAGGAGAAGACAGAACAACCAACTAGTAAACGGCGCAGAGACGCCAGAAAAGAAGGTAATGTATTCCAGAGCCGGGAGATCTGTACGGTCGTCATCCTCTTTGGCGTATTCTGGATGATCCGCATCCTGTTTCCTTTCATCTATACCCAGGTCCGGCAGTATTTTAACTGGATCATGGATGCCGTGGCCGGTGAGCCGGAGAGTTTTCTCACCTATCAGCTGTTTCTGGTCACGGTGCTCACCGCATTAAAATGCGCCCTGCCGCTTCTTCTGGCGGCTTTTCTCCTGGGGGTCCTGTCCCACGGAGTACAGACACGTTTTAATGTCGCTTTTAAGGCCCTGCGGCCGAAATTCAACAAGCTGAATCCCCTCAAGGGGATCAAAAAGCTGTTTTCTTTAAAAAACCTGATGGAGCTTTTGAAGAGCCTCATCAAGATCGGACTTCTCCTGCTCCTTCTCTACAACATTCTGACGGCCGATCTGGCGCAGATCGGGAGGATGATCGGCCTGCCGGTGATGAACTCGGCGGTATTGACCTTAAATATGGTCTTTGACCTGGTCATGAAGGTCTGCCTTGCCTTTACGGTGGTCGCGTTTTTTGATTTTCTCTTTCAGAGATGGCAGTATGAAAAAGATCTGAAGATGACCAAGCAGGAGGTCAAGGATGAGTTCAAACAGACCGAAGGGAATCCGGAGATCAAGGGCCGGATCCGGCGGATCCAGCGTCAGATGGCCATGAGCCGGATGATGCAGAAGGTTCCGGAGGCCGATGTGATCATCCGTAACCCGACCCACTTTGCGGTGGCGATCAAATATGACCCGGAAAAAAATGCGGCGCCCGTGGTGCTGGCAAAGGGTCAGGATGAGCTGGCGCTGCGCATCGTCCGCACGGGCGAGGAACACGGCGTCCATGTGATCGAAAACCGTCCTCTTGCCAGGGCATTATATGCTTCCTGTGAGCTGGACCGGGAGATCCCGGCAGAGTTCTACGGGGCTGTGGCAGAGGTTCTTGTATATATTTACCGGGTCAGCAATCGGGAAGATATGCTGCGGTAATTATCAATGGATGGAGTTTTTGCATGAAGAAGCTGTTTAATTATTCAATCGTACTATTTGTACTGGTGATCGTACTGCTGCTCATCATACCGCTTCCCGCGGGACTGGTGGATGTGGCGATCATTTTGAATATGTCGCTTTCCATGATGATCCTTGTGACCACCATGATTATTAAGGAACCGCTGGAATTCTCGGTGTTTCCGTCCATCCTCCTGATCACGACGTTATATCGTCTGGGGATCAATGTGTCGACCACCAGAAATATCTTAAGCAACGGCGGCTCCTCAGGAGCGGTCATCAAAGCCTTCGGTGACTTTATCCTTCAGGGAAATGTGGTGGTCGGTCTTGTTATTTACCTGATCATCGTGCTTATGCAGTTCCTGGTCATCACCAAGGGCGCGGAGCGTGTGGCCGAGGTGGCGGCCCGTTTTACCCTGGACGCCATGCCCGGTAAGCAGATGGCTATCGACGCGGACTTAAGTTCCGGCCTGATCAACGAACAGCAGGCCAAGGTGCGTCGGGAAAAGATCCAGAGGGAGGCGGATTTTTACGGTTCCATGGACGGTGCCACCAAGATCGTCAAGGGCGATTCCATCATGTCCCTGATCACCACCGCCATCAACCTGATCGGCGGCAGCATCATCGGCATGGTACAGTCGGGGCAGAGCATCGGCGAGGTTCTGACGACCTACTCCATCGCCACGGTAGGCGACGGCCTGGTGGGGCAGATTCCATCTCTTTTGATCTCCACGGCTACGGGCATGATCGTGACCCGTGCCGTTTCCGAAGGCAGCCTCAATGAGGACGTGTCCAAACAGTTCCTGGCTCAGCCCTACGCGATCATGATCGCCGGGATTGCCACGGCGGTGATCGCCATCGTTCCCGGCATGCCGAAGGTCTCCATGGGGGTCGTCTCGGTGGCGCTGGTGGTAAGCGGTTACTATCTTGCAAAACGGATCAAGGAAGCGCCGGACGTGTCCGGGCTTGCCATGCAGATGGGACAGATGGCCGCGGATATGGGCGGCGTTCCGGCCGGGGAAGGGGAGGAGGCGCCTCCCGTTCCGGTATCGGAGGAGGAATACTACAAGGATGTCAACAATGTCTATAACCTCCTTTCCGTGGAACCCATTGAGATGGAGTTCGGCTATAGTCTGATTCCGTTGGCTGATGAGTCTGTGGGAGGGCGGATGATCAGCCGTATCGTTATTTTCAGAAGGCAGTATGCCCAGGATATGGGTTTGGTCATCCCCTCCATCAAGCTGCGGGATTCCTCCGCCCTGAGTACCAACGAGTACTGTATCCGCATCAAAGGCGAGGAGGTGGCCAGAGGAGAGATCCTGATCGACTATTTTCTGGCCCTGGAGCCGGAAAACCCGGAACGGATCATCGACGGCATCGAGACGGTGGAACCGGCCTACGGCATCCCCAGCCGGTGGATCCGGCCGGAGGACAGAGAGAGGGCCGAGCTTTACGGCTATACGGTTATCGATCCGCTGTCCGTCATCGTCACCCACCTGTCGGAGGTCATCCGTCAGCATGCCTTTGAACTCCTGACCCGCCAGGAGGTGGTCCATCTGGTGGAGAATACCAAGAAGACCGCCCCGGAGCTGATCGAGGAGGCGTTCCCGAACCTGGTCTCCTACGGGATGTTCCAGAGGATCCTCACCGGCCTTTTAAAGGAGGGCGTTCCCATCAAGGATCTGGAGACCATCATCGAGAGCATGATCGATACCATCCAGGAGACGGGGCTTCCGGTCAAGGATCTGGACGGTGTGACGGAGCGGATCCGGACGTCCCTCAAGCGTACCATCACCCGCATGTACTGCGAGGACGGCAGCATGAAGGTGATCACCCTGGACGGGGAGCTGGAGCGCGCCATGGCCGCGTCCATATCCAAAGGCGAGGGCGGCTATTACATGGCCCTGAGCCCGGATATCATACAGAGCCTGATCCGTCAGCTTGCGGAACAGCTTCGGAAGTTTAACGGCTTTACCCAGAACCCGGTGGTACTGACATCCCAGGTGATGCGGATCCATTTTTACCGCCTGGTCGAACCATTTTATCCAAAGGTGCGGGTGCTTTCCTTTAATGAGATCGCCAGCAATATCCAGATCCAGTCAGTGGGAAGCCTCCGGCTGGAGGGCCCGGAAATGCGGCAGGGATAGAGGAAGAGGATGAGCTCATATGTTGAAACATATAGATGGTCTGGAGGCAAAGACAAATGAAGAGCTTCTGGCGCTGTATCGGGAAACTCATTCCATTACGGTCCGGCAGGAGCTGACGATGCGCTACCTTTACATTGTGAAAGCCATAGCGGTCCAGATGCGGAATGTCTATGACGGCTTTCTGGACATGGAGGACATCATCAATGAGGGGGTCATTGCCATCATAAAGGGGATCGACCGTTACGATCCGGCCATGGACAATAAATTCGAGACTTTTATTTCCAGGCGTATCCGGGGAATGATCATCGATCTGATGAGAAAAAGCGACTGGATGCCCAGGGATTACAGAAGACAGTACAAAGCCATTGAAAACGCCAGGCTGCAGCTCTCCGGGGAGCTTGGGCGCCAGCCCACCCATGAGGAGATCGCAGAGTGCGTGGGGATGGATGAGAAGAAATGCCGCAGGATCGAGCAGATCAGTACCATGGCGAATGTCCTTTCCCTGGATATGGTCATGAGCGGGGATGAGGACCATCAGTCGGTGCAGCTTCCCAATATGGATGTTTCTTCTCAGCCGGAGCACTCCTTTTTAAAGGGAGAGCAGTTGGAGTTTCTGGCAAAGGCAGTGGATAAATTAAAGGAAAAGGAAAAGATGGTGATCTCCCTCTACTACGTGGAGGAACTCAATATGGGGCAGATCGCCCAGGTCTTAAATGTCAGTGAGCCGAGGATATCCCAGATCCACAGCGCGGCGATCCGCAAGCTCAGGGAATATATGAATGAGCTGCGTTGAGGCGCTTTCGCGGGAGAAGGACGGCCGCGGGAAAAAGAAGATCCGTCGGGGTTTCGGACCCCGTTTTGACAGAGAGAGAACAATAAGGAGGGGCAATTTATGTATCAGGGATTTTATAACCTTGTGTCGGGGATGCTGACCCAGAGCAGGAACCTGAACGTCATCAGCAACAACATGGTGAATGTGCAGACGCCCGGTTACAAAAACGATACGATGGTGGCGACCACCTTTCAGGAGGAGATGTTCAAGAGAAGCGGAAGGTGGGGGAACAGCGATGACCAGGATCTGATCACCAGGTCCAAGATCGTCACGGCATCCGAGACTTACGTGGATTACGTGCAGGGAAACTTTGAGCCCACCGGCGGCGTCTATGATTTCGCCCTGTCGGGAAACGGGTTTTTCTGCATCCGGACAAATGACGGGCAGACCCGCTATACCAGGAACGGCTCCTTTGCCGTAGATCAGGACGGATATCTGGTGTTAAACGACCAGGGGCGGGTGCTGGGAACCGACGGACAGCCGATCCGGATCGGAAATGAAGAGTTTTCCGTGGATTCCAGGGGGCGTATCATGGGCAGCAGCGTGACCTACACAAACGGCCAGGCTCAGGTGAACATACAGGACTTCGGAACCCTCAGAGTGGTGGATTTTGTGGACTATGACCAGCTCCACAGGGAGGACAACGGGCTCTTTTCCACCGACCAGGCAGCCCTCGCCGCTTCGGACCAAACCCAGGTGTTGTGGCAGAACTTGGAGAAGTCCAATGTGGACATGGTGGAGGAGATGACATCCATGATGAGTTCCCAGAGGGCGCTCCAGAGCGCGGCACAGATGCTTAAGATGTATGACAGGATCATGGAGAAATCATCCGTGGACATCGGAAGAGTATAAGGAGGAAGATCATGAATAAATCCTTTTATGTGGGAGCCATCGGGGCGGCGCAGACCACGAGGCGTCTGAGCGTCATCGCCAACAATCTGGCCAATGTCAACAATACCGGCTTTAAGCCGAAAAAGGTGGCTTTTTCTGAACTGATCGAGTACAATATCAAGGAGCCGGAGGAGGCGGTGACCAACCTGCAGGCGGGAGCCGGCACGAAGGTGGCCAGGACCTATACTTCCTTTGAGCCGGGGGCTTTTCAGCAGTCCGGTTCGGAGCTTGACTTTGCCATAGCGAAAAGAAATACCTTTTTCTCGGTGCAGGATCCGGAAACCGGGGATGTGAGTTATACCAGGGACGGGCATTTTCACCGGGCACAGATGGAAGACGGCAATTTTTACCTGATGACCGATTCGGAAAAGTATGTGCTGGATACAGGCGGCCGGCGGATCCGGATGGAGAACCTGGAGGGTTCCGACACGGCGACGGAGGCTTCCATGCAGCGGATCGGCCTTGTCACCTTTCAGTATCCCAGCCGGTTGATGAGCCTGGCGGCCAATGAATATGTGCCCTCCGACGCGGGAGTACAGGCGATCCCCCTCGTGGAGGCGGAGCGGGCAAATGCCTTGGTGGGCGGGGCTCTGGAGGCTTCCGACACGGATATGGCGGAGGAATTTTCTCATGTGATCGAGGCGCAGAGGGCTTTTAATTACGCACTGCGCATGGTGACGACCTCCGACGAGATCATGTCCACGATCAACACGCTGCGTGGCTGATGAGAGACAGGACGGGATAGCCTTTGCGGGCAGAAAGAGAGGCATACATGAGAATTAAAAATTATGAGGATATGAACCTGCAGGAGTTGGACGTGATGCGGGAGATCAGCAGTATCGGCACCAGCCATGCGGCCACGGCGCTTTCCAAGCTTTTGCAGAAGGAGATCCGGATCTCCATCCCCACCGTCAGTATCCTGGGCTACAACGAGGCGCTTTCACGGATCGGAAACGCAGAGGAGATCGTGGCGGCCACGTTGGTGAAGATGGATCATGAAGTGGAGGGGCTGATGCTGTTCCTGTTTGACATGGATTTTGCGGGAACGGTGTTGAAGACCTTGCTGGGACAGGAATACACTTGCTTTGAGGAGATGGATCAGCTGGCTTATTCCGCCCTGGAGGAAGTGGGAAACATCATCATCTGCTCCTACATCAATGCGTTTTCCAAGCTGGTGGACGTGGACATCACGCTCTCGGTGCCAAGCTCCACGGTCAACATGCTGGGTGGGATTTTGACCGTTCCCATTGCGGAATACGGCTATGAGACGGATAAGCTGATGTATTTTAACGCAGACTTTGTGATGGAAGGAAAGAAGCTTTCAGACTGGCTTCTGATGCTTCCGGATATCAAATCGCTGAATGCAATCTTAGGGAAACTAGGTGTCTGAGAATGGAAAAGGAACTAAAAGTAGGGATCGGTGATATGAAGCTTACCAGGGGGGAAGGACGTATCATTACATACGCTCTGGGTTCCTGTATCGGGATTTCCTTCTATGACCCGGCCATTAAGCTGGGAGCGCTTCTGCACATTATGCTGCCGGAGCGCCAGAGCCCCACGGACAGCAGTCTGTTTAAATATGCAGATACGGGGATCCAGGAGACTTTGAGGAAGCTCAGAGCCTTTGGGATGATGAAATCCCGTACCGTCGTCAAGATCGCCGGAGGGGCGAAGATGTTTGCGATCAAGGGAAACGCCAGCTTCGGAAACATCGGAGAGCGCAATGCCGCCAAGGTAAAGCAGATCCTCAGGGCAGAGGGGCTGCGCCTTGTGGCGGAGGATACGGGAGGCACCTATGCCAGGACCATGCTGGTGGATGTGGCGACGGGGAAGGTGACGATCAAGTCTTTTGGAAAGCCGGAAAAATACCTGTAGAGAGGAAGGGGAGCAAATGGTCGAGAAAAATAAAAGCAATATTCTGCTGGAATCGGGAACAAATGAGATTGAAGTCATGCGTTTTTCCGTGAGTGGAGAGTTTTACGGAATCAACGTGGCAAAGGTGCAGGAGATCATCATGGCGGAGAAGGTGAAGCCGATGCCTCATTCCCATCCGGCCGTGGAAGGGATATTCAAGCCCCGGGAGGAGCTGATCACTGTGATCAATCTGGTGTATTATCTGTTCGGGGAGAACAGAGAGCACGGTGAAAAGGATCTGTTTATCATTACTAATTTCAACCGGATGACGGTGGCCTTCCGTGTGGAGAGCATCGAAGGGATCAGCCGGATCTCCTGGACCGACATCCAGAAGCCGGATAAGACCATCAGCAACGGCAACGAGGGCGTGGCCACCGGTATTGCCCAGTGCGAGGGCCAGCTGGTGACGATCCTGGATTTTGAGAAGATCGTTGCGGAGATCGCTCCGGAGACGACGATCCAGGTATCCGACGTGGAGAAGCTTGGCGCAAGGCAGATCTGCGACAGCCCCATCGTCATTGCCGAGGATTCCATGCTCCTTCAGAAGATGATCGACGACTGTCTGGAGCGGGCGGGCTTTACTCATCTGATCAATTTTTCCAACGGCCAGGAGGCGTGGGATTACCTTCATTCGATCAAAAACGATTCCGACCTGTACGATAAGGTTAATCTGGTCATCACGGATATCGAGATGCCCAAGATGGACGGGCACCGTCTGACGAAGCTGATCAAGGACGATTCCCGGCTGAGGCATCTTCCGGTCATTATTTTCTCGTCCCTGATCGACGAGCAGATGCGGATCAAGGGCAGGGAGCTGGGGGCGGATGAGCAGATCGCCAAGCCGGAGATCGGACATCTGGTGGGCCTCCTGGATATGATGCTGGAGAAATTCAATGAGCTTCGGCCGAAATTTGATACGGAGCCGGGGGCGGGAGTCTGATCCCGGACGGTATGAGTATGGCTTTGTGTTTCATGGCGGGCTGAAAGCTGCAGTCCGGGGGATGGGTCTGTCTGATGTCGTGTGCAGACCCGGCTCCGGTGTTTGGAACGACGTTTACGACCATGCGGAGGGAGTACATTTTGGCTACTATCATTACAGTTTCAAATCAAAAGGGCGGTGTCGGGAAGACGACCACCTCGGCGGCCTTGGCCGCCGGAATCGCAGCCACCGGAAAGCGGGTCCTGGGGGTGGATCTGGATCCCCAAGGCAATTTGGGGTTCTGCCTGGGGCTGGAGCCTTCCGATGCGCCCACGGTATTGGACGCTCTGCAGGGGAAGGTGACGACGGCCGAGGCTGTGGGACGGACAGAGTACTGTGATATCCTGCCCTCGGATATTTCCCTGAGCAGCGGTGTGGAGAATGTGGCTGCCGGACATAAGGAGAGTATCCTTAAAAATACGCTGGCTCCCATCATCGGCCTCTATGACTATGTGGTCATCGATACGCCGCCGGCCCTGAATCTGCTGACGGTGAACGCCTACGTGGTCTCCGACTTCCTGATCATCCCCATGGGGACGGATATCATGAGCCTGGTGGGCCTGTCCCAGTTAAAGGAGACCATCGAGTCGGTGCAGGGATCCCTGAATCCGGATCTGAAGGTGATGGGGATCCTTCTGACCCGTTTTAACAAACGCACGCTTCTCGCAAGGGACGTGCTGGAAATGGCCGGACAGCTGGCGAAACAGATCGGAACCGTGGTTTTTGAGACAAGGATACGGAACGGCGTCGCGATCGCGGAGGCGCCGGCCCACGGAGAGAGTATTTTTGATTACAGCCCCCGTTCGGCGGCGGTAAAGGATTACCAGGATTTCCTGAAGGAGATCGCCGGGACGATCCATTTGAAGGAGGTAAGATAACATGGCGAAGAAGACAAATAAGACGGCCCACTTGCTGAATACGCTGACAAGCGGGACAACTGAGGCGGAAGAGGCAAAGGAGTCCCAGGGCGCGTCACCGGAAAACAAGGTGATCGTGGTCAATGAGACCAGCGAGAACGAAAAGCTTTCCAATGAGATCAAAAACCGCCTGGAGGCACAGCTCGAGGAGGAGATGGCCGGGACGGCTGCCTCAGGGGAAGCGCAGGAGCCTGCTGCGGCGGTGGACCGGACGCTTTCCGCAGAGCCGGCAGAAGAAGAGAAGACAGCCTCCCAGCCTGCCGCACCCGCATCGTCCGGGGATACGCCGGCATCTGCCGCACCGCCTGCGCCCGCCGCATCCGCGGTTCCCGAGCCACCGGCGCCTGCCGCCCTCCCTGCGGCGGAAGAAGAGCAGAAGAAGCGTGCCTATAATATGATGAATGTCATGGAGCGGCTCCTCTCCGACATGGAGGGAGAGATGGAGAGCGAGATGCGTCAGAACGGAGTCTGCATGTGCGACCGCTGCCGTGCCGACGTCCAGGCGCTGGTGCTCACCAATATGCCGGCCAAATATGTCATCGTTGACAGCAGCAACGCTTCTCCGATCCTCGGATACCATAAGAACCGTTACAAGATCGCGATGCTGACCGAGATCCTGAAGGCCTGCATCAAAGTCAAAGAAGCGCCGAGGCATTAAAGCCGCGGAGTTCACAGCCCTCCCTGCCGGGCAGTATCAGAGAACAAAAAAGAAGGACCCCTCTGTGAGCGGACAGAGGGGTCCTGTCCGTGATTTTAAGGGGGGAACCTCCTTCCTTTTTCCTTATGGATTCAGGGAAAACGCCGATATTTTACTTAGATAGAATGGTTATGCTGAGAGAAAGCAGGCTTACAGAAAGGAGAATATAGATGGCGAGTGTATCAGGAGCAACCAGCAGTTTGAGCGGAACCCTGCGGGGATACGGCGGCATGGCGACCGGCATCGACCGGGATTCCATTATCGAGCAGATGTCTCTGGCTTCTACGACGAAGATCCAGAATCAGAAGAACGCGATCACCAGTCTCACCTGGAAGCAGGAGGCGTTTCAGGGGATCATCAATCAGATCCTGGATCTGCAGGAGAATTATCTCTCTTATTCTGCAAAGAGCAACGTGATGGATGCCAGCATGTTCGCAAAGAGCGTGATCACGGCCAACGGCGATGAGAAGATATCGAAATATGTCAAGGCCAGCGGCTCCTCGGAGCTTCTGGAGTCCATGTCCATACGGGGGGTAGAGAAGCTGGCTACCGCGGCAAACGTGCAGTCCGGGAAGAAGACCACCGATGCGATCGCAACGGACATGAGTTATGACAAGCAGCCTCAGACCTCGAACCTCAGCGGGACGAAGTTGGTTTTTGGCCACTATGGCACGGAGGGGCGCTTCTTTGAAAATGCCACCTTTACTATGCCCACCTCTTACAAGGATGAAAAGGGCGAGACCCAGACCATCGATTACACAGGGGATCCGGAAAAGCTGGCGGAGGATCTGAACGCGGCGATCAAGGCGGATAAGTTTTTTGTTTCCAAGGATCTGAATCTCACCATACAGTTTGAATATGATAAGGCAGCCGATCAGATGACAGTCCATTATGCGAAAGCGACATTGACCGGCGATAAATATGAAATCGACACTGCGGCATCGGAGACGGAGCTGAAAGCTGCGGCTGAGAGGGCCGGCATTGTGATCAGCGGCAATTCTTCCGCCCTGGGCGCCCTTGGCTTTGACAAAGAAGCGGCCAAAGCAGGAGGAGCGGACGGTGCGAAGGGCTACAGCCTGGCGGATTATAACAAGTACAGTGCTGAAAACAAGGCGGTGTCAGGTTCCGGTTTCACGGCGAACTATGTAAAGACTTACGACAACATGGCGGAGTATCTGAAGGGGAAGAAGTTCACGGTAAGCTACGGCGGCCAGAGCAAAGAAGTGGAGCTGATCACTGCCGCCGACGCGGAAGCCCTAAAGGCGATGGAGTCGGATCCGACAAAGGATATGAATGCGGAATTTGCTGCAAAGATGCAGGCCCATCTGGACAAAGCCTTCGGCAAAGATAAGATCAAGGTCGGCCAGACGGCAGCCGACGCCGACGGGAAAACGAAGATCACCTTCGACAATGCGAAGGACGACGATGAAAACCTGATCACCTTCACATCCAAAGACGGGGATGTCATGAAGCAGACCGGCTTCGACGTGATGAATTCCAACAAGGTCAGCACAAACAGCAGCCTGTGGGCAAACCGCGAGCGGCTGGGATTTGATAAGGATATCACAGAAGATGAGTTCAAAAAAGCTCTTGAGAACTTTGAGATCAACGGAGTCAAGATCGGCGGGCTGACCTCGAAGACCACGGTCAACCAGCTTCTGAGCAAGATCAATTCCTCCGGCGCGGGGGTGAAGGCTTCCTACCTCGGTACCAGCAACAAGTTCACGCTGGTCAGCACGGAAACCGGCTCCGGCAGAAAGATCGAGTTGACAGGCACGGCGGCAAATGCGATTTTCGGTGACGGAGGCGCTGACAGCAATAAGGACGGCGAGGATGCCGTGATGTATGTGGACTACGGCACCGGCCCCGAGAAGGTGGTCAGCTCGACCAATACCTTTGATCTGGACGGACTTAAGGTCACGGTATCCGGGGAGTTTGGGATTGAAAAGAACGACGACGGGAGCATAAAGACAGATGCATCCGGGGTGGTCTTTGACAAGACGCAGGCCATTACTTTTAATGCCTCTGCCGATGTGGAGAAGGCGACGGAGGCGGTCAAGAAGTTCATCGAGGATTACAATGCCCTGGTGAAGGCGGTCAATACGGAGATCACCACAAAGCCGGATAAGGATTACGGCCCCCTGACCGATGAGCAGAAGGACGAAATGAACGAGACTTCCATCGAGAACTGGGAGAAGAAGGCGAAATCGGGGCTTCTGTTCAACGACCCCATCATGCGGGACCTCAGCATGGATCTGCAGGGCGTCCTGACACAGGCGATGAACAACGGCATCTCCTATGACGATCTGGAGGAGATGGGGATCACCATGTCCGATGACGCCTATGACGGCGGCACGCTGAAATTTGACGAGACGAAATTCAAGGCGGCCATGGAGAGCGACCCGGAAAAAGTGGGGAATGTGTTTGCCGGAGGCGGCGGCGTGAAGAAGGGGCTCGGCAGCATCGTAAACGATACCACCAAGCAGTATGCCACCAGGTACAGCTATCTGAACAAGGGCTCCTACGGGCGTCTCGTGGAGGAGGCAGGATCGGAGAGGATGACCCTGTCCCTGCAGAATAATACGATCTACAGGCAGCTGAAGGATATGCAGGATACTCTGGCGGATCTCAAGACAAAGCTCAAATCGGAGCAGGACCGCTATATCCAGATGTTTACCAGGATGGAGACGGCGATCAGCAACATGAACAGCCAGTCCAGCTACCTGTCTTCCCTGTCGGGCTGATAGGGCGGCTTGGTTCTCGTTTCAGGAGGAAACAAGATGAATGGATATCAAAAATACAAGGAACAGAGCGTTTATTCCATGTCCGGTGCCGAGTTGCTGCTTCTGTTGTACGACGAGGCGATCAAGCGGATGAAGATGGCGGAATATGCTCTGGAGGATAAGGATTACGGAGTATTTGACAACAGCATCACCCGTACTGTCCGGATCGTCCGTTATCTGAATTCGATCCTTGACATGGAGCAGCCGATCAGCGAAGAATTTCGGCGTATCTATGAGTATCTGTTTTATGATCTGAGTGTGATCCGGGCAGGGAGAGATCGGCGGAAAGAGGATATCGGCCAGGTGATCCGTGTCCTGACCGAATTCCGGGACGGATTTGAAGAGGCAGGCAGACAGGTGCGGGATGTCCGTATGACCACCACGAGAAGTGTTACCGGATAGGGGAGACCATGGCAGTAGATTTGGAACAGATGATGCTTCTTCTTCAAAAACGCTACGATTCGCTGAAGAAGGTCGATGAGCTGACGGATGAACTTCAGAGTGCCTTTGCGAGGCATGATGAGGTTTCCGCTTCCCTGCTTCTGGATATCAGGGCAGAGGAAATCGCAGAGGTAGACAACTGCTACGGCCGGATCTGGGATCTGGCCCGGGCAGGCGGGAGGGATGCACAAGAGGTCAAAAGACTGATGCAGAGCGACCCTTCTGCGGCTTCTGTCACAGACTGCTGGGAAGAAAATAAAATCTTTGAAGTGCGGCGAAAGACAGTCCGGCTACTGGAACAGCTGCAGGACAAAGACCGCCGCATGAATCTGAGTGCGGGGGGTGAGAGATCCTATTATAAAACAAAAGTAAAAGATTACCTACAGGGTACTTTGTAATTGACAAATATCGGGAAAGGAGGGGATTATATGTCAATTAGTGGTGTATCAGGCGGCGGCTATGGATATAGCTATTCATCTTCGATCAACAATCTGCTGCAGCTGTCTTCCCTGAAAACGACTTCTTCCTATAGTGCGATCAAGGCGGCCAGCCGGGTATCGTCTACCAGTTCGAATACATCGGCATATGCCAGTGTGACCAGCTTTTTGAAGGATTATCAGTCGGAATTGACCGGTCTGGAGGCGGCGGCAGCCAAGCTGCAGACCAGCATGAGCGGGAACGTGTTCACGGAACTGGAAGCCGGTTCGACGGATGAGTCGGTGGCGACAGCAAAAAAATCCTGGCGTTTGGAAGCGGGGATGGATCTGAATCTGGAAGTGCATTCGATCGCGCAGGCGCAGAAAAATGTCAGCGCTTCCAATCTCGCGGCGGATCTTGCAGAGGAAGATATGGAGTTTGAGATTGCCGGTCCCGGCGGAAATCAGACTGTTTCCATCAGCAGCACCAATGCGAACGGAACGAAGAAAACCTATAATCAGATGTACCAGGAGGCGGCAAGGGCTGTCAACGGAAATTCCAAGACAGGCGTTAAGGCGTCGGTGCAGAATGATAACGGAAAGGTTTCCCTGGTCCTGACCGGAAAGTCGACGGGGACGGCCAACAGCTTTACCGTGAGCGGGAAGACCGGCGCGGCCGCAGGTCTGGAGTATATCGAGAACGCGGCGGCAGATGCCAGCTATACCGTTACCCAGGATGGCTATTCGCAGACCTACACATCGGATACCAACAAGGTTAACATCGCTTACGGGCGTGTGGATGTGGAACTCAAAAAAGAGGGGACTACGAATATCTACTCCGGTGTGGACACCGACAGGATCACGGATGCGGTACAGGATCTGGTAGACAGTTATAATGCTGTCACCAATCTCCTGGAGAGCAATTCCGGGCGGGGTGTCGGAACTGCGGCTCATCTGTCCTCATTCCAGAGGGGGATGGCCCATGAGAAGACGCTGAAGGCATTGGGAATCAGCTTTAACAAGGCCGGAGACATGGTTCTGGATAAGGAAAAACTGGTTGAGGCCATGGAAAAGGACTATGATTTTGTGGTGGATACTTTGGGCGGTCAGTTTGGCCTGGCGGAGAATGCGGCTCAGAAGGCTGACCGGGCATTATCCGATTCCGTGCAGAGGATCGTGAGCAATGATCTTGGAGGAAAAACCTCCGGTTCTTCCGGAAATTCCGGAAATGGCGGCGGAAGTGCTGCCGGTGCGGGTAATGCCTACACGCAGTTTGCAAACTTCGTTTCCGGAGGCGCTTACAATTTGGTGAATTACTATGCAGTAGGCATGCTGTTAAATACGATGGCTTAAGTCCTTGTATAAAAGCCATAGAAAACGGGACAGCGGGAGAGGGGTTCCCTTTCCCGTTTTCCTGTGTTTTGCATGATTGTTTCTTTTCTAAACGATCGCTACAGGAGAAGACGAGATGAATCAGGTTTTGTTTGAAGGCCGTTTGATGGTAAATATGATAAGCACGATCCTGCATAAAGGTGCCCTTCAGGTTCGGTACGGGCGCATGAATTGGGAGCGGATGTTCAGAACGGCAGATTATCATCGGGTCGCCAACATTATCTATCTGGGGCTTTTGGGAAACGGGGGAGCGGTTCCGGAACGGTGGATGAGCCGTTTCTATGAGCGGTATCAGGAGGCGCTGATCGCAGGAGGCAATTTTGAGTCTGCGGAGCAGGAGATCCTGGCGCTTTTGGATATGGAAAAGGTTTCCTGTGCGGTGTTGTCGTCTGCGACGATACGGGGGCTGTATGAGCTGCCGGAGACGGCAGATATGAGCCCGCTCCGGCTTTATATGAGTCCGGAGGTTTATACGAGAGTAAAGGGTTTTCTGGTGGATATGGGATATGAAACCATTCAGCGCTATGAGGAATGCGGGGAACGGATGCATCGGATCTCTGGCATGAATGTGGATATTTATCAGAAGCTTCCTTTTAAAACAAAGTATTATGAGAAGGGGATGCGGGAGCTGACACTCAGAGCCCGTGTCCGGACGGGTGGTACGGGAGTGCGGATCTTTTATCCGGAGGACCGCATGGTATACCGGATGGCTTCTGTGGCATACCAGTATGTGAATGATGAGCTGATGCTCCGGGATATGCTGGATCTGTTTTTATACCATAGGGCCTGGAGAGAGCAGCTCAGTCAAGGATATATAACGAAAAAGCTCCAGGGTTTCCATGTGGATGCGCTTGCGGAGAAGCTCCTGCGTCTTTCCTATATGTGGTTTGGGGAAAAAGAAGACAAGGAGTATATGGCTGCAGCCGGGGAACAGCTGGAGGATTTGAACTCCTTTGATCTATTAGAAAACAGGATCTTCAGCAGGGGAGAGTTCGGAAAGGATAAAGAGGCGGATCCGCAGGCGCTGGGATTGGCCAGGCTTTTGAACAGAGAGGAAGAAAAAGAAAGCCGAAAGGCAAAGAAGGAGACAAAACGGCAGAAAAAAGAGGAAAATAAAAAAGCACGGGGACGTTACCTCCGCTGGGTATTTCCGGATTATAAATATATGTCGGGGCTGTACCCAAGTCTTGAAAAAGTACCCTTTCTTTTACCTTTTTACTGGGGAGTCCGCGGGGTGCGCCTTCTCATAGGACTGATAAAAAACAGAGACCAATGATCATATGGATCATTGGTCTCTGTTTTTTGCTTTTATTCTTTTTTGTCGCCTCTTTTCTCAGGGGAGACGATATGAGAAAGTGCAGTCTGGAGAGAGAGAAGAGAATCCGTCGAGGGAGCCAAAGCTCCGCGGTTGATCTGTTCTGCCTCCGACAACTCCTCACGAAGGATAGAAACATGTTTTGGGGCGTCGACCGCTACACGTACACCGTCTGCCGCGCACTCCAAAATCGTTATGCGGATATCATTTCCGATCAAAAAGCTTTCACTCTTCTTGCGACGTATGATCAGCATGCTCTACTGCCTCCTCCGTTTTTCCGTCTCCGACTTCCGCAGCTAACGCCGCAAAGGAATCAAAACGATGCCGATAGCGATAAGCAGGGTTTGAAAGGATTACCTGCATTCCCTTGCGGGTGACAGGGTCGATCACCAGCGGGCATTTCAGATTCACAGTACTCTGCAGATACTCTGCCTGGTTGCGTATATTGCAGATCGCATAATAAGAAAGCTCATCCGCATCATCCGCATCCAGAAAAGACAACTCCGCTTCCGAGAGAGCTGGAGAATAATCCGGACAAAAAATCAAAGGATTGACAATCGCAAAGACAATCTCCGGCCGATCCGTTGCCAGCATCAGTAAGATCGTGTCATCTCCCTCTGTAAGAGAGAGTAAAAGGTAATGTTTTAAATCGGGAAAGCCGAAAATACCGTCGGGAAATGTGATCAGATCTCCCTTCTCGTATTCGATCTCTCCATAAGAATCGGTTTCAATTATCATAGCGATGGGCACTCCTAAGCCAGTAAATTCATAAAGCCGTTGTCATCGAATTTTTCAGGGGGCACATAATTGTGACCGCCAAGATATTCGAAATGGACTTCCGGCCGCTGCGTCATGACAGTCATACTCATAGACGGCAGGAACGCAACCTCGCCCTTCACAACCCTGAATTCAAAGGCTCCCCGATCCATGGTGTAGGCAGAAGTGCTCTCTGCACTGACAGAGGCCTGAACATCGCGGGAAGAGACCGTGGTATCGGCTGCAGCCGTCTGCACTGCCTGGGCAACCGCCGCCTCACTGCCGGAAGAAACGGGAACGGCAGACGCCGCCATGTCCGAAGATTTCGGCGAACTGCTTTCAACCGTCCCGGACTCCTGGGAAACCGGAGCCGAAGAATGCCGGGATGACGAGACGGAAAAAGTGCGATTGATCTGATTTACAAAATCATAGCTGGTGCCTGACGCCACTCCCCCCCCGGAAGAATGCTGCGACTGGAAAGCTTTCATGCGCGCGATCGCCTTTCTGCGCTCTAGATCAACAGAATCCGAAGAGACCAGACGGGCACTCTGTGAAAATCGAACGGACTGATAAGGAGTTGTCGTAACTCTTAAAAGCTGTCCTGTCATAAAAATACCTCCTTCCTTATATCATATATATCATTAACGCATAAAATCAAACAAAGACATTCCCATAATGTTGGAGCTTACCTTTAAAGCGGCGGTATAGGAACGATTGTAGGCATACATCTCCATGATCGCTTCATAGGGATCCGCTCCAAGCTTTTCCCGATACTGGGTCTCCAGATTCAGTTTGTCGTCCTCCAGCCTGGTGAGGGTCAGATCCAGCTGATTGCTCTTATTGCCGAGATTGCTGTAAACTTTTCCCAGCTTATCGGAGGAGGCGTTTGCCTGATCCAGGATCTTTCCCATCGTATCCAGGAATTCCGCCTTGTCGATACCGTCGTTCCCGGCGCTTCCTGTGGCGCTCTTGTCATTGTCCAGGTAAGTCATATACCGGTTCATGGTGATGATTCCCTGGCCGACTACGCCGATGGCACTGTCGGCCAGGGCCTTTTCGATTTCCGACAGCGGGGGGTTTTTCGATTTCATGGCATCGGAGGTGATGTCCGTCAGGACATTCAGCCCGCCGGTATAGGTGTCGATCAGGGTCTTGGTGTCATGGACGGAACCGTAGCCGACATCCACCCGGCCCTGCTCCGACATGGCCGCCTTAAGCTGATCCTCCGTGCCGCCGCCCGGCTGCAGCTTAAAGGTATAACCGCCGTTCGCATCCTCCTCCAGCTTGAATTTAAATTCCGTGGAGACGGTATCTCCAGAAAACTTATGGTTGTAGGTCAGGAACATATCGTTGGTGTCCGGATCATAGGAGACCGCAAAAGGGGTGGTGGACAGGTCATTGCCGCCAAACACGTAGAAACTCTCATATTTGGAATTCAGATTATTGACCATGGACTGCTGTTTGTGGATCAGGTCGTCCCGGACTGTCCCAACCGTCGTGGAAATCTCGTTGTTGGGGGAGTTCATAATATAGGAGATCTTGCTTGCGGCATTGTCCTGGCCGGTGGCCAGCGTACTCTGGATCTGGCGGATCCCCTGCTCCTGCTGATAGAGCCGGTTGTCAATATCCGTCAGAAGCTGCTTTTTGCTTAAGACATCCTGATACTGGGTATCCATCCGCTGGCCGGAATAATAAGCCAGGGGATTTTCGGCGCCGGACTCATAAGCCTTGCCGCTGGAGATCTTATTCATGCTTTTATTTAATTGGCTGTGGACATCGTTGACAGCGGAAGTATACTGCCTGTAGATCGATGTATTGGTAACGCGCATTGCCATAATTATTGCTCCTTTCCACCGGTTTTATACATTATCTGCCTACAAGGCCGGTGTTGTTGATCAGGGTATTCAGCGCCTCGTCCAGAGTGGTCATCAGACGGGAAGCGGCATTGTAGGCGGCCAGATAGGTCATCATATTGGATGCCTCCTCGTCCAGGCTGATCCCGGAGACCGCGTCCCTGGAATTCTGGATCCCGTTCAGTATGGTCACATTATTTTTCAGAGAGGCCTGATTGTGGGAAGAGTCTGTGGCCAGCACAGTAGTCACATTGCTGATATAGGCGGCGAAGGTCTTATTGGCAAGATCGATGCCGTCGTAAGGGACGGCATTGCCGGGAGTATAGCTGACGGACATAGCCCGCAGCATGGCAAGGGCAGTGTCGTTGGCATTGTTGTCTTCGTCCTTAAATCCCTTCCCCAGTTTCACCTGGCCGTCCGTCCACTGGCTGTTGATGCCGATGTTGGCGGCGGTGATGCCGGTGACGCCGGAATCCGTCCGGTTTACCAGCAGAGGGGCATCTTTACCGTCATTGCCTTTCTTGTTCAGCTTATTCATCACATCGGCAAAGCTTTGAGCAAGGTTATCCAGATGGTTGGTGTAATACTGATAGCCGTGGACCTTTGCCTTCTCTATATCCACGGGGGCTTGGGCAGGATCGCCGCTCAGCATATCCAGGCTGGCCTGGATGGAGCCGCCCTCAAAGCCGTTGGCATTGCCGGCTGTATTGGCGCCGGCAATCGGGACCGTCCCTCCGCCCGCGGCACCGGCAGCCGTAAACTCCGCCGTAGCATTCCGATAAGGATGATCCGCGTCCGCGCCCTCCTTGATCTCCAGTTTCCCGTAATTCTGTTCGGCGGAGCCTTCCGTGCCGCTGACCAGGGTCAGGGTTTTGCGGGTGGTTCCGTTTTCATAATAGACCATATCGACATATAAGTCATCCGGCCAGTCCTTATCGTCCTTGTGCAGATCGTCTTTTTTGTAACGGACCTCGATGGGGACATAGCTGGAGAGTTCATCCAGCAGCACGTTCCTTTCATCCATGAGCTCCAGACTCTGCTGTCCGAAGACCTGATTATGTTTGATCTGCCGGTTCAGCTCACCGATCCGCTTTAAAATATCATTTACCGCCTGTTCGGCTCCGTTTTGATTGGTGCCCTCGCCGTCCAGACGTTCGAATTCTTGTTTTTCGGCCTCACCCAGCTTCTGTGCGGCACGGTTCAGGAGATTGGTCAGCTCCTGCATGCGCAGCCGCAGCTCGCTCTCGAAGACCTCGTCGTTGACCTTGGCCGGATCCTGGGCCTGGTTCAGAGTACTCTGGATATTGTCAAAGGCCTGCCGGATCCCGGAGACATTGCCCTCGTCCATAAAGCGGGACAGGGCGTCCAGGGACGTCTGCATGGCGTCCGTATAACCGGACTTTTCCATCTGAGAACGGTACTGGGCATCCAGGAAGGGATCGCGGATCTGGGACACCTTATCCATGGAAACTCCGTAGCCAACCATGATCTCCGAACCGTTCATATAATGGGAGATGGGATTGCTATAATTGAGGCTGGAGGTCTCCAGCGTCTGGCGGGTGTAGCCCACCGTGTTCATATTTGAAAGATTCTGGCCGGTGATATCCAGACGCTTTTGGTTGGCCTGAAGGGCCGAGAGCGCCGTGCTAAAACCGGCAAAAGTAGCTCGCACCATGTATCGTTTTCCTCCTTGCTACACGTATCGGTCATGAAAATGGGAAGGGCCGCCGGCCTCCGGAATGCTGCTGCGGCTTCCCGCCCCGAGAATATGTTCAAATTCCCGTAAACGCACGGAAATGATGCGGCTGGATGATCCCTCCGCATCGGTCAGATCTTTAAGCTGTGCCTCCATCCGGGAAAACAGCGGGGAAAGGACGGAAACCTCTGCCTCGTCCGCAGATCCAAGGATCTGTCGAAAAGTCAGGTCCTTCCACCCAAGGCCGGCCGCCTGACGGCCTCTCAGCTGATCCAGCCCCCGGAGTTTTAAGAGCAGGGCCTGTTCCTCCCTGAGGAAAGAATCCATCTTCCCATGTTCTCCGGCAGAGGCGGCCTCAGCCTTGGCCCTTTCCGATTCCGTGAGTTGTACGACGATCTCGGACAACTCCTCCAGTGTACCCACAAAGGAACGGAGAAGTTCTGCCCGGTCTTCCTTATTATAATCCATCCTGTGATGCCTCCTGCTCTTTGCGCCGCAAACGGATATCAGTAACAGAGCATCCGTTTCGCGATCTGCGCAGCATCCGGTCTGTAGGTTCCGGCTTCTGCCTGGCAGCGCAGCTCGGCGACCCGGGCTTCATCTGCCGCGGGAACGGAAATATCCTTTGCCGCTTCCTTTGCCAGAAGCCTGGCAAACTGCTTTGTGTCCGACGGATACTGTGTCTGATGGAGCGTCAGCTTGTCGTAGCTGCCGATGCTTCCCGCCGTCTGCTGCTTTGCTGGTTCCGGCACGGAGGAGGCTGTACGGTAGAAGGAATAATCTCTTCCCACCATACTGGTTCCGTATAATTTCACATTCATAACAATTGCCCTCCTTTCAATGCAGCCTGATTACGGCATATGACTGTATTTACCTAAATTATCGGCAGTTTTTTCTACAACATAAGGCGGGATAAAAAATGTTTTGCCTTTATAAAAAAAGAAAAACTGTCGATATATATTATTGATATTGTAATTTTGTGCTTTAACGGATCATCCGTGACGGGGAACGGACAGAAGATATCCCCGGGGATGCCCTTCGGGATCCTTGTCATGGCCGGCCGGCCGTTAATATTATATGCTTTTATGGAGGTACCATGGCCAATATTCTGCAGGTGACCAATCCGGTGAATGACAACAGCCGGAATGCGATAAATACACAGACGAAAAATCTGTCCGAAAGCCAGCAGCTCCACAATCCCGTGGATCCGACGCGGGTGGTGCGGGCAGACGGGCAGACAGGGAACAGGGCCGGAGACGCCATGAGCGAGGCGGCCAATATCATCGTGGATTACGAGAGCAATTACGGCGCTTTTATCAAGCGTCTGGGGGAGGGGCAGGAACTCCCGAAGCTCCTGGAGCAGTTTTTCCAGGCGGAGAATGCCGCTGTCCTCTTTTCCGGCGAGGAGGCGGCCGCACCGCTTTTGGAGCAGCTTTTTTCTGCGATGCAGATGAATTCGCCGGAAGAGCTTCTGTCTTTTTTGCAGACCCAGATGGAACAGCAGGCCAAGTTTTCCGGTCCCTTTTTCGACGGGCTCCGGAAGCTTTTAAGTGAGAACCGCACGGATTCGGCGAAGGAGGCAGTGCTTTCGTTCCTCCGCAGCTATAACAGCAGGTCTTCCGGGGAGCACACCCTGAAGCAGATGAAGGCACTGACGGATGATATCGGGAGGCTGATGCTCCGGCAGTTCAAGGGGGAGTACCAGGACATTCTGGATGATATGGACTGGGACGCTCCCGCGGGCCAGACCAGGGCCAATGCGGCGGTGCTGAACCAGCGGCTGATCCCTTTTCTGGCTTCCTATATATCCCGGACTCATGATTACGGGCCGGTTCGCAGCGCCGTCATGCTTTTTATTTTTCATTCCGTCCAGTATGAGGAGGGGAGCCAGGACAGGCTGCTGCAACTCTTTGAGAGGTTGCTGCGTGTCCGCGGTTTCGACCAGGTTTTTGAGAAGGAGGAGGCCTACGGAGAGTTCACGAAGCTCTTGTCCGGCACGGAGAAGCCGGAGGACGGTTTTGCGGACGCCTTTTCCAAGCTGGTCGGAAAAGGGGCGGACGGAGCGGCAGGGCTTGAGAATATCCAGCAGTTCTATAACATCATGAACGGCATGCTGGTCAACGAGAGCGTGTATCTGCCGCTGGTGCATCTGCTGCTTCCTTTCCGGTTCGGGGAGGAGCAGGTCATGTCGGAGATGTGGGTGGATCCGGACGCCGGCGGGGAGGATGCCGAGGGCCGCAGGATCAAGATGTTCCTTAAATTCGAGATCCGGGATCTGGGACGGTTCGATCTGGTGCTGGTCATGGAGGACCGCCAGGTGGGGATGCAGCTTTTCGTGCCGCCGGCCCTCAAGGAGCGGTCCGAGCATATCAGCCGGGACGTGGCGGCTATCTTCAGGAGGAGCGGCCTTAAGATGGACCAGCTGATGGTCCGGGAGAAGAAGAGCGACCTGAAGGTCATGGACGTGTTTCCGGAGATCCGGGAAAAAGAGAGGACGATCAATGTCAGAATTTGATGATTTGATGAAGAGAAAGGCTGTGGCCTTAAAATATGACCCTCAGAAAAACGGAGCCCCGGTGGTGGTGGCTTCCGGCATGGGTTATCTGGCCGAGAAGATTACGGAGACGGCCATGGAGGCGGGGGTCCCGGTTTACGAGGACGATTCCCTTGCCACCCTGCTGACTCAGTTAAAGCTGGGGGCTTCCATCCCGGTGGAGCTTTATCAGGCCATCGTGGATATCTATATCTATTTCCTGGGCTACGTGCCGGAGGAGGAGCCGGTTCCGGAGGAGGAAGAAATGAATTAGGAGCTGTCAGACTGCAGATATGAAAACAACAAGGTACTTTGGATGGAAGTACCTTGTTGTTTTTCTCATAATAAATCATTATAAATAAGGATCCTGCTTCCACGGTTTTTTCGTCTTTATGTATCCCGGGCCGCCGGAGACAGGAACGATCGATTCCGCGATCCCGCACAGGTCGTCCATGCTCAGCCCTACCTGGCGCAGCTGATCCAGATTGATCACATAGGAGCCGGAATGAAAAAGGCCGTCGAGGATACGGGGGAGGCTGCGCTGCCAGTCATAGAGGTCATCTGCCGTATAGGGGATGATCCTGTCATGCTCAGTTTTATAGGATATTCCGGTTGCGGTAACGACATTTCCCTGAAAATCATAAGTCTAGATTTTGCTGGCTGACCCGGTGATATAAAAGAAAAAAATCAATATGAGAATCCGGCATGCTGTGAGATATGGACAGGATCGTGACCGCCACATAGGGGGCGAGGGCATCATCACAGGATGTCATGATGTTGTATCTGGGAGCGGAAATTGGGAACATGGTACAGAACCTCCTGGGAAAACTGATATTTTTTGCCAGTTTAACATAATTTTGCAGGGAATGCAAGAATTGCGGTGGCTGATGAACTTGACCATGCTGCAGTTTTCAGTTATAATGTCAAGAGATATATGTTTTTGGAAAGAGGAGCGATGCCATATGAGCACGGTAACATCCATCGATCAGGTCCGCCCGGCGAGCGGACAGAATATCAGCCAGGCCGGCGCCGTCGTTGTTTCGGAAACACCTTCCCGGAGTTTTCAGTCTGTTCTGGACCAGGAGGTACTGAACCAGGTCCGCCAGGATAAGATATCTTCCTCGGACAAGGGCCAGTATGACGAGATCTTTGCGCAGGCGTCCGCCTGCTACAATCTGCCGGTGGCCCTTTTAAAAGCCATCACGAAGGTAGAGTCGGATTTTAATCCCAATGACGTATCGTCAAAGGGGGCAAAGGGGCTGATGCAGCTGATGCCCAGCACGGCGGCAGAGGTGGGGGTGACGGACCCCTTCGATCCCTGGCAGAATATCATGGGGGCGACCAAGTATATCAGGAAGCAGTTGGATCGGTTCGGAGATCTGCGGACCGCCCTGGCGGCTTACAACACGGGCCCCGGAAACGTAAAAAAGTACGGGGGCGAGCCGGATTACTGCAAGCGGTATGTAGATAAGGTCCTTGCCTATATGGGAGAAGCCGAGGTGGATACCGGTAATGTGGGCGCCGCCTACGACGTGCTGGCAAACCAGGGCCTGTATGGCAGTGCATTTGGAAACAATTATTACGGTGCGCTCGGAGGGCTGGGCACGGCTTATAACGCCCTTGGCGGCCTGGGAAGCTATGGTTTATCGGGAAGTACAGGAGCCTCCTTCGGCCTGCTCGGAAACCTTGCCAGTCCCTACAGTATGCTGGGCGGGTTTGGGAGCCTGGGGCTCCTTGGAAGCCTCGGGACCTCCTACGGTTCCTCCGCAGGTACGGACGGGATGTTCGGAAGCTCCGGGAGCAGCCTGGGCCTCCTTTCAGGAGGATCGGCATACAATTCTCTGTATGCGCTCTCCGGACTTCTTTCTACCGCCGGCAGTACGGATGGGGATACGGTCACACTGAGCAGGGAAGGCTTTAACAGCCTGATCGAACTGATGCGGATCCAGTCGATGATGAGTGCGGAGCAGACGGTCGGGACCATGTCCCTGCTGTAAAAGACAAAAGGAGTATATACTATGGTATTGAAGGACTGCAGCCGGTGCATGGTGTATACGCCGCAGGGGAAAAATCTCAGTACGGCGGCGGTGATACATACGAAGGATTACATATCGCTTTATTTTGATATTCCCAGCATGCAGGATATCCGTATGCGCACGGTGGTGGATTTTTATGATGACCGGGTGGGGATGATCAGGGCTGTCTGCAGCCTGGTGGTCCGCCGGAATCCTTCTTTTCCTGAGATGCCCCACTCCTGGATGGCGGACTGTGAGATCCTGGAGGTGAAGGACAGCCTGCAGAGACAGCAGGATATCCGGGCAAGGGTGAAGATCCATATGGGCTTCGCTTCCGAGAACCATGGTGATTTTTACGGAGTGATCGAAAATATCAGCGCAGGAGGATTTTATGTGAAGACGGCGATGCCTCTGGACCGGAATGAGAAAATTTCTTTTCAGCACACCTTCCGCACGGCGCTCAGGACCTTTGAAGCCCATGTCATCCGGATGCAGCGGATCGGGGATGAGTACGGTTATGGCTGCCGCTTTGTGGGCTTGAGTGAAAACGCGGAAGCAGTTATCCGCGAATACGTCTATAAGGTACTCCGGGAGCGGGAGAAGGGCAGACGGTAAGAACGTGCCCTTTAAGGTTCCGGAGGAGCGGCGCTGCGGCACACAGGACGGCGCGGCGGGAGGAAACTCTTGTCCGGGGGATGGATTTACGGCGTATCTGAAAATTTCTTCGGATGATTTTCGGATACGCCTTTTTGACAGGGAGGGAAGCCTTGAAGATCAATCTGGTTATGATCGTAAAAAACGAAGAGCGGAGCCTGAGGCAGTGCCTCCGGGCGGCGCGCCCTCTGGTGGACGAGATGATCGTGGTGGATACGGGTTCCACGGACCGGACCAGGGAGCTGGCCAGGGAAGCGGGGGCAAAAGTGTACGAATTTGCCTGGGTGCAGGACTTTTCCGCCGCCCGCAATTTTGCGCTGGAGCAGTCGGACGCCGACTGGAACCTGGTGCTGGACGCCGACGAATATCTGAGACCGGTGAAGCGGAAGGTGATGACGGCGAGCCTCGCCGCGGGGGATGAACGGTACGGAAAAGGGAAATGGATGGGGGCGATCCTGCGGTTTGATTCTTTTCGGGACAGTTCGGGTCCGAAGTCTGCAGAGCCGGCGGGAGCGCCGGTTTCCGTCAGTTCTGCCCTCCTTCCCCGGGTTCTTCCGAGAGGGATCCGTTATCGGGGGATCATCCATGAGCAGCCGGATACGGAGATCCCCTGTCGGCTGATTCCTCTGCAAGCGGATCATGACGGGTATCTGCTGGAGGGGAAGAGCAGGAGAAATCTGGAATATTTAAGAGAGGCCGTGGAGCAGGAGCCGGAAAACCCCTACTACTGGTATCAGATGGCTATCACCCTGCGGGATGTGGGGGAGCTGGAGGAAAGCCTGCCCTGGTTCCGCAGGCTTTTCCGGGAGGGGCAGCAGGATGTGGGTTATTGGACAGACGGGATCCTGCGGTATCTGTACACCCTGATGGACCTGGAGACGGCAGATACCCTGGCAGAGGCAAAGGAGACCGTCGACAGCGTGCGGCCGGCTTTGGGGACGCGTGCGGATTTCTGTTTTGTCTGTGGGATTTTTTATACGAAGCTGGTGCTTTCCGATGTGCAGCGGTATATCGCATACCTGCCGCGGATCGAGGAAAGTTATCTGGAGTGCCTCCGGATCGGGGAGCATCCGGAGCTTGAGACGGTTGCCGGCACCGGATCTTTTAAGGCCGCCTATAATCTGGGACTGTGGTATGAACTTTCCGGGCAGCCGCAGAAGGCACGGATCTACTATCAGAGATCGGCGAAAGAGGGGTACGGGCCCGCGAAGGAGCGGCTCAGGCTGGTCTGAGCAGAGTTTCATAGCCGGCGGCAGATCATCTTGCCGTTGGCTGTAAGTACAGATCGTACCATTCCGGCAGCGCAAGCCGGGGCTCCTTTCTGCGCTGCCGTAGTCCCGCGGGACGCTATTTATCCAGCATCCCGTACAGATAGAGCAGCTGCTTGAAAAAGGCTTCTGCCGCTGCAAAATGCCGTTCCGGAAGCCGGTGCAGCCGTTCCGTCAAAAATTCCAGATCGTTCAGATCCCGGTCCCCGAACAGGATCCAGTCGCTGGAGACGGACAGCTTCTCGCAGATGCGTTTCAACGTGGAGATAGAGATCCCGACAAGGCCCCTCTCAATGTCAGACACGTTTTTCGGATCCAGCGATACAAGCTCCCCAAACTGCTCCTGGGTAAGCCCGGATAGTTCTCTTGCGGCCCGGATCTGCTTTCCGACCAAAAGGTTGATTTCTTTTTTCTCTTTCATTGTTACCACTCCTGTCTTTTTGTTTTTAATATCGTTAGTATACGCAGATAATATAAAATGGTCCGCGGTTGAAAAAATCGTTTTCTTGCTTAAAAGAGTTTTTGGAACGGAACCGGGCGGAGGTGAAGAAGGTGAGTATTTATGGGTATGATGCCGAAAAGCATATCCGGATGGAAAGAGAAGCGGCATGGGAACAAGGCAGGGAAGAGGGAATGGAACAAGAAGGGGAAAAGTTTATGAAAGGACTTGAAATGAAAAAGATAGAAGAAGAACTCCAGGAGCATATCGCCCGGGGAGATTATGAGGAGGCAGAGCGGATCCTGCAGGGATATCTGGCAGAGGAACAGGCGGTATATAACGATATCCTGGCGATCTTTGACGCCGGGATCGGGGAATATTACGGGGATGAGACGCGCAGGTGGGAAGCCATCCGCAGAGGGCTCTGCATCAATCCGAGGAACTACGAGCTGTATGTGATGCTGGGGAATTATTATCTGGATAAAAATCCCGAACAGTCCTGGCTCTGCTATGAAAACGCCCTGTTTTACTGCGATGACGAGGAGGATCAGCCGCAGATTGAAGGGTTGATGCAGCAGCTTTTGGAGGAATACGGGGTATCTGTCCGAAAGACCGCGATCGTGATCCTCTCCTGGAACCTGCTGGAGTACACAAGGCTTTGCATCGAGAGTATCCGGCAGACGGTACCGGAGAGTGCCAGGCAGATCATTGTGGTGGATAATGCCTCCGAAGACGGGAGTGTTGAGTGGCTGCGGGAGCAGACGGATATCCTTCTGATCGAGAATCAGGAAAACAGAGGGTTCCCGGCCGGATGTAACCAGGGGATCATTGCGTCCGACGCAGATGCCGACATCTTTCTTTTGAATAACGATACGGTGCTGCCGGAGAATGCCCTGTTCTGGCTGCGGATGGGACTGTATTCGGATGAAAGGAACGGCGCGGCGGGCAGTGTGTCGAATTATGTCAGAAATAATCAAAGGGCAGAGGGGGTACAGGCGGACGGAACCATGCCCGCCCTGTTTGCTTACGCGGAGAAGACGAATGTGCCGATGCAGTATCCCTGTGAGAAGAAGCTGTATCTGGTCGGGTTTGCCCTGCTGATCAGACGGTCGGTTTTGGACCGGGTGGGGATGCTGGACGAGCGGTTTTCTCCGGGAAATTTTGAAGACAACGATTATGGCCTGCGTATTTTAGAGGCAGGATACTATAATGTTTTGTGCAAAAACAGCTTTATCATCCATTTTGGAAGTGAGTCCTTTGGGAAAAAAGAAAAAGCGCTCAAGAGTATCCTGGAGATGAGTGGAAGGAAGCTCAATGAAAAATGGGGCTTTTCCCTGCAGTATTATCTATACCCGCGGTCAGAGCTTGCGGATCAGATCGAGGCACCGAGGGAAAAAGCCTTCCGGCTCCTGGACGTGGGCTGCGGCTGCGGAGCTTTTATGGGACATGTACAGGGGAGATATCCCAATGCCTCTGTATATGGGATCGAGCTTTTTCCGAAAGCCGCCGGGTTTGCGGGGACAATGGGAGAGGTGATCTGCGGGGATGTGGAACATATGGAATTTCCTTGGCCGGAAGAGTTCTTTGATCATATGGTCTTCGGGGATATCCTGGAGCATCTGGACGATCCGCAGACGGTACTGGTGCGCCTGTCCCGACATTTAAAGCGGGGAGGGCATATCATTGTCAGTATGCCGAATGTCAGGCATTACTCGGTGATGATCCCGCTGCTCTGTGAAGACCGGTTTACCTATGGAGATGCGGGAATCTTAGACAGGACCCACCGGAAGCTGTATACAGGAAAAGAGATCATGGAACTGGTCGCAAGGAGCGGCTATCAGGTGGAAAAAATGCTGGGGATCACCAGGGGAGAGACCGGAGAACAGAGAAGGAAGCTGGAGGAATTTCTGTCGGGGATGAAGCTGCCGGATATCCAGAGCTTTTTTCATTATCAATATCTGGTTAAAGCAGTAAAAGAATGAGAAAGATGCAGACCGTGAAAACGAAAGAAACAAAACAGAAAACAGCACAAATGTAAACAAGGTGTATAAAGCAACGGTTTTTGAAATGATATTTCAGGAGAAACCGGCGCTCCTCAGTCTGTATAATGCGGTTAACGGAACGGATTATCAGGACCCGGAGGAACTTACCGTCAATACGCTGGAAAATGCCATTTATACAAACATCCAAAATGACGTTTCTTTTTTGATCGATTCCAGGCTGAATCGGGAATTGGGAGACTATACAGAATTTGTGAGACTGGTCAGAGCCTACCAGGGAAAACATCCTTTGGAAAGGGCTGTGGACCTTGCCATGGATGAGTGTATCCGGAAGGGGATTTTAAAAGAGTTTTTGGAACGGAACCGGGCGGAGGTGAAGAAGGTGAGCGTTTACGAATACGATGCCGAAAAACATATCCGGATGGAAAGAGAAGAGGCATGGGAGGAAGGAAGAGAAGAAGGGATTGCTCTGGGTGAACAGAGGAGCAATGAATTGGCCAGGCGGCTTATCAAGGAAAGGCGTTATGACGATCTGGAGCGGGCGGTAAATGACGAAGCCTACCGCAGGCAGCTTTTTATGGAACTGGGGATCATTTCCTGAGGGGGTAAGAAGGAGAAAAACTTATGAAAGTGTGTGTGGTTAGAATGATAAACGGAGAGATAAAATTGGTGAAATTATGGCGAAGCTAAGACTTTCTCAGTGCATGATCGTCAAAAACGAAGAGAAAAATATCCGAAGGGCTCTGTCCTGGGGGAGAGACATCATGTGGGAACAGATCGTGGTGGACACCGGGAGCACGGACCGGACCGCGCAGATCGCACAGGAAATGGGGGCGAAGCTGTTCCGCTTTGACTGGATCGACGATTTTGCCGCGGCGAAAAATCATGCCATCCGGCAGGCCGGCGGGGACTGGATCGTTTTTCTGGACGCGGACGAATACCTTTCGCCGGAGGATACGGAAAAACTTCTCCCCCTGCTCGAGGGGCTTTCCGGAGAGCGGGAGAATGCCGTGACGGCGGCCTGGGTCCAGACAGACGGGAGGGAAGCGTTCCTTGCGGAGGCGGCGGGATCGGGGCTGGAAAACCGTGTGACTGTGCGGGCGGACGGGAGCAGGAGGAGCGCCCTTGCCGGGACGGTAGTCCGGATCTTCCGTAATCAGCCGGGGCTTCTCTATCGGGGAAGGATCCATGAACAGCTTTCCATGGAGGGCGGAGAGGTGTCCTGCTATGACGCCAGCGCGTCTTTGTCTGTCCTGCATACCGGATATACCCCGGAGGAGATGGAGGAAAAAAAGAAGACAGAGCGGAACATCCGCCTGTTGCAAAAAGAGGTGGAGCAGGATCCTTCCAATTATAAGATGCTCGCCCATCTGGGAGGCTCTTATTTTCAGCAGAGGCAGTATGAGGAGGCGGCACGCTGGTATGAGGAGGCCGTGCGCCATATGCCAAAGAGGCCGGAGGAGGAGAGTATCCAGGATGCGGCGGTCTTTAAAAACCTCCTGTTCCTCTATTCCGGATCGGACCAGGAAGAGCTTCTGCAGAGGGCTTACGCGGGCGGCACCGGACGGTTTCCGAAAGAGGCGGACTACGATTATATGGCAGGGCAGTATTATTTCGGGAAAAGGCGTTTTTAGGAAGGAGCCTTTTATCTGTCGCGGGCCGTCGGGCTGCTGGACCGATACGGAAGTGACCGGAGGTCGACCCTGCTCGCGAGCGGGCTTTCGGAGGCCTGGGAGATGCTGGCGGAATGCCTCTATGAGACCGGGGACCGGAAGACCTGCGTGAACTGCGCGGTGACTCTTTTAAAAGCCGATCCCCACAGAAGGGTGACGCTGGAGATTTTGTTAAAAGCCTTTCGGGATGACGAAAAGACCAACGGGGAAAAGGCGGCTTCTGCCCCGCAGGTACTGGCCTTTCTGGGGAACCTCTATGATCTGGAGTGCCCGGAGCAGCGGCAGTTCGTACGGCAGACGGCGGAAAGCGCGGAGTACGGGGGACTGGTGCGGGAGCTGGAAAAGAGGGATCCTCCGGATGGAGAAGAGGGTCTGGGGCGGGACGGCCTGCCGGATATCTATTTCTTTCCTGCTTACCCCCTTACCAATATGCAGCTTCTGAAGGACCGGGTTTTGATCCCATATGTCTACTACCGCCATTTTGGCAGGAGCCTGACGCTGGTGACAAAAGCGGCCGGCGACTATCCCTATCTGGACAGGCTGGAAGGGGCGCGGATGGAAATCCTTTCCTACCCGGAGGATGAACCGGATTGCTATGACCATTATATCCGGGCCTACAGCAAATATATCCGGGAGCACTACCGGACCATGGATCTTTTGTTCCTGTTCCAGCCCATGCCTCATTATGTTCCGCTGGTGCAGTTGTACAGGAAGCTGCGGCCGGACGGAAAGATCTACCTGAAGCTGGATGTGAATTCCGGCTGGATGGACCGGTTTCCGCTTCCCTCGAAGGAGCTGGGGCCTCTGCTCGACGCCTGCAATGTGATCAGCGCGGAGGGAAGGCGGATGCAGCGGCTTTTGAGTAAGAAAAGGCCTTGGATCATCGACTATATTCCCAACGGGTATTATACCTTTGGGGAGGAGATGCCGAGGACTTCCTTTGAGGAAAAAGAGGATATCATCCTGACCGTGGGACGGATCGGGAACCGGGAAAAAAATAATGAGATGCTGTTGGAGGGCTTTGCCCTGGCGGCGTCGGAGCTGCCCTCCTGGAGCCTCAGGCTGGTCGGGCCGGTGGAGGAGGGCTTCCGGCAGTTCTGCGGGCAGTTTTTCGAAAGACACCCGGATCTAAAGGACCGGGTGATCCTGACCGGGCCGATCATGGACAAACAGCGGTTGAACGAGGAATACAGGAAGGCGAAGATCTTTGCCCTGACATCCAATAAAGAGGGCTTTCCCAATGTGTTTTCGGAGGCGGCCCTCCTGGGCTGCAATATGGTCGTCACGGATATCGATGCGGCGGGGGATATGACGGGGGACGGGGCATTTGGAATCACAGTCCCCATCGGGGACGCCGACGGATTGGCCCGTGCGTTTTTGGAATTATGCAGGGACGAGGCGCGGATGAGGAAGAGCTGCCTGGAGATACAGGCGTATGTGCGCCGCTTTTTTGATTATGATAGGATCGTGAGGCGGCTCCACATTCTGCTGGGTAACCAGAAGCCGATGGGAGAGGAGGGACGGCTGTGAATCTGCAGATGAAGGTGATAGAAGGGGATTTTTGCCTGACCGACGCGGACAGCGGGGAATACTGGCGGCTCTTTTCCGGATCCTGTTATGAAAATCTTTCCGGATGTCCGATCCATATAAAAAGTACAAGCACCCCTCTGTCTGTCCTGGATATCTACAGCGCCTTTTTCCTGAAGCTTTTGGGCGGTCCTGCTTCCGGCAGTATGCCGCCCTGGCTTCTGATCGGCTCCCATATCGTCCGAGAGCTGATGGCGAGAAATCAGAAGTTTTATGCTCTGGCCGCCGGCCGGGAACTTGACGGCATGGCAGATGCCCTTTCTGAACTTGTGCATTCTTTCCGGGAGGATTCGGGGATCCTTCTGGCGGAGCCGGAAAACAGGGCCGGAGAGGGGAGAAGGGCGCCATGCCCTTCCCTGAAAGAAGTATTGCCAATCATAGGGGAGGGGACGCTGTCCTGCCTGATCCTGGAGGCGGAGCTTTTGCAGCATGAGGACGAGGGATTTTTTGCGGATCTGATCTGGAAGGTGTCGGAGGGCGGATCGCTGGTGATCTACGGGGAGGCGCAGGATGCGTTCCTCATGGAGCATCCCTTCCTCCAGGATTTTTCCGGCCAGGAATTTGCGGGCTCGCTGGTCGCGGAGGGCAGAGTGGATGCCGGACTCCTTGGGAAGGTCCGGGTGTACACGGAGAGTGCCCGGAGGAGCGCGGAGAGAAACGGCATTGTGTCGAAGTTCAAAGAACTGCTGCCGCTTCTGGAGGAGCTTCTGGGAGCGGATGAGGAAAAAGAGGCGGCATCCTGCGCGGAGCGGGCGGTCCGGGCGCTGACAGAGCTGGAGAGGCTGGTCGCCGGATACTATCCGCGGCTCAGAGATCTGGACCTGAAATGGGATACCAACCGGTTTAAGGAGGCGGCGGTGCGGCTGCTCCTGGCCTGGGAGGACACACAGAAGGATGCGGTTTTGACGGAGCAGGAGACCTTATCGGAGATCTGGCGGGCTTACGAAAAAGCGTTTTACAGGGAATTTGGATATTTTGAGGAGAGAGGGGACCGAAAGCAATGAGGATCGTTCTATTTTACTCGGAGACAGAATCCTTCAATTTTTTCACGGACCGGCTGGCGGAGGAGCTTAAGGCCCGGGGACATGAGGTTTTTATCCTGGACTATCTGCAGCCCCGGTCACAGGGAGCCCATTCTTATCAGGCGTTTGCGGAGTTTGCCGTGAAAAAGATTGACGCGGTGATCTGCTTTGACGGACTGGGAAGCAGGGAGGATATGTTCATTGAACTCTGGGACGCCCATGAGGCTGTGGTGGTGAATATCCTGATGGACCACCCGCTCCGGTTCCATCCCATGCTCGCGAAGCATCCGCGCCGCTATCTTTTGTTCTGCTGCGACTGGAACCACGTGGAATATGTGAAGCGGTATTTCGGGAGGGAGGTTCCCTGTGTGCTTTTTATGCCCCATGTGGGCGTTCTGCCGAAAGAGGACTCAGGGCAGGAGATCCCGTATGAAAAAAGAAAATTTGAGATCCTCTTTTCCGGAACTTATTATCAGCCGGAATCCATGCTCTCCCAGATAAAGGAGCAGCTGCATTTCAACTTCAGCGACAATACCACGGCGGAGGGCTTTTACCGCCGTATGTATCAGGAGCTGGTGCGGGACAGCAGCCTGACCACGGAGGCGGCAGTCCTCGATACGGCGGGGCGGCTCGGATGGCAGATTTCCGAGGATGCCGTGAAGATGCTGATGAACGGCTCCGTATATGTGGACTGGGCGATCCGCATGTACCAGAGGGAGCGGGTGGTGAAGGCGCTGGCGGAGGCGGGGCTTCCGCTGTACCTTCTGGGACGGGGGTGGGAAAACCATCCCTCCGTACACTGCAAAAATGTGCACCATCTGAACGACCGGGTCCCCTACGCCGAGACGCTGCCGCTCATGGCGGACGCAAAGATCAATCTGAATGTGTTCCCCTGGTTCAAATACGGGACACACGACCGGATCTTCAATACCCTGCTGCAACATTCCCTGCCGCTCACGGACTCCAGCAGGTGGATCGAAGAGAACTTTACGGACGGGGAGGATATCGCTCTTTATGATCTGGACCATCTGGAGGAGCTTCCGCGGATCGCGGAGGGACTGCTATCGGATCCGGACCGCGCGGAAGCGATGATCGAAAAGGGATATGAAAAGGTGAGAGACAATCTGACCTGGGGGCACTGCACGGAGTGGGTGCTGGAGGGAATCCGGAATATAGAAAAGGGGCGATATGCCCCTTATCCAAGATTGAGTTGAGACTTTAAAGCTTCCTGCAGTACCTGTGAGAAATTGATGTTTCGTTCTAAAGCAGCGGCATTAAGCCATGCGGGTAAGGTGACGGTTCTATTGACTGCACGGTTCACATTCGCCAAACGGACTGACGGCATATAGACATCAATTAGAACTGCCCGTTCATTTTCTTTTGTTTTGATTTCGGATAGGGGAGTGGGGACGGGGATTTCTTCCCTATCTTCTTCCAGTCCGTTGAGGACGCAGCCGAGAAGCTCCCGCGCTGATAAAAGGGCATCATCATTTGTGCCGCTGGTAGCCCCGGGGAAACGATCTCAATGATGAAATCCGGGGCGCCGTTACACCGGTTTTCGTCCAGCTTGCCTTTGTCGCACACGATCATGATGTCAGGCTGTACGACGGTGAGGGGATGGTCTGAGAGCTTTACGTCAAATGGGGGCAGGAAATACCCTGCAGTCCCCTTTTCGGGATTTTACCTAGGAATTCAGCAGGGTGCACAGTTCCAGGAGGACGGACTGGTGAACCTGCGGCGGGCCGGCCGTGTAGTAAATCTGTCCGTCAAAAACTTCTGCCCTGACATTTTCCGGGAGAGCTTCATACTCTTCTAAAGTGACGCTTTGAGGCTGAGGCTGTGATACTGACATGGATCACGCTTCCTTTCCGGATATATGTATTACATGATCTGCAAAAGGATTTCAGCTGGGGTAAACGCAGGGATGCCAAAGCCTTCAAAATCTCTTTTGTTTCGGGTGGCAATACAATCACAATGTATGGATCTGGCGCAGACAGCAACAAGACAATCCTCAAAATCCTTTGCCCTTTTCTGAAATGCAGTAAGAATCCTCTATAAAAGGTTCTCTTTCCAATAATACATCAATGATCACGTTCGTATCACACATTATTTTCATATTTTAACAGACGCTCCTCCCGCAAAGAATCCATATCGATATCTGAAGAAACGCCGCCAAGCATTCCGCGCAGGGAATCCACAGCAGATATTTGGGGATTTACGACTTTAGCGACCGTTTTCCCATTGCGGGTGATAAAGATATCTTCCTTGGCGATCAATTCAAGGTACTTTCCGAAATTAGCTTTAAATTCTGTCGCTGTGACAACCATGGCGAAAGCCTCCTTAATATTTGGGTTATTTTTATTGTATGCGATTTTCTTGGAAAAATCAATAAAATCATGCGAAATAGGAAGAAACGATGTCAAAAATCGTTCGATATGAAAGACCGAAAAATTCTTTCAAAATTTTTCGTTTTTCCCCTTATCCATTCCTCCAGGCTGCCGATAATATAATTGTACAGTAAAGACGTACAGAAAAAACAACAGGTCAGACCAGTAGACCGGATGCAGGGCCCGCGTCGGGGATATTGTCAGGGACAGGGAGGTCGCTGCGGGGATGACTGAAAACAAGGAGGTAAATGTATGCAGATCCAACATAATATTCAGGCGTTAAACTCTACCAGAAACTTGGGTATCAACAACAAGGCATTGGGCAAGAACTTAGAGAAGCTGTCCTCCGGTTACAGGATCAACCGTGCAGGCGATGACGCTGCCGGACTCGCTATTTCCGAGCAGATGAGAAGCCAGATCAACGGTCTGAACCAGGCTGCTACCAACGCAGAGGATGCCATCGGTCTGATCCAGACGGCTGAAGGTGCTTTGACCGAGGTGCACTCCATGCTTCAGCGTATGGTTACCCTGTACACTCAGTCCGCCAATGCGACCATGAACAGTACAGCTTCTTCTAACGTTCAGGTTGAGGTTCAGGCTCTGATGGACGAAATTGATCGTATTGCGAGTTACACGGATTTCAACGGTACCAAGCCTTTGAGTGCCGCTGCCGCTGCCAAAGGTAGCTTGACATTCCAGATTGGACCGAGCAAATCTGAGACGATTAGCGTTGGGCAGCAGAATATGACGACGGCTAATATTTTAAATGGCGTTACGGCTAAGATGGTAGATAATCTTACTCAGGCAAATAAGGCTCTTACCAGCATTAACAACGCGATTAACGCGGTATCCAAGTTCCGTGCCAGCCTCGGTGCTGCCCAGAACCGTCTGGAGCATACCGTGAACAGCCTGAAGGTAACCTCTGAGAACATCCAGGATGCTGAGAGCCGTATCCGTGATACGAATATGCCCAGCGAGATCACTGCCTTCACCAAGAACAACATCTTGCTGCAGGCGTCTCAGTCCATGCTTTCTCAGGCAAATGCCGTACCTCAGAGCGTCCTGAGCATGTTAGGTTAAGCTTAAGGCTTCTGCCAAGAGCAATGTAAAGCAACTGCATAGCATGAAGAGTAAGGCCATCCCGGGCTCCGGCTGCGGGGCGGCCTTTTCTTTTTATGCATACGCCGATGCAGAGGAATATGCCGCCGGAGCGGCACATCGGCGGTGCACGAGCAGGGGAAAGGACGTGCCCCTGCACGATTGGGAAGGGGAGAGGGCGCGGCATAAAGCTGCAAGACGGGATTTTACGGAGGTTGTCTATGAAGGGAAAAGGGAAGCCGAGGATTTCTCTGTGCATGATCGTGAAAAACGAGGAGAGGAAGCTGGAGCGGGCATTGTCTTGGGGGGATGGGATCCTCTGGGAGAAGATTGTGGTGGATACGGGCAGCACGGACGGGACCGTAGCTCTGGCAGAGAGGTTGGGGGCGAAGGTTTCTTATTTTGAGTGGATCGATGATTTTTCGGCGGCCCGGAATTTTGCCCTGGGGCAGGCGAAGGGGGACTGGATCCTGACGCTGGACGCCGACGAGTATCCGGCCCCCGGGACTCCGGAGAAGCTTCGCTCGATCCTGGAGCGGGCGGAGGCAAAGGGAGCCGACGGGGTATTTGGGGAGATCCTGGAGTTGAACGATAAGGGGGAGGTGACGACCTGCTCCTCCCGGATCCGCCTGTTCCGCAATGCGCCAAAGATCCGCTACCGGAGGAGGATCCATGAGCAGCTGGGTTTTTCGGACGGCCGGGATATGCGGCTGGCGGATGCGGGGGAGGAACTGGCCTTTTTCCATGACGGCTACGCGGGGGAGGCCCACGTAGGGAAGCAGAGGAGCAGGCGGAATCTGATCCTCTTGGAGAAGGAGCTTGCGGAGCGGCCGGACGACCATGAGATCATGGGGTATCTGGGGGATGAGCATAAGAGTTTCGGGGATATGGAGGAGGCGGTCCGGTGGTACCGGCGGTCGGTGGAGCATATGCCGGAAACCCTTTCCGGGAGCGATCCCCGCAGCGCCTGGACTTTTTCCTCTCTGATTTCCTTCTACGCCTCGGAGGGGGACTATCCGGAGGCGGAGAGGATCTACCAGCAGGCGGTTAGAAAACAGCCCGGCGAGGCAGATTACGACTATCAGATGGGGTGTTTTTCGGTGGCCGTGGGGAGGTGGGAGGACGGGATTCGTTACTTGACTGTGGGGCTTGACAAGCTGGAGAAGCATGGGACTTCCAACTCGTGTATGCAGATCCGAGCCGCCCTGGAGGATGTTTACGGGAATCTGGCCCTGTGCTTTCTGCGGAGCGGAAGGCGGAAGGAAGCGGTGGAGACGGCGGTGGCAATTTTGAAGGTCAAGGCGTACGATATGCGTGCCCTTTATATTTTGCTGTCGGCATTTTTTGAGGACGGAGGAGTCAGGGCAGAGCAGGTTTCTTACTTGGACAGTGTTGCGGGATTTTTGGGGAAATTGTATCGGCTTTCTGAGCTGAAAGATCGGCTTTTTATTGCAAGAGCCGCCAAAGAGGCAGGATGGGAGGCGATGCGTATATGGATGGAGGGACAGGGAAGGTGAAAAAGATTCGGATATCGCAGTGTATGATCGTAAAGAACGAGGAAAAAAACATCGAGAGGGCTCTTCTCTGGGGAAAAGACATCATGTGGGAGCAGATCGTGGTGGATACCGGGAGCACGGATCGGACGGTGGAGATGGCGAAAGGGCTTGGAGCGAAGGTCTTTCACTTTGACTGGATCGATGATTTTGCGGCGGCCAAAAATTTTGCCATCGAGCAGGCAAAAGGCGACTGGATCGCATTTCTGGATGCCGATGAATATATGAATGCCGACGATGCGAAAAAGCTGGAACAGCTGTTGGGAAAGATAGAAAAACTTCCGTATCTGGCCCTGTTGACAGATTGGCTGAATTTGAATGAAGCGGGGGAAGTATTCCGGGGCGGAAGCCAGATGCGTTTTTTTCGGAACGGTCGGGGTATCCATTATGCAGGACGGATTCATGAGAGTCTGGAAAAAAAGGGGGCGCCCTGGAAGGCGGAGGACTTTCTGGATGGCTGCGGGGAACTGCGTATTTTCCACACCGGTTATACGGACAAAGCATTGGTATCGGGAGATAAGATAGAACGGAATAAAAAGCTGATCTTGAAGGAACTGGAGGAGCGGCCGGAGGATTATGCCATGATGGGAAATCTGGCCGACGTTTACAGGGCAATGGGAGAATTTGACTTGGCCATTGAATGGTATGAAAGGTCAAATCGTCAGTTTTTGATACAGGAGCCGGACTGGCAGGGGATGAACGAACGTATGATCACGAATTATTCCTGTCTCCTGAATCTGTTATGTGCGGAAAAAAAGGATAGGGCATGGATACTGCGCACCTATGAAGAGGCAATCCGGGAATTTCCGCAGGAATCGGATTTTGATTATCTGGTGGGAATGTATCTGGCCGGACAAAACGAGTGGAAACAGGCGGCAAGCCATCTGGAACGGGCGCTCAAGATCCTGGAGCAAAACAGCCTGGTCTGCCAGGGAATGATGCTGACGGCGGATCTGCAGCGGGTATGGGAGTATCTGGCGATGGCTTATTTCAATGACGGGAAAAAGGAAAACTGTGTCAATACCTGTGTCGCTTTTTTGAAAGAGGAGCGTTTTTCTAAGGGGATCCTGCGGATCCTGCTGACAGTTTTCGGAAGAGAAGCCGACGCAGGACAGGTCCTGGATTTCCTGGGAAAGCTCTATGATCTCTCAAACCTAAAAGAACGCCTGTTTGTTTTGAAGGCGGCGAAGGAGGTCGGATACGAAGGGCTGGCGCAGGAACTGAGACCCTTCTTTTCGCCGCAGGAATTAGAGGCTCTAAAAAGCATGGGAATGTGAGAGATTATGGGGATATGAAAAATACAGCAGGCTGCCCCCGCATCGGGCCGGGAACCCAGGGCTTTCGCCCTGGGTTTTCCGGCCCGGTTTTTTGCGGTCACTCTTCCCTCAGATAGTCGGCGAAGAGGGCGATCAGCTCCCTGGGATAGGGGCGGGACGCCCGGCAGAAGGGGCAGCCGATCTCCTCCAGCAGCTCGTATCCGCCGTTTCTCATGATCACGTCCCGGACGGTGCGGATGTCCTTTTCCAGCTGGAACATGGAGACATTGTGCCGTCTGGCAATGGGAAGGTAGATGTTTTTCTGGATGCCGGTCAGGCGGGCCGGGTCCTCTGCGGCCATGGATACGGCTTCCGTGAAAAAGGGATAACCGGTGTAGCATTTGTTCACTCCGGTCTGGCGGAGCAGGGAATCAAGAGTCTTTTTCATTGGTACCTCCAATATCAAAAACAGAGTACTTATTATTAAGAATAATATAGAGGAAAATAGAAAATTTTTCCATGGAACAGACAGAAAAAGACATTTGGGGACAGCCCGTTTTGTCAGCTGGTTACAGTTTTTGCCTGCCGTGACGGTCCGCGGAGGTATGCTCCGGATCTATAGGTCCGATCACGGGAAATGGTAGGGAAACCTGTTTTTCCGTACATACCGGGCAAAGACCTCGATGAGTTCACAGGGATAAGGCTTTTCTGCGTGCCAGTGCCTGCTTCCGGTCATTGCCTCCAGAAGGTCTGCGCCGCCGTGTTTCATGATGGTATCCCGGACATCCCGGATGTTTTTGGAGACGGTGCTGACTGTGGTGCCGTGGCGTTCGGCGATGGGAGCGTAAATGCTGCGGGAGATGTTCTGCATGCGGGACAGATCTTCTGCCGCCATCCATACGGCTTCCATGAAAAGCCTGCCTGCGATGCGGTGGCGGTAGATCCCGGCTGAATAAAAGAATTCCGGCATGCCTGTATTCCGGAGGCTGTTTTTGCCGGAGCCTGCCGTGTCGTTTGTTTTGCTGTTGGTAAAATATCTCATCTGTTTTCTCCTTTTGTGCATTTGGGCTGTCCCTTATTCAAGAAAAAAGGGGAAATCCGGAAAAATCAAGATGAAAATGTTACTTGCTTTGCATTCAGAAAAATATCGGGGCCTTTGTATGGGAAGGCTTTCAGGAGAAGAGGGAAGGCCGGGGCGCATGGGGAAACGGACCATGAGAGAAAGAGTGTTGCGGGACGATACTCCGAAGGGCCTTTTTCATGGGGACAGCCCTCTGGTCATCTGGTTGGGTTGTGTCTGCCGGGGCAGCTTACAAAAGGCGGACCCGGCCTATAGAGTATCGTGGGGAATCCCCTGTTTTCGTATGTACCGGGCGAGGACTCCGATGATTTCACAGGGATAAGGGGGTTCCGTATGCCAGTGCCTGCTCCCGGTCATTGCTTCCAGAAGGTCCGCGCCGCCGTGTTCCATGATGGTGTCCCGGACATCCCGGATATTTTTGGAAACGGCGCCGACTGTGGTGCCGTGCCGCTCGGCGATGGGACCGTAGATCCTGCGGGAGACGTTGTCCATGCGGGAGGTGTCTTCCGCCGCCATGAATACGGCTTCCATGAAGATCCGGCCCGCGACGCGGTGGCGGTAGATCCCGGCCGAATAAAAGAATTCCGGCGTGTCCGTATTCTGCCGGCTGTTTTTGCCGGAGTTTTCGCTGCTGTTCGTTCTGCTGCTGATGTGATCGTTCATTTTCTCTTCTCCTTTTGTGTTTTGAGGACTGTCCCTATTCAAGAAATACGGAAAAATCAGAGAAAATCAAGAGGGAGGATCCCTGGATCGGACAAGACAGGCAGGAAATAGGATTTCGGCGCCTGCCTGTGCCGGAAAAAGAAAAGGGTGCGGGGTGAACGGAGAGGATACAAGTTAATTAAGGAAAAGAAAGCGTGAGAAAAGGAGGCGTGTGAAAACGAAACGGCATATCCGGGGCATACCGGAACGGCCCGGTTCCCCGCTTTCTTTTCAGGACGACGGAGACGTAAAGCGCGTATACATAATGGCCAGATATCCATAAAATAAAATGTAGAGTATGATCCTCAAAATGATAAAAAACTGTTCCTCATTCGGTCGTTTCATGGGTGTGCCTTTCTGCGATAGGGATTTGGCACCGACGCAGGAACATCCACTGTACATCGGCGTCAACGTCTATTGTATAACAGAGCGGTGTCCGATAGCAAGAAAATTTGCATTAACAGACGGATTAAATGGAAGATTGTACCAAAAAAAGAACATGGAAAATATCCGGATTGCCCGGAGGGGGAATTTAAATTCGGCGAATCCTTGACGGCCGGCTTGTTTTGTGGTATAGTAAATAGGCGTATGGAAGCGGAGGGCTCTTTTTTTTTGCCCGGGAAATGGCGGATGCTCCGGGCAGAAGCGTATCCGGGGCGGAAGAAAACGGGTCCAGATCACAAAAAATAATAACGGAGGTGGAAGTTGTGCGTGTAAGGATTACATTGGCATGTACGGAATGCAAGCAGCGAAATTACAACATGACAAAGGATAAGAAAGCACATCCTGAGAGAATGGAGACCAAGAAGTACTGCAGATTCTGCAGGACGCATACGATGCACAAGGAAACGAAGTAAGCGGACGGCGGCATAAGGAAAGCGAGAAGGACATGGAAGAAAGCGCAAAAAAGAAAAAAAGCTTATTCAAAAGCCTGAAGGCCGAGTTCAAAAAGGTGATCTGGCCTGACAAAAAATCTTTCACAAGGCAGACCATCGCAGTACTGCTCACATCGGTGTTCCTCGGCGCGCTGATCGCACTTTTGGATCTGGTGATCAAATTCGGCATCAATTTCGTGATATAAGGATAAGGTGAAGATATGTCAGAGGCGAATTGGTATGTGGTCCATACTTATTCCGGATATGAAAACAAGGTGAAGGTTGACATTGAAAAAACAATCGAAAACAGGAACCTCCATGACCAGATCCTGGAAGTGACCGTGCCGATGCAGGATGTCGTCGAGGTCAAGAACGGCATGAGGAAGCAGGTCCAGAAGAAAATGTTTCCCGGCTATGTCCTGATCAATATGGTCATGAATGACGAAACATGGTATGTCGTAAGGAACACCAGAGGCGTGACGGGCTTTGTGGGTCCGGGCTCCAAGCCGGTGCCCCTCTCCGAGGAGGAGATGCGGCCTCTCGGCATCAGGGGCGGCGAGATCACCCTGGACTTTGAGCTCGGGGATGCGGTGATCGTTACCTCCGGCGCCTGGGAAGGGACCGTGGGCAACATAAAGGGCATCAACGAGGGCAAGCAGAGCGTCACCATCAACGTGGACATGTTCGGCCGGGAGACCCCGGTGGAGCTGAATTTCACGGAAGTGAAGAAGATGTAACGGAAGGAAGCGTCTGCCGAAGGATCGTTCCGGGGCAGCGCGTGGGAGGCGTAAGCCGTTAATCAGGGCGGGAGACCGTCCATTACCACAAGTATTTAGGAGGTGCCTAACATGGCAAAGAAAGTAACAGGTTATATTAAATTACAGATTCCCGCCGGCAAGGCGACACCCGCACCGCCGGTCGGCCCTGCGCTTGGACAGCACGGTGTGAACATTGTCCAGTTTACCAAGGAATTTAACGCGAGGACGGCAGACAAGGGCGATCTGATCATCCCTGTCGTCATCACCGTATATGCGGACAGAAGCTTCAGCTTCGTCACCAAGACCCCGCCCGCGGCCGTTCTGTTAAAGAAAGCCTGCAACATCAAATCCGGTTCCGGCGTTCCCAACAGGAACAAGGTGGCCAGCATTTCCAGGGCAAAGCTCCAGGAGATCGCCGAGATGAAGATGCCCGACCTGAACGCGGCTTCCGTCGAGGCTGCCATGAGCATGGTGGCAGGCACGGCCCGCAGCATGGGGATCACCGTTGAGGACTGATTTGGACAATGTCATTGATCTGTGGGAGGGATATTCCCGCAATTACCACTAGGAGGTTTATTTCATGAAAAGAGGAAAGAAATACGCAGAAGCTGCTAAATTAGTTGACCGTACCATCCAGTATGATCCGGCAGACGCGGTTGCCCTGGTCAAGAAGACTGCAGTCGCCAAATTCGACGAGACCATCGAGGCCCACATCAGGACGGGCTGCGACGGACGTCATGCGGACCAGCAGATCCGGGGCGCGGTCGTGCTGCCCCACGGCACCGGCAAGACGGTCCGTGTCCTGGTGTTCGCAAAGAATGCCAAGGCGGACGAGGCCCAGGCCGCAGGCGCTGATTTCGTGGGCGCCGAGGAGCTGATCCCGAAGATCCAGAACGAAGGCTGGCTGGACTTCGACGTGGTCGTCGCGACTCCCGACATGATGGGCGTGGTCGGCCGTCTGGGCCGCGTGTTAGGCCCCAAGGGCCTGATGCCCAACCCCAAGGCGGGAACCGTCACCATGGATGTGGCAAAGGCTATCGCCGATATCAAAGCCGGTAAGATCGAGTACAGACTGGATAAGACCAACATCGTACACGTACCGCTGGGCAAGGCTTCCTTCACCGAGGAGCAGTTGTCCGAAAACTTCCAGACGTTAATGAATGCAATCATAAAGGCAAGACCCAGCGCGCTGAAGGGCCAGTATCTGAGGAGTGTCACCCTGACCTCCACCATGGGCCCCGGCGTGAAAGTGAACCCTATGAAACTGATGTAAGCAATGTGATACAAGCAATGAGCCGTGCGGGGGAGACGGGTGGCGATTCGGCCGTTTGCGGACGGAATTGCCATTCGTCGAGCCCATAGGGCGAATGCCCTCAGCGACAGAGCGTGAGCTCTGGAGCTGCAGCACGGCGGGTGACCGTGAGCAGAGTCTGTCGTCTGTGGATTTCCGGAGGGGAAATATTTGAGAAGCCAGAGCATGAGCTCTGGAGTTGCAGTACGGCGGAGCAGGGATGGAGCGCACGATCCGGCCGCTTGCGAAAAAGTAAATCAGAGATTGACACAGAAGACGATCTGTGTTATCTTATACAAGTACGTCCCGTGCGTACATTTGCCGAAGACAGCAGGTACTGAAAAGTGTAAGCGGATGCGCCTGCCGAGGAAATGAGATTGACGATATGTGAATCCTTATGCCCCGCATGTCTTTTGCATGCGGGGCTTTTCTTTACAGGAAAGATTCGGCAAAAAAGCGGCGCGCAGAGTCGGAAAGGCTTTGCGGTACGCGGCGAAAATATGGAAAAGGAGGAAAAAAGAATGGCGAAGGTAGAATTGAAACAGCCTGTTGTGGAAGAGATCTCCAACCTTCTGAAAGAAGCGAAATCCGCAGTGCTGGTAGATTACCGCGGCCTGACTGTGGAGCAGGACACGGAACTGCGCAGACAGCTTCGGGCAGCCGGGGTCAATTACAAGGTATACAAGAATACCATGATCAACTTTGCGGTCCAGGGCACGGATTTTGAGCCTTTAAAGGCAGACCTGGAAGGCCCGACCGCACTGGCAACGTCCGCCACGGACGAGACGGCGCCTGCCCGCATACTCAACGAGTTCGCGAAGAAGGCAGATAAGCTGGAGCTTAAATCCGGCGTGGTGGAAGGGACTTACTACGACACGGCCGGCATCAAGGTGATCGCGACGATCCCCGGCAGGGAAGAACTGCTCGGAAAGCTGCTGGGAAGCATCCAGTCTCCTATTGCGAACCTGGCCCGTGTGCTCAGCCAGATCGCGGAAGCGAAGGCAGAATAGCCGGTTTTATCCTGTGGGCAGAGTGCTGCTCTACCGGCAGGACTGCACAAATGTGAAATGTATTTATGAAATCATATAAAAATCAATGGAGGTAAATTCAAATGGCAAAATTAACGACTGCGGAATTTATTGATGCGATCAAAGAGTTAAGCGTATTGGAGTTAAATGAACTGGTAAAGGCCTGTGAGGAAGAGTTCGGCGTGTCCGCGGCAGCAGGTGTCGTCGTGGCAGCGGCGGGCGCAGGCGCAGCCGCCGAGGAGGAGAAGACTGAGTTTGATGTTGAGCTGACTGAGGTTGGCCCCAACAAGGTTAAAGTCATCAAGGTTGTCCGTGAGGCGACCGGCCTTGGCCTGAAAGAGGCGAAGGAAGTCGTAGACGGCGCTCCCAAGGTTGTGAAGGCTCAGGCCACCAAGGAAGAGGCCGAGGAGCTGAAGGCGAAGCTGGAAGGCGAGGGAGCCAAGGTCACCCTGAAATAATCAGACCGATCAAAAACAAAAAAACCGTACCGGAGGACGTCCGGTACGGTTTTTTTGTCTTTAAATATTTGCTAAAATGATGAAGAACTGTGCTTTTAAAATTGACACCTTGTGAAATATAATATATAATATTAGCATATTGTGCCGAGATAAACGTGAAAACAACCAAAAATATTTTTTAAAAACGAGTATTTATATAAAAAAATGATGGTTCTCCGGCGCAAAATAATGAACAAGGGGGTTACATAATGTCAAAGGAGAAGAAGGCCAAAAAGGTGAGGGAGAAACGGACTCCGACGTTTCTGGAATCGCTCATTCCCATTATCGCCATGCTGCTGATCTTGACCATCGGAAAGGGCGTGCTGGGGTTCGCCACGGAGCCGCTGTTGATTCTGGTGGCCTGCGTGGCGGCGATCATCGCCTTCCGGGTGGGCTGCACTTGGGATGAGATGATGGACGAGATTTGCCAGAAGATCGCAAAGGGGATGCCGTCGATCCTGATTCTGATCACCGTGGGCGCCATGGTGGGAACCTGGATGTCTTCGGGCACCATTCCCATGATGATTTATTACGGCGTGCAGATCGTCAGCCCGAAATTTCTGCTGGTGACGGCGTTCCTGATCACCGCGGTGGTTTCCGTGGTTACCGGAACTTCTTGGGGCTCCGTGGCCACCATGGGCGTGGCCCTGATGGGGATTGCGGAGGCTCTGGGCGTCTCGCTGCCGGCGACCGCGGGCGCGGTCATTGCGGGCAGCTATTTCGGCGACAAGATATCGCCGCTGTCTGACACCACGAACCTGGCTCCCATGGCTGCGGGCAGCCAGCTCTATGAGCACATCGGCCATATGTTTTACACGACCATTCCCGCCACGATCGTTTCCCTGATCGTGTACGCGATTGTGGGGCTGAATGCGAACGCCGGCGTCAGCGTGTCCTCGGATACGGTCACGACGCTGCTTGGCCAGCTGGACAGCATGTACCATTGGAACATTTTGATCATTCTGCCGATCATCATCGTTTTGGCCGGTTCGCTCCTGCGCCTGCCCACGATTCCCGTCATGCTGGGAAGCTGCGTGGTGGCGGGGCTTGAGGGCATTTTCCTCCAGGGCGTTTCTTTGAAGAACGTGCTGGGAGCGACGGTCAACGGTTTCGACGTTTCCATGATCTCCCGCTCGGGCTTTGACGCGGCGAACGCAGCGGAAAGCGTGACCAAGTTGTTGAACCGGGGCGGCATGATGAGTATCATGACCACGACGCTCCTGGTGCTCTGCGCCTTCTGCTTTGCGGGCATCATGAGCAAGGCGGGCTTCCTGGAGGTGGTGCTCCAGAAGATTCTGTCCGTCGCAAAGAGCACCGGCTCCCTGATTTTGGCGACTGTGGTGTCCTGTATCACCATGGCGCTCTGTACCGGAAACTCCTACCTGTCCATTTTGATTCCCGGCGAGATGTTCAAGGACGCTTACCGTGAGCGGGGACTGGCGGCTAAAAACCTCTCCCGGACCCTGGAGGACGCAGGTACGGTGTTCGTGCCCTTGGTGCCTTGGTCCGCCGCCGGCGCCTATATGGCGGCGACCACCGGAGTGGCAACCCTGTCCTACCTGCCGTGGGCGATTCTGTGCTATACCGGGTTCATCTTTGCCATTATCTGGGGCTATACCGGATTTGGTATTGCGAAGCTTGACGACGAGGAAAAGAAGGCCGGCAGCTCCGAGGGATGAATCCCTTGACGGTGCCTTTTGCAGGAAACTTGTTGGATATTGTGAGAAGCGAGGAATGATGGGATGATCAAACTACTGAAACATGCGGACGTATACGCTCCGGAACACCTGGGGAAGAAGGACGTGCTGATCGTCGGGGATAAGATCTGCCGGATTGCAGATCGGATCGAAGGCTATGAGGGCCTGCCGGAGGTGGAAGTTTTTGAGCTGGAGGGACGAAAGCTGGTTCCCGGATACATTGACCTCCATGTCCACATCACCGGAGGAGGCGGAGAGCAGGGACCGGCCTCCAGGGTTCCGGAGTCCCAGCTGAGCGTGTTCGTGAAGAACGGCATTACCACCGTGGTGGGGCTTTTGGGGACGGACGGGATCACCAGAAGCATGGAGAACCTGGTCGCCAAGGCCCAGGCCCTCGGGGACGAGGGAATCACCGTCTACGTGCTCAGCAGTTCTTACGTCTACCCTCCCGTGACCCTCACCGGAGATTTGGAGAAGGACATCATGATGGTGGAGCCCATCATAGGCGTCAAGGTGGCCGTCAGCGACCATAGAAGTTCCAATCCCACGGGCGAGGAGCTTATCCGCCTGGCGACGGCGGCCAGAAGGGCCGGTCTGCTGAGCAACAAGGCGGGGCTTGTGACCATGCATATGGGTTCTGGAAAAGGCGGGCTGGATCCGGTGTTTTATGCGCTGGACCATTCCGACCTTCCGGCCAGAAATCTTCTGCCCACCCACATGGGGAGGAGCCGGGAGCTGATCGGACAGGGCGTGGAGCTGGTCCGCCGGGGAGGATACATGGACGTCACGGCCGGCTGCGACCCGGCCGAGGTGGAGGCGATGGCCGACATGATCGAGTACGCGCTGAGTCAGGAGGGATGCGGCGCAGAGCACGTCACGGTTTCCAGTGACGGTTACGGCAGTCAGCCCCGGTTCAACGAGCTGGGCGAATGCGTGGGACTGACCTATGCATCCCCCGGTTCGCTTCACGAGACGGTCCGCTGTCTGGCCGACCGGGGACGGAAGCTGGAGGAGATCCTGAGACTGGTGACTTCCACGCCGGCGGACGTGCTGGGCAAGGTCGGTGTGAAGGGGTGCGTGGCCGAGGGGGCGGACGCGGACCTTCTGGTGCTGTCCGGCAGCCTGGAAATCGACGGGCTGTTTGCCGGGGGGCGGAAAGCTCTTTGGAACGGAGAGGTTCTCATGCGGGGAAGATTTGAAGCGTGATTGTGCCGGCGGGCTTTGCTGTCGCGAGAGACTGGCGGAGTGAGCTGTGTCGGAGAGGTTTTGTGATGAAAGCCGCCCTGCCGGAAACATATCCGGACATGGCGGCTTTTGCGTGTGCGGAGGGGAAGCATGCGTCCGCCCGATGATGCGTGGGTGAGAAAGGAAGGCTATTTGTCTGCCCGGGTGATTGCGGTCACGGCGCTCCCCCGCACGATCAGCTCCCCGGACAACAGGACCTTGGCAGGCGGCGTGTCGGGGTGGGTCAGTTTATAGTGGAGAAGCTGTACCACGATGGAGCCCAGTTCCTTGCAGGGGATCCGCACGGAGGTCAGGGGCGGGGCGCAGATGGAGCTGAAGGAGATATCGTCGATCCCGATGATGGAACAGTCGCGGGGGAGTTCGAAGCCTTTATCCTTCAGGGCCCGGCTGCAGCCCAGGGCGATCATGTCGTTATCCGCCAGGAGAGCGGAGGGGAGGCGGATGCCGTTTTCGAACAGACAGCTCATTTCTTCGTAGGAGCCAGTCATGGAGGGCGTGAGAGAATAGATCTGTTCCTCCTTCAGGGGCAGTCCCAGCCGGTTCATGGCATTGCGGTAACCGCACATGCGGGCGTGGAAATTCCCCGTATCCATGGAACTGTGGAGGTATCCGATCTCCCGGTGGCCCAGCCGGTAAAAATAGTCAACGGCTTTTTCTACGATCTCCTCGTTATTCATGGTGACGCAGTTCAGAGAGCGGCCGGGAGCCGGGGTGTCCACCAGGATGACCGGCACGGAGAGAGTCTCAAAAAAGGGCAGATCCGCGGCGTCGAGCTCGGTACCCAGCACAACGATCCCGTCCATGGGTTCTGCCGATACCCTGGAATAAGTTTCCTCCCGGTTTTCGGGACCGAAGGTGGTGATCACCAGGTCAAAGCCCAGTTTGCGGCACTCCTTCTCCAGCGAATCGATGATAGAAGAGACAAAATTCCCGTTTTCTTCCACCAGGATGGCAGAATTTTTGTATTTCAGGAAACGGATGCTCCGGGGAGTGCGTATGACGGCATCCTCCCGCTCATCGGTATTTTTTCGGATCCGGTAGCCGTAGCTTTCCAGAACGCCGGTGATCCTGGCCCGGGTGGCGTCGCTGACGCCTTTTTTGCTGTTCAGGACAAAAGAGACGGCGGCCGGCGAGACTCCCAGCTCGGCGGCAATGTCCTGCAGAGGCTTTTTCGTTTTCATAGGTCCTCCTCGTGTGACAAAAAGACAATGGTCATATTTTAGAAAAAACTATAGCATAGGATCCGCTTAAAGGCAAGCATTTTTTAGCGTTTCCTAAAAATTAAGGAAAGACAGGGAAAAATCAGGAAATAATATATAAAAAATCAGAAAAATAGGGGAGAAAAATAAAAAATATGACAAGAGCTGGTTGACAACCCCTGCGGAACTTGTTACTATAGGAACAAAAGATATAGCAAAAATACTAAAAAATTTAGCATAACATGTCGAAAAGGAGGAAATCATGAAGAAGATCATCAATGCGCCGGAACATTATGTGGATGAGATGCTGGAGGGGATCTACACGGCTCATCCGGATCTGGTGACTTACGTGGCGGACGATCTGCGCTGCCTGGTCACGGCCAATAAGAAGGAGGGCAAGGTGGGCATTGCCACAGGCGGCGGCTCCGGCCATCTTCCCTTATTTTTGGGGTATGTGGGAAGAGGCATGCTGGACGGCTGCTGTGTGGGCGACGTGTTCCAGTCTCCCAGCTCCGAGCAGATGTTGGCAGTGACGAAAGCCATCGATTCCGGCGCCGGGGTCCTCTATATTTATGGAAATTATAATGGGGACATCTTCAATTTCAACATGGCCGCGGAGATGGCGGAGTTTGAGGACGGGATCCGGGTGGAGACGGTCCTCGGGGCGGACGATGTCGCCTCCGGTCCTCTGCCTGCGCCGGGGGAGAAGAGCATCCGCCGCGGCGTGGCCGGTATTTTCTTCGTCTATAAATGTGCGGGAGCCGCTGCCGACGAGATGATGAATCTGGACGAGGTGAAGCGCATCGCCGAGAAGGCGGCCGCAAACGTCCGCACCATGGGCGTGGCTCTGACACCCTGCATCGTTCCGAGGGTCGGGCATGCGGGCTTTGCCATCGGCGAGGACGAGATGGAGATCGGCATGGGCATCCACGGGGAGACCGGGATCCGCCGCGGGAAGCTGGAGCCGGCGGATCAGATCGTGGAGGAGATGCTGGAGAAGATTTTGGGAGATTTTGACGGGATCGACGGGAGCCGGGTGGCCGTCCTTGTGAACGGACTCGGGGCGACGACCCTTGACGAGCAGTACATCGTCACCAGAAAGATCGACAAGGTCTTAAAGAGCAGGAATATCACCGTGAAGAGATATTATGTGGGTGAGTACGCCACGGCCCTGGAGATGGCCGGTGTGTCCATTTCCGTGCTGAAGCTGGACGAAGAACTGGAGCGGCTTCTCGGCGGGCCGGCCCAGACACCCTTCTTCCACCAGGGAAGCGTGTCCTCCGAGGGCACAGTGAGGATGGACGCGAAGAAGACGGCAAAGGCTTCGAAGAAGGCGGCGGAGAGCAGGAAGGGCGAGGATGTCAACAGCCTGGTCGGCTTCCTGAAAAAGGCCAGCGAGATCATGGCGGAGCACAGGGACTACCTGATCGATCTGGACAGCGTGGTGGGAGACGGCGACCTGGGGCTCACCATGTCCGACGGTTTTGCGGCGGCCTATAAGGCCGTGGCCGGGACGGGGGAGGCCGATTCCGGAAAGCTTCTGTATACGGCGGGAAAGGCCATGTCCATCGCGGTGCCCTCCACCATGGGGACCCTGATGGCTTCGGGACTCATGCAGGCGGGCAAGAGACTCCGCGGAAAGACGGAGACGGGCCTTGCGGAAAGTGTGGAGCTGTTTGAGGGTTACGCGGAGGGGGTCATGAACCTGGGCAAGGCCAAGGTGGGCGACAAGACCTTCCTGGACGGCATGGTGCCGGCCGTGGAGGCGCTCAAGGCGGCAAAGGAAGCCGGAAAGGATCTGAAGGCGGCGGCAGAAGACGCAAAGGCGGCGGCGGAGAAGGGCTTTGAGGAGACCACCACCATGCTGGCGGTCCACGGCAGGGCGGCCACCCGCGGCGAGGCATCCAGGAGCCTTAAGGATCCCGGGGCGGCAGTTGCCATGCTGATCATGGACGCGTTCTGCCAAACAGTGTAAAATAGAGGGAGCGGGCGATCGCGCAACTCAAAAACTTGTTGGATATTCCCGCAATTTCAGATTTTGCAATCGGTCTGCTCCAAATATAGGGATTAGGAGGGGAAAGAAATGAACAATATTCCAGAGATCAAAGTCGGCGTTGTGGCGGTGAGCCGCGACTGTTTCCCGATGACGCTGTCCGAGACCAGGCGGAAGGCCCTGGCGGCGGCTTATGAAAAAAAGTACGGGGAGATTTATGAATGTCCCACCTGTGTGGAGAACGAGCTGCATATGAGAAAAGCGCTCTCCGAGGTGCAGGCTGCGGGGTGTAATGCCCTGGTGGTCTATCTGGGGAATTTCGGGCCGGAGAGTTCCGAGACGCTCCTCGCGAAGGAATTCGGGGGTCCGGTGATGTTCGTGGCGGCTGCGGAGGAGACCCAGAAGGATCTGGTCCAGGGCCGGGGCGACGCTTACTGCGGCATGCTCAATGCCAGTTATAATCTAAGCCTCAGAGATATCCGCGTTTATATCCCGGAGTACCCGGTGGGCACGGCGGAGGAGTGCGCGGATATGATCCATGACTTCCTGCCGGTGGCGAGGGCGGTGGTGGCCCTTAAGAATCTGAAGATCATCTCCTTCGGCCCCCGTCCCCAGGATTTCTTGGCCTGCAATGCGCCCATCAAGCGTCTCTATGACCTGGGCGTGGAGATCGAGGAGAATTCCGAGCTGGATCTTTTTGAATCCTTCAAGAACCATGAGGGTGATGAGCGGATCCCCGAGGTGGTGAAGGAGATGGAGGCGGATCTCGGCGGGGGGAACCGGAAGCCGGAGGTCCTTGCCCGTCTGGCCCAGTATGAACTGACTCTTTTGGACTGGGTGGAGGCCCATAAGGGCTCCAGGCCCTACGTGGCCATTGCCGGGAAATGCTGGCCGGCGTTCCAGACCCAGTTCGGCTTTGTGCCCTGCTATGTGAACGGCAGGCTGACGGCGAAGGGGATCCCGGTCTCCTGCGAGGTGGATATCTACGGGGCCTTAAGTGAATACATCGGAGCGGTCGTCAGTCAGGATACGGTGACGCTTCTGGATATCAATAATACGGTTCCCGCCGATATGTACGAGGAGAGCATCAAGGGACATTGTGAGTATGCCCACAGGGATACCTTTATGGGATTCCACTGCGGCAACACGGCTTCCGGCAAGCTGGTGTCCTGTGAGATGAAGTACCAGCTCATCATGGCCAGGACCCTTCCGGAGGAGTCGACCCAGGGGACCCTGGAGGGCGACATTGTGCCCGGAGACATTACCTTCTTCCGGCTGCAGAGCACGGCCGACGCAAAGCTCAGAGCCTATGTGGCGGAGGGCGAGGTCCTTCCGGTGGCGACCAGATCTTTCGGCGGCATCGGTGTGTTTGCTATTCCGGAGATGGGCCGCTTCTACCGCCATGTGCTGATCGAGAAGAATTTCCCCCATCACGGGGCAGTGGCTTTCGGACATTACGGAAAAGCGCTCTTCAATGTGTTCCGCTATCTCGGCGTGGAGGATATCGGGTTCAATCAGCCGAAGGGGATGCTGTATCCCGGTGAGAATCCCTTCGCGTAAGAGAGACGGAAGAAGAACCGTTCTTTTTTGAAGGCTGTCGTGGGGCCGCCCCGGCGCCCGTCCTGGGTCCGTCGAAAAAGAACGGTTCCTCTTCCTGACGGTTGCGGGAAATGAAAAGCATGATACCTCCGGCCCGCCAAGGCGGCTGACCGGGGGTATCTTTACATAGGCGATTGCGGAATTCGAAAATTTGCGGAGGTGCGTGATGAGGCGGATTGTTCTGATGGTGGCACGGTTGTTTTTTATGGCGCCGGTCTGGTTTTTTAAGATATGGAGCTGGGGCAGGAATGACAAACACACGGAAAAGGAAAAGTTCGAGCTGCTCCGCCATGTGACCATCCATGCCAACCGGGCAGGGCGGGTGACCATCGAGCCCCACGGCCTGGAGAACCTCCCAAAGGAGCCGGGCTATGTCATGTTCCCCAATCACCAGGGGCTGTTTGACGTGCTTGGGTTCCTGGAGACTTCCCCGCAGCCCTTTGCGGTGGTCATGAAAAAAGAAGTGGAGAATGTCATCCTGCTCAAACAGGTGAGGATCCTTCTGAAGGCCCAGTGCATGGACCGGGAGGATATCCGGGATTCCCTGCGGGTCATTGATCAGATGACGAAAGAAGTGAAAGAGGGGCGGAATTATCTGATCTTCGCGGAGGGGACCAGGAGCAGGCAGGGAAACCGGCTTCTGGACTTTAAGGGCGGCAGCTTCAAAAGCGCGGTCAATGCCCGCTGTCCCATCGTCCCGGTGGCGGTGATCGACAGCTACAAAGCCTTTGACACCAACTCCATCTGCCCCGTGACCGTGAAACTCCATTACCTTCCGCCCCTTTCCTATGAGGAGTATCAGGGGATGCGCACGAAAGACATCGCTGCCCTGGTGAAAGCCCGGATCGAGGAGGCGGTCGCACGGTACACCGGACCCTCCCTCCCGTAGGTGTGCGGAGCTTTTTCTTTTGACCGCCGGGGGCGGCCGCAGGACAGTCTCCGATAAAAAGAACCGCTTCTCTTCTGTCTCCCTGCTGCGCCTCTCTACAGAAATTTGTGAAGAAAATTCAAAATTGATTATTGTGTCGAAAAGGGGTATAATGGAAACATAGTATGTGAAAAACCAGGGGGCCCTTATGTTTTCGGAGGAGAGGAAAGAGAAGATACTGGAGATCGTGAACCGGAAAAAGTCGGTGAAGGTCTCGGAGCTGAGTGAAGTTCTAAAAACTTCAGAGGTGACGGTGCGGAGGGATCTGGACGAGCTCCATAACGAGCAGAAGCTGTACCGGACTCATGGCGGGGCGCTGATCTTGAATCATGGTCAGTACGAGCTTCCGTGGCAGGAGCTGGCGGTCCTTCAGATCGAAGAAAAACGCAAGATCGCCAAAAGAGCCGTCAAATACGTCTGTGACAACGACGTTATCATCCTGGACGATTCCACCACGGCCCTGGAGCTGGCAAAGCTCATTGCGGCGGGCAGCTACAACAATCTGACGGTGGTGTGCATTGCGATTCCGTCGGTGAACGTGCTTCTGACCAACCGGTGCCTGAATGTGGTCATGGTAGGCGGGCCGATCACGACTCAGACCAATGCGGTCCTCGGCAGTATGGCGGAGCGGACGCTCGGCAGCATGCAGGCGGACAAATGCTTTCTGGGCATCAACGGGATCTATCCGGAGGGATTTTATATGGCCAGCAGTTTTCTGGAAATGTCCACCAAACAGGCGATCCTGGAAGCCTCCAGGCAGAAGTTTGTGCTGGCGGACCATACCAAGTTCGGCCAGTCCTCCTTTTTGAAGGTGGAGGGGCTGACGGAGGGGACCGACGGTCTCATTACCGATAAGCGTCTGGAGGATTTTGACTATTCGGTCCTAGAGAAAAAGACAAACCTGGAATTTGCGGAATAGAGAAAAAGGAAAAGGAAACGAAACAGAAACAAAGTAGGGATAAAATAGAAACGAAGTGAGAAACAGGAGTGCCCGGGAGGCACTCTTGTTTTTTTGACCAAAAGCCGAAAGGGGTTTAAAGATATTATTGACAAATATGTGATAACATGATATAAAAATGAAAGGGAAACAAAAAAATAGTAACCAAAGAAACGAAAAAGAAAAAAACAAAAGAAAAGAAAAAGAAAGTTCCCCGTGAGATCAGGGAGCGGGAGAAGGTAATGACAGCGGGCAGCCGGAAAGGGTCTGACTATGGTCCGGGAAGGCGGCGGCTGTTTATTATAAAAAAAGAAAAGGAGAGGAAACAAGAAATGAAAAGAAAAGTGTTAAGTCTGCTTCTTGCAGCAACGATGGTTCTTTCTCTGGCGGCCTGCGGCGGCGGTGACGACAAGAAGGAAGAGACGGCGGCACCCACTGAGGCAGCGACGGAAGCCGCAAAGGAGACCGAGGCGGCGACGGATGCTGCGGCGGATACGACCGCAGCAGCGGCGGACACCCAGGCTGCTTCCGGCGAGACCAAGAAGATCACCATCGGCTACGCCCCCGCAACCCTGAACAATGCGTTCTGGCTGGCAGTGAAGGACGGCGTGCAGAAGGCTATCGAAGAGAGGACTGGCTATGAGGTGACGCTGGTTGACATCGATGCCGGCGGCGACCAGGCAAAGATGAACGACGGTATCAGCAACCTTCTTGGCGCAGGCTGCGACGCGATGCTCGTTGCTCCTGCCGATTCCACCGCGGCGATGTCCGCTCTGGAAGAGTGCAAGAACGCAGGCGTTCCCGTGATCAACTTTGATACCCCTGTGGACAACAGCAACGGTATCGTAGAGACTATCATCGCTTCCGATAACTACAATGCAGGTTATGTGGTAGGCAAAGATGCCGCCGAGAAGATGCCTGAGGATGCGAAGATCCTGATCCTCAACTCCGACCGTGCAAGCGCATGTGTGGAGCGTAAGAAGGGCTTCAAGGATGCTCTGGATGAGAGCGGCAAGAAGTACAACATCATCAACGACCTGGACGGACAGGGCGATATGGAAGTTTCCCTGGGCGTTGTCAGCAACGCGATCGTGGCTGACCCCGACCTGGACGTGATCTTTGCGGTAAACGATCCTTCCGCCATGGGTTCTGTCAATGCGATCCAGCAGGCAACGGTAGAGCTTGAGAAGGATATCCTGGTATACGGCGTTGACGGAAATCCCGATGCCAAGCTGATGATCAAAAACGGCGATATGGCAGGAACCGGTTCTCAGTCCCCTGAGACATTAGGTTATGAGTCCATGATGGCAGCTTTCGATGTTCTGGAAGGAAAGAGCATTGAGCCTGAGATCGTTGTTGACACCTTCCTGATCACTGCCGACAACGTAGACGAGTTCGGTACGGACGGCTGGCAGTAAGATCTTCCGACCGGACGAAGTCCGGACAACCGGATAAAGTTTGATAAAAAATGCGGGAGCAGCCGTTCTGGCTGCTCCTATTTAAAAGTAGAGGTGGAAAGATGCCGAAAACATTGGTAGAAATGACGAATATCTCGAAATCGTTTCCTGGCGTGAAAGCACTGGACAATGCGCAGCTTACCCTGTACGAAGGAGAGGTATTGGGTCTTTTGGGGGAAAACGGGGCAGGAAAGTCTACCCTGATGAATGTATTGGGCGGTATTTACAAGCCTGATACGGGGAGTATCAAGATCGACGGACAGGAAGTGACGATCGGAAGTGTTGTGGAGGCGCAGAAGCTTGGGGTGGCGTTTATCCATCAGGAGATCGCACTGGTGCCCTATCTGTCGGTGGCGGAAAATATTTTTCTGGGAAGGGAACTCAAATCAGCCGGCATGGTAGATAAACGGCGGATGTACAGAGAGGCGAAGCAGTGGCTGGACATGGTGGGTCTGGACGTGAACCCGGCGACGATGGTATGCCGCTTAAGCATCGGCCGCCAGCAGATGGTGGAGATCGCAAAGGCCTGTTCCCTGAACATGAAACTGATGATCATGGATGAGCCGACCTCCTCCCTGTCGGAGAACGAGGTGGAATCCCTCTTCCATATGATGAATTCCCTGAAAGAACGGGGGATCGGAATTATCTACATATCCCATAAGCTTTCCGAGATCTTTACCATCACGGACCGGGTGTGCGTCATGAGAGACGGAAGCTATGTTGGTACCATCATCACGAAGGAGAGCGAAGAGTCGGATCTGGTATCCATGATGGTGGGCCGGACACTGGATAATTACTATGCGAGAACCTTTAACAAGCCGGGCGAGGTGGTCCTGGAGGCGAAGAACATCAATTCCGGGAAGCGGGTGGTCGACTGCAGCTTCAGTGTGAGGCGGGGCGAGATCCTTGGCTTCTACGGGCTGGTGGGCGCCGGCCGTTCCGAGCTTTTAAAGGCGGTCATGAACCTGTATCCCAGGGACGGCGGAACCGTTACCATAAAAGGACAGGATGTGTCGAAGCTTCCCACCAGGAAGATCCAGGAGATGGGGATCGCCCTGGTGCCGGAGAACCGGAAGCTGGAGGGCCTGATCTTAAAGAATACGATTTCCTTTAACATCAGCATCTCCGTCCTCAAAAAGTTCATCGGGAAGCTGCGCGTGAATTATAAAAAAGAAAAAGAAATCGTGGACAACGGAATTCAATCCCTTGCAGTAAAGACACCTTCCAGGACCCAGGCGGTGAGGAATCTCTCCGGCGGCAATCAGCAGAAGGTGGTACTGGCGAAATGGCTGGCCTCCGAGCCGGAGATCCTGGTGCTCGACGAGCCCACCAGAGGCGTGGACGTGGGTGCCAAGGCGGAGATCTACAAGATCATGAACGAGCTGGCGGCCCGGGGCATGGCGATCATCATGATCTCTTCCGAGATGCCGGAGATCGTGAACATGTGTGACCGGATGCTGATCATGAGCGGCGGAAGGATCAGAGGCGAGCTGGACAAATCAGAGTTTGAACAGACGAAGATTTTACATTATGCGATTGCAGAGGAGATTTGAGTATGAGTAAGAAATTTGATATGAGCAAATATGAGGATCATGGAATTCTTGGGCCCTTTGTCCGTTACCTGAAGGCGAACCTGGGCATTCTGGCTGCCTTTATCGTACTGTGCCTGCTGATCACCGTGATGGCGCCCAACTTCATGACGGTGAACAACTGGCTGACGATCTTACGTACCGTTTCCACCACCGGCTGCCTGGCCATCGGCGTCATGCTGGCCATCATGCTGGGCGGCATCGACCTGACCGGCGGCGCCATGATCGCCTGTGTGGGCTGTCTGACTGTCACGGCCATGGAGCGCTGGGGCATGCCCATGGTTCCGGCCATCGCCATCGGCCTTCTGGTCGGTATCGTGGCAGGCTTCATCGACGGCTGGATCATCGCTTACAGCGGGATCCATCCCTTCGTTGTCACCCTGGCCATGCAGAGCATCCTGAGGGGCGCCGCTTACCTGATCGCCGGCGGCCAGCCCATCTCCCTGTATGCCAACACGACGTATCCGATCATCGGTACGGGTCTTGCGGGAATCGTGCCTTACCCGATCATCTACATGCTGATTTTCTTCTTCTTACAGTACCTGCTTCTCAATAAGACGAAAGCGGGACGTTATATCTATGCGGTAGGCGGAAATGCCACGGCGGCACAGTTCTCCGGCGTGGACATCAAGAAGGTCAAGATCATGGCCTGGACCATCAGCGGATTCCTGGGCGCATTTGCCGGTATCATCCTGTCGGCCCGTATGGCCTCCGGCCAGCCCGGTACTTCCATCGGCGCCGAGACGGACGCCATCGCTTCCTGCGTACTTGGCGGAACCAGCATGTACGGCGGCGTCGGCAACACCGGCGGCGTGCTGATCGGCGTCATGATCATCGGCGTTATCACCAACGGCCTGACCCTGCTTCACGTGGACTCCAACTGGCAGTACGTGGCCAAGGGCCTGATCATTCTGCTGGCTGTTTACATTGACATGATTCGTCAGAATAAGCAGCAGTCCAGAAGCGAATAATAGGATAAAAAAGATCAGGACGGCGGACATGGAGCGGCGGTATGTTCCTGTCCGTCGGACGTCTTTTTTGATAAACATCATAGGCTTGCACAACGAGGAGGAACAAAGAAATGCTTGTAAACATGAGGGATATGTTAAAGGATGCGGAGCAGCACAATTATGCGATCGGCTCCCTCAACACGCCGAACCTGGAAACCCTTCGTGCCGTGATCGGTGCGGCGGAGGAGCTTGGCTGCCCCATTATCATCAATCACGCCCAGGGCCATGAGCCGGTGGTCCATCTGGAGACCATTGCACCGCTGATGAAGATGTATGCGGAGAATGCGAAGGTGCCGGTGGCCATGCACATCGACCACGGCTTGGATATCGACTTCTGCATGAAGGCGGTGAGGGCGGGATTTACTTCGATCATGTGTGACCGTTCTGAGTATCCCCTGGAGAAAAATATTGCGCTCACGAAGTCTTTCGTGGACCTGGTGAAGCCCCTCGGCATCACGGTGGAGGCAGAGCTTGGCGCCATGCCCAACAACATGCCCACCGAGGTGCCCGGACAGGAGCAGTCGGATCTCAGCGACCTGACCGTGTACTTCACGAAGGTGGACGAGGCGAAGAGGTTTGCCGAGGAGACCGGGGTGGACGTGCTGGCGATTTCCATCGGCACGGTCCACGGCATGTACAAGGCGAAATCCGACCTGGACATTGAGCGGATCAAGGCCATCCGTGCGGCCATCACCGACCAGAATGTGCATCTGGGCATGCACGGCTGTTCCGGCACGGAGCCGGACCAGGTGGTTGCGGCCGTGAACGCCGGGATCAAGAAGATCAACTACTTTACGGCCATGGACACGGCGGTTGCCCCTGTCTTAAAGCAGATGATCGACGACTATGAGGGCAGGCCCCTCAACTATACCCTGATGGTGAACGTGGCCATGGAGGTGCTTCAGAAGGAAGCGAAGAAGGCCATGGAACTGTTCATGACCTGCAAAAAATAAGGGATAACAGACAGGAAAGGAAGGCCGGCGCACAAGGAGCCCCGCAGAGGCAGAGCGGGACGTTCGGTGCGCCGGGCGTTTTTGGGAAGCTTTCAGGAATTAAGGAAGGGAGACCATATGCATATCGGACTTGACATCGGGACCTCCGGAACCAAGGCGGCCCTCGTGGGAACGGACGGCTCCGTTGCCGGCAGCTTCCAGGTCAGCTACGGCTTTGCGGACACGGCGGATGGCCACAGGGCCCTTGATGCCGGTGAGGTGTGGGAGGCGGTAAAGACCTGTCTGGAGGCCCTGGGAAGCCTGGGCGAGGTGGAGACGATCACCGTGTCGACTCTGGGGGAGGCAGTGATTCCCATGGATCGGGCGGGGGAGCCTTTGGCCCTCAGCATTACGGGGACGGACCGGCGGGGGATCTGCGAGACGGCGGCCTTGGAAGAGACCGTGGGGCTTATGCATCTGATCGACATCACTGGACTCAATCCCACGTCTATTTATTCGGCGGGGAAACTTGTCTGGATGAAACGGGAAATGCCGGAGCTTTATGAGGCGGCCTGGAAGATTCCGCTTTTTCAGGATTATGTGATCTATCGCCTCTGCGGCCGTGCGGTCATTGACTATTCCAGCGCCTCCAGGACACAGCTTTTTGACATCGGGACCATGGATTGGTCGGAGGAGCTTCTTGGGAAGACGGGGATTGACCGGGAGAAGCTCTCCCGGCCGGTGCCTGCCGGGACGGTAGCCGGAACGATCCGGAAGGAGCTTGCAGAGGAGCTGGGACTTTCAGCCTCTGCCAGGATTGTGGCGGGCACCCATGACCATATCTGCAACGCCCTGGGAAGCGGGGTTTTTGAGGTGGGAAGCTGTGCCAACACGGTGGGAACCACGGAGGGGCTGACGGCAGTCCTTCGCAGGGAACAGCTTTCCTCGGAGTACGTGAACCGGTATCAGATCTCCTGCGAGCCCTTTGTGCGGCCGGGGCTTTTCAACACGGTGGCCTGGGAGAATACTTCCGGGGTGCTGCTTCGCTGGTTTGCGGAGGAATTCATGAGGGAGGAGCCGGCAGGGGAGCTGATCGCCACATTCGAAAAGCTCAATGGACGGATGAAGAGAGAGCCGACGAAGCTTCTGGTCCTGCCGCATTTTTCCGGGGCGGCCTCCCCCTATGGGGACGGAAGATCCAAAGGGGCGATCCTGGGACTTACGCTGGACACGGAGCGGGAAGATATCTATAAGGCACTCATGGAGGGGGCGAACATGGAACTGGCCCTGATCCTGGAGGGCCTCACGAAGGCGGGGCTTGCGGTGGGACACCTGGTCTCCACCGGAGGAGCTTTGTCCCCGCAGCTTCTGCAGATCAAGGCGGATGTGCTTGGCATTCCGATCCATACGGTGGAGAGCCGGCAGACGGGAGCGCTCGGAGGAGCGATCCTGGGGGCTGTGGCGGCGGGGGCTTATGGGGATGTGAAAGAGGCCGTGTCCGCCATGGTACGGACCGGGAAGACTTATGAGCCGGATCCCGGGAGGAGCCGTATTTACAAAGAAAGACTTGCGCTGTACCGGCAGATCTATCCGGCCATTGCGGGGATCAGCCACGGGCTGGGAGAATAGGGGAACAAAATCTTTTCATAAGAAAATAAAAACGGAGGATTTTCAGCTATGATTTCAAATTATTCAGATATTCTGGCTTTTGCGAAAGAACATAAGGTGACCATCGGGGCATTCAACACCTTTAATATGGAAATGATGCAGGCCGTGGTGTCTGCCGCCGACAAGAAGCAGGTGCCCCTGATCGCCCAGACCTACCATGCCCATGCGGACTATGCGGGCGTGGACTTCATGCGGGCCATTTACGGAGTGGCGGCGGAGCATGCCTCCGTCAATATCGCCCTGGGGCTGGACCACGGCAAGTCCTTTGCTCAGGCAGAGACCTGCGTGAAGGCCGGCTACACGGGCGTGATGATCGACCTGGCTTCGGAGGACTACGACAGAAACGTGGCAGAGACGAAGCGGGTGGTGGAGCTGGCCCATGGGAAGGGGGTCTCCGTGGAGGCGGAGCTTGGCGTCATCGCCGATGCGGACCGTTCCCTGGAGGAGATCGCTGCCGGCTACACGGACCCGGAGGTGGCGAGAAGGTTTGCGAAGGACACGGGCGTGGACTGCCTGGCCGTGTCGGTGGGAACGGCCCACGGCACCTATGCCCACACGCCGAAGATCAACTTTGATCTTTTAAAGGAACTCATCGATACCGTGTGCTGCCCCATTGTCGTCCATGGCGGCTCCGGCACGCCGGACGAGGACGTGGAGGAGATGGTCCGCCTGGGAATCGCCAAGCTCAACGTGGGCACGGATTTCTTTGACGCCTACAAGAAGGCCATGTTCGACGTGATGACGGAGAAGGGACTCGGCTGCGACGTGATCGAGGTGATGGCGGCGGCGAGGGCGGCCGTGGAGAAGGTGGCCCTCCACAAGCTGGACATCCTGGGGAGGTTCCGGGTATAGCGGATCCTGTGACGAAAACTTTTGATTTCGCAATAGTTTCTGACTTGCAAGTCGGAAACTATTGTATTTTCCGGGGTTTCGGGTATAATAGACATAAGAAATTTCGGAGGTGGCTTATGTCGTCAGAGCTGATCGACCGTCCTGAGTATTTGGAACAGCTGATTCAGAATAAGGATGTGGATCTGGTGAAGATTGTTACCGGAATCCGCAGATGCGGAAAATCTTCCCTTTTGGAACTGTTCCACCGGTATCTGAGGGAGAACGGCGTGCCGGAGGCAAAGGTGATCCACATGAATCTGGAATCGCTGCGTTACCGGGAGCTGACGGATTATCTTTCCTTTTATGATCATGTCAGTGAACGGATTTCGGGGGACGGAAAAACCTATCTGATCTTTGATGAATTACAGGCGGTGGAGCATTGGGAAAAAGCCATCGAGTCCTTCCGCCTGGATTTTGACGTGGATATTTATATCACGGGCTCCAATGCCTGTCTGCTGTCAACGGAATTTTCCACGCTGCTTTCCGGAAGATACGTGGAGATCCGTATGCTGCCGCTGTCCTTCAAGGAATTTCTGAGGTTCGGCGAGTTTGGTGCGGCGAGCACCATGGACGAGCGGTTTCAGAAGTATCTGCAGTTTGGCGGGATGCCGATCCTCAGAGAATACCGGTTCCATGAGGCGAGGTGCAATCAGGCGCTGGAAGGGATTTATTCCACCGTGGTCCTGCGTGACGTTTTACAGAGGAACCCTCAGGCGGACCCTGCCATCCTTCAGAAAATCGTACTTTTTCTCTGCGGCAATATCGGCAGTATCACCTCCCCGAACAACATCGGCAACGTATTGTCCGGGGAAGGCGACCTCCAAAAAGGACGGGGCAGAAAAAACATGGCGGGGAAGACCGTCGACAGATATATTGGGATGCTGCGGGATGCGTTCGTCTTTTATTCGGTGGGCCGATATGACGTCAAAGGAAAGCAGCTGTTAAAAACCCTGGGCAAGAACTATATCGTCGACCTGGGGTTCCGCAACGTGCTCCTCGGCTACCGTGATGTGGACCGGGGGCACATTATGGAGAACGTAGTGTTTTTGGAGTTGCTCCGCCGTGAGTACCGTGTCTGTATCGGCAAGGTCGGAGAGACAGAGGTGGATTTTGTGGCGGAAAAACCGGACGACAGAGTGTATATTCAGGTGACGGAAAGCATGCAGGTACCGGAGACGCGTGACCGGGAGCTTCGGCCCCTCCGCATGATTCCGGACAATTATGAAAAGCTGGTGCTGTCCATGGACAGAAGTTATATTCATTCCTACGACGGAATCAAATCTTTGAACCTGATCGACTGGCTGCTGGCCTGAATATCCGGCGGGCAGGTGCGGCCAGGGGACAGCGCCGCAGAACATAAAGAGGATAAAACATGGAGAAAGCGAGGGAACATGATGAGCGGTCAAACAAAGAAATACGATGTGATCTGTATCGGGCAGGTGGTGCAGGACATCATGGTGACGGACATTCCGGAGAATGCGCTGACGAGGGATTCCGATACGGTCATGGCGGGGCAGGTGCTCCTCACTTCCGGCGGGGATGCGGTCAATGAGGCCTGCATGCTGGCGAAGCTGGGAAATCACTCGGCGCTTCTCACCAGACTGGATAATCGGAACGTGGGGGACATGATTTACGGAGACCTGACCCGTGGGGGCGTGGACACGTCGCTCTTAATCCGGCCGGACGACTGCAAGACCTTCTCCACGGTGGTGGTGGTGAAGGAGAACGGGGATCATTCCTTCCTGATCGGGCCGGGGGAAAATTTCATGCTGAAAATGTCGGACATCGACCTTTCGGTCTTTGAGGAGACCAGGGCCGTGACGGCGGGAAGCATCTATGCCCTGGGGGAGCTGGACACGGGCGGACTGGCTGTGATCTTTAAAAAAGCTCAAGAGGCGGGGGCCATCACCGTGGCCGACATGAATTTCGACACCCTGGGGCTGGGGCCCCACGCCATCGACAGCGTGTACCCTTACACGGATTACCTGATGCCCAGCTATGAGGAGGCCGTCTACGTGACAGGGGAGAAGGACCCGGATAAAATTGCCGACGTCTTTCTGGCGGCGGGAGTGAAGAACGTGGTGTTAAAGATCGGGGCGGAGGGCTGTTTTTTCAAGAATGCCGAAAAGCGGTTCTTTACGGATCCCTATGAGATTACTCCCGTGGACACCACCGGCTGCGGGGACAACTTCGTGGCGGCATTCCTTCACGGCCTCCTGAAAGGCATGGGGCCGGAGGAGTGTGCGGAGTTTGCCTGCGGGGCAGGTGCCCTTAACTCCCAGGGGATCGGCGCCCACCTCCACATCCGGTCGGAGGCGCAGATCCGGGAGTTCATGGCCTCGGCGAAGAAACGGGAGCTTGGGAGGAAGTAGGACATTTGCTCCGGGCGGTGCCGGGTTTATCATTCGTTACTGCGGGGCGGACACGAAGCGGATCGTGGATTCCCTGGCAATGTCCTGTGGAACTGCGTATCCCAGTTCCCGGAAAGCGGTGATGGCTTCACAGGCGGTGATGTCGTATAGGCGGGCAGGCTCTGCTCCGCAGAAACCGGGACGGCGATCACGCCGTCCACTTTCCTCTGGCGAAGCTGGGCGATGAGATTCGGTTCGTAATCCAGCTCTTTGACCCAGTGGAGTATCTTTTGGCGTGTCTCTGCTTTGACGGAAGGGTGGTTGGAAAGAACCCTGGAGACGGTAACTCTGGAAACTCCCGCTTTGTCGGCAATATCCTGCATACTGACCATGGCGTTGCCTCCTTTCTTCGTATATGGAATCATGGGTGGTTTCTGTAACGTGTGGTAAATATCTGTCACGAGGTTTTCGTTGGATCTGTAATTTCATAGGAGCAGTTCTTCAAAGAGAACCTGTAAGCGGCACAAGGAGGGACATATGATCTTAATACAGGGAAAAGGGGTCTCGAAGGGGGTTGCGAACGGCCCGGTCTATTTCTTCCGGCGTCCGGGAATCACCATTACAGATGCCGCCGCAGCCGATATCGAGACGGAAAAAGAACGCATTCAGGCCGCCCAGGAAAAGTCCATGGCCCAGCTGAACGCTCTGGCTGAAAAGGCACGGCAGGAGACGGGGGAGGAGACGGCGCTTCTCTTTGAGACTCACGCCATGTTTGTGGAGGACGAGGATTATGTGGACTGCATGATGGACACGCTGGAGGCGGAATCCTGTACCGCAGAACGGGCGGTGGAGATTGCCGGAGAGAAATTTGCGGCCATGCTCGCCGCAATGGACGACGTTTATATGCAGGCGAGGGCTGCGGACATCAAAGACGTGACCCGGCGCATCCTCAACAACATGATGGGGGTTGTCGAGGGGGGAATTGATTCGGAAGTGCCGGTGATACTGGCCGCCGACGATCTGGCGCCGTCCGAGACGATCCAGCTTGACAAAAGTAAAATCCTCGGTTTTATCACGCAGGGAGGCTCGGGCAACAGCCATACGGCCATTCTGGCCCGCACGATGGGCATCCCGGCCATTGTGGGACTGGGGGATGCGCTGAAGCCGGAGCTTGGCGGACGGACGGCCTACATTGACGGGGAGACCGGACAGGTGGCGGTCGAGCCGGATGAGATCACGCTGGCGGCCTTCCAGTCGAAATATGAGAAGCAGCAGGAAATGAAGGAACTGATGCAGACCATGAAGGGGCAGGAAGATGTGACACTGGACGGCAGGAAAATCATGGTTTACTGCAACATCGGTTCCCCGGAGGATATAGCGGCTGTCCTGTCCAATGACGGACGGGGGATCGGGCTGTTCCGCTCGGAGTTTTTGTACCTTGCTTCTGACGACTATCCTTCCGAGGAAGACCAGTTCCAGGCATACAAGGAAGCGGCCACGGCCATGGAAGGCAGGAGAGTGGTCATCCGCACACTGGATATTGGCGCTGACAAACAGGTGGGCTACTTCGGACTCCAGAAAGAAGAAAATCCTGCGCTGGGGGTACGGGCAATCCGCATCTGCCTGAACCGTCCGGAAGTATTCCGCACCCAGCTTCGGGCCCTGTACCGGGCTTCCGCTTATGGGAAGGTTGCCATCATGTTCCCGATGATCACCTCGGTGTGGGAAGTGAAAGAATGCAAGCGGGCCTGTCAGAAGGTGATGGCCGAACTGGACGCGGAGGGGGTTCCCTACCGGAAGGATACGGAGATCGGCATTATGATCGAGACGCCGGCCTCCGTCCTGGTGGCGGAAGAGCTGGCAAAAGAGGTCGACTTTTTCTCCGTCGGGACCAATGACCTGACCCAGTATACGCTGGCATGTGACCGGCAGGCGAACGACCTTGGAAAGTTTTTTGATCCCCATCATCCGGCGGTCCTGCGGGCGTTGAAGATTGCTGCGGATGCCGCACATAAAGCGGGCATTTGGATCGGCATCTGCGGGGAGCTGGGGGCGGACCTGTCCTTATTGGAAACGTTTCTGGCCATTGGAATTGACGAGCTGTCCGTATCGCCCGCCTCGGTGCTGCCGCTCAGAGCCAGGATCCGCCAGTCCATTGCCAAGACCTGTACTCTGGAACTGTTGGAGTGTTAAAATATCATAAAGTCGAACAAGGCTGCGTTTAGTTTGGCCTTACAGTAAAACATCCTGCGGTATTTTCAAAGATGCCGCGGGATGTTTTTTGGGGTGTGCCCGGCGGCGCACGTTTCCAATGGGTGCAAATCCCGAATCCGCCTGGTAGTTGGAAGGATATAGACGAAGGCAAGGGTGTCCTTCGTGAGGTGGAATGCCCAAGGGGACAGACCCTATGAAGGAAGCCGGATGTTCGAAGCACATTCGGATTAGATGAGAAAGATAAAGTGAAGGATTCAAGGATCATTCGTGATACATTTAGAAGCAAAGCTTATTAAGCCTGTAGATCCGGCCAAAGCGCCGCGGTACATGAAGTATATTCCTTATTGGGCCTAATAAGCGTTTTAAGTTTCTGCAAGTTTCAATGTAGATTGATTTCAATAGGATTCAGGTACATCGAATCATTGGAAATAGCCGAAAATCAATAAAAATGGAGGATTAGCAATTCTAAATTTAAGTTTCCATAAGTTTCAGAATGGTTTTTTCATTTTTGGGCAGCTTTCCGGGGCCTTGAATGCTGGCGGTTTATTCGCTTTCTGACTTTCTGACATTTCGGGTTATCGCAGTATTGGAGCCTGGGGGACAACTGACACAAGAGGGGGTTTTACGGTTTGACAGGTTCCTTGGGATGGTGGTAAAATAGGGACAGGGCGTGAACAGAGGTTCACGGATGAACGACAGGAGGGTGTGCTATGGCGTATGACGGATTTGCGATCGACCGGTATCTGGATGCGGATGCGGTGACGAAGGAGCTGGACGAGCTGATCAAAAAGCCGGTCTATTCCATCAAGAGGGACAGGCTGGATAGCTATGTGGAGGATTATTTTAACAAGCGGTGCGTGAAGTCGAAGGAATTGATCGAGGAGGCAAAGACGGTGATCCCGGGAGGGGTGCAGCACAATCTGGCCTTCAATTATCCCTTCCCCATCGTAATCGAGCGGGCGGAGGGTGCAAAGCTCTATGACATCGACGGAAACTGGTATTATGATCTTTTACAGGCCGGAGGGCCGACGATCCTGGGGAGCAACGTGCCGGCGGTGCGGGAGCGGGTCATCGAGCTTTTGAATTCCTGCGGGCCTTCCACGGGGCTGTTCCACGAGTATGAATATAAGCTGGCGAAGAAGATCTCGGAGATGGTCCCCTCGGTGGAGAAGTTCCGGATGCTGGGCTCCGGCACGGAGGCCTGCATGTGTGCGGCCCGGATCGCCAGGCTGAAGACGGGAAAGAAGAATATCCTGAAGATGGGCGGGGCCTATCACGGCTGGTCGGACCAGCTGGCCTACGGCATGCGGGTGCCCGGCACCAAGGGGCTCATGTCCAAGGGGGTGCCCGGCTTTGTGTTCAAGCACACGGACGAATTTTTCCCGAACGACCTGGAAGACCTGGAGCGGAAGCTGCAGCGGAACCGGCTCACGGGCGGTACGGCGGCCGTCTATCTGGAGCCGGTGGGCCCGGAGAGCGGTACGAGGCCCGTGTCGAAGAAGTTTATCCAGGGAGCTGTGTGGCTGGCCCACAAGTACGGCGCGCTGGTGATCTTCGACGAGGTGGTGACAGGCTTCCGCATCGGGCCGGGGGGCGCCCAGAGCTATTTCGGCGTGGACCCGGACCTGACGGTGTTCGGAAAGATCGTGGCCGGAGGATACCCGGGAGCCGGCGGCGTGGGCGGACACGCGGACTGTATGGCCCACTTGGGCGCGGGGCTGGATTCCTCCGGGAAGAAGGTGAAGAAGGCCATGTGCGGCGGGACCATGGCAGCGACGCCCATCTCCTGCGTGGCGGGTTATTACACTCTCTGCGAGATCGAGCGGACAGGTGCCTGTGAGACGGCGGGACGCATGGGGGACCGGCTGACGGAGGGCCTTAAGAAGCTGATCCAAAAATATGAGCTGCCCTTCGTGGCCTTCAACCAGGGCTCCATCTGCCATCTGGACAGCGTAGGGACCATGCATTTTACCGTGGACTGGGGAAAGCTCTGGACGGTTCCGAAAGTGTTAAAGGAGACCGGCATACGCCAGAAGGAGATGGAGCACATGGGAGCCGCCTACATGGCGGAGGGGATCGTGACTCTGGCCGGCTCCAGGCTCTATACCAGCGCCGCCTACACGGAGGAGATGATCGACGACGTGCTGGCCCGGTTTGAGCGTGTCTTCGCCGCGTGCGGGGAGATTGACAAGAAGGATCTGAAAGCATAAGGGCGGAGAGAACCGCCGCTTGCGTAAGCGCCGGTTCTCTTGTTCATTCAGAACTGATAGAAGCCCCGCTCCTGGCTGGCGTTGTAAAGCCCGTAGCAGGAGAGCAGTCCCGTCTCCTGGTAGAGATTCCAGAGTTCTGCCCTTCCGGACGTGAGCACGTCCTCCGGGAGTTCCTCCACGGGTGCGTCCGGGGTGTAGAGGAAGAAGGAATCCCCGGCGTCCATCCCCAGAGCCTGAGGCTCGGAGATCACATAGCGGACTCCGTCCTCGACCCATGAGCGTCCCATCTCGTCCTGGACGGAGATATAGTTTACGGTCATGGAATACGTGTGATCGTTGACCTTGTGGATGTCCCGGAATTTTCCCTCAAAGGAACCGGTGTAGATGGTCGTCTGGTAGCCGTCGCCGCTCTCCATGGCTGTGCTTGAGTATTGTCCGCTGAAGGAGCCGTCCTGATTTAACGTAAGGTTCGCCCCGGTTCCGCCTCCGGGATTAAAGATAAACGGATCCGGACCGATGTCCGCCGGGAGAGAGGCTTCGGCGGCAGGGATCTCCGGTTCTGTGGCGCTTGCTGTTTCCGGCACGCTTTCCGGCGGGGAAGCCTCGTCCGCCTGCTCCAGCGTGTCAAGCAGGCTGCGGATGGCCGGGACATCCGTCTGCGATACCTCCTCCAGGACGTAGGGCGGGATGTCGGAGAAGGAGAAGGTTCCGGTGCGGATGGAGCTTTCTCCGTCTCTGTCATAGAACATGTCGGCGGTCTCGCCGGCGGAAATGGTCTCGGAGGCCAGTTCGCGGCCTGCCAGGTCGAAAACGGTGCAGACGACAGAGCCCTCCAGAAGGGATACCTGCATATGCTCCTGGTCTGCCGCCCGGATCCAGCCGCAGGTGCCGCGGATCCCTGCCATCATGTTGGAGGTGCGGATATTCATGGTCTCGTCTTCCTCGAGGGGGTCTGTCACATTAAAAAACAGGCCGCCGGATCGGACGAGGATGGCCAGCTTTCTGCCGTCCTTCTGGATTCCGATCTGGCTGTCGGTATCCATTTTGGCAAGCCTTGCCTGGTCCAGGCTGATCCAGGCGTGGCTGTCCGCCTCCGTGGCTACCTGATAGCCGTCGTAAAGTCCGAGGGATTCCATGGGCTTCACGGAGACGGCGTTTTCGTCGGCCACCTGTACTGTCCCCTCGGTTTTTGTCAGGTGCATGGTGGCGGCCGAGGCGTTTTCCCGGCGGCTTTGGCAGGCGGAAAGCGTCTGGAGGGGCAGAAAGACTGCCAGAAGAAATGTAACGATATAACGAATGCTTTTTTGTGTCTGTTTCATGGTTTTCCTCTTGGAAAGCGGTCATGGCCGGCGGGGAGTGCGGGGCAGGGGCAGATGCTTTGTTTCACGGGATTATTGTACAATGTGAGACACGGGATTGCAAGAAAAATGCGGAAACTTAAGGAAAGGAAAAGCTGTGGCGGGAGGGAGATCATAATGGCTTATTTGGAAAAGGAAGCGAGAAATCTGGTTGTGGAGGCGGGACGGCGCTTAAAGAGGGAGGGGCTGATCGCCAGGACCTGGGGGAATCTGAGCGCCCGGATCTCAGACGGGCAGTTCGTGGTCACGCCCAGCGGGCTGGACTATGATGCCATGGGGCCGGAGGATCTGGTGAAGGTGCAGATCTCGGACTGTTCCTATGAGGGGGAGCGGAAGCCTTCCAGCGAGAAGGGGATCCATGCCGACGCATACAGGCTTAAGCCGGAGGTGGATTTTGTGATACACACCCATCAGGAGCAGGCTTCTGTCTATGGGATCCTGGGGGAGTTTTTGGAGACGGGAGGGGGATTTCCTGCCCTGGGCAGTCTGGTCCCCTGTGCAGAGTACGGGCTTCCGTCCACGAAAAGACTCAGACAGGCCGTGGCGGACCAGTTGGAATGGTATCCGGAGGCTTCGGCGGTGCTTCTCAGAAACCATGGAGCCCTCTGCATGGGAAAGGACTATGGGGAGGCGTTTCAGGTGGCGAGAGAGCTGGAGCGGGCCTGCGGAGGGAGGCTTTCCGAGCTTCTTAAAGGGCGGATCCCGGAGGCTGGCCGGATGGCGGGGCTTGGAAAGAGCCAGAGAAGAGGGAACCGGTTCTGCCTCCTCTTAAACGGGGAGAGGCGGATCTATGATCTCGGTGCCAGGCCGGAGGAACTTCCCTTGGCGGCGGCCATCCACGGAGCGATCTACCGAAACAGCGATGCCTGTTATGTTGCGGGGGAGACGGCTCCTGCGGTCTCGGCTTTTTGCAGTCTGGGGGATCCTCTGCCTCCTTATCTGGATGATCTGGCGCAGATCGCCGGGATCAGTGTGCGGTTTTCAGGGGCTTCTCCGGAGGGAGTGCAGAAGGCGCTGAGGGGGAGGAACGCGGTTTTTGTCCGGGGGCGGGGCGCTCTCTGTACCGGAAAGACGGCCGACGACGTGGCGGCCGTGCGGATGATCCTGAGAAAGGGCTGTGAAGCCGGATTACTGGCAAATGTATGGAATGAGGGCCGGGAGGAATGTCTGCCTCTGGGAGAGGCCGACGCCTGTTTACAGAGACTGATTTATCGGAAGAAGTATTCCAAGAAGAAGGAGCGGCGATAGGGGGGGGGGAATGCCATGGCGTATGTACTTGCCTATGATATCGGGACGACGGGAGTGAAGACCTGCCTGTTTGCCATCGGGGAGCGGATCCGGCTGGTGGCGGGGGTGAGCCGGGGCTACGGCCTCTATATCCTGGAAAACGGCGGGGCGGAGCAGGACGCGGCGGAATGGTGGGAGGCCATGTGCGCGACCACAAAGGAACTGTTTGCAAAGACGGATGTAAGTCCGGAGGAGATTGCCGGGATCTCCTTCTGTTCCCAGATGCAGGGACTGGTGCTGGCGGACCGGGAGGGCGTTCCGGTGCACCGGCCCATGAGTTATATGGATCAGCGGGCGGGGGAGGAGATGAAGAAGGGCATTGCCCACGGGATCAAGGTGGCCGGGGCCAACGTGGGGAAGCTGTTAAAGAGCCTTCGGATCACGGGGGCCGTCTCCACCAGCGTCAAGGATCCCATGTGGAAATATCTGTGGTTAAAAGCCCACGAGCCGGAGAATTTTGCCAGGGCCTACAAATGGCTGGACGTGAAGGAGTACCTGATCTGCCGCCTGACGGGAGAGTTTGTCATGACGGAGGATTCGGCCTATGCGACTCTTCTCTATGATACCAGGAAGGGGCGGGAGGGATGGAGCAGGGAGCTTTGCCGGATGTTCGGCGTCGACTTGTCCCACCTGCCGAGGATCATAAAGTCCCAGGAGGAGGCGGGAAAGCTCCTTCCGGGGCCGGCGGCCGGGCTGGGGCTCCCGGCGGGGATCCCGGTGTTCGGAGGGGGCGGGGATGCCTCCCTGATCGGCGTGGGGGCCGGCTGCGTCCGGACGGGGGACACCCACATTTACTGCGGGACCTCCGGCTGGGTGATCACGGTCACGGAGAAGCAGATGGTGGACGTGTCGGCCATGATCGCCGCCATCGTGGGGGCCCAGAGCGGGAAGTACAATTATTTTGCGGAGATGGAGACGGCCGGAAAGTGCCTGGAGTGGGTGAAGGACCACCTGGCCCTGGACGAGATCGGCGTCTATCTGGAGAAAAAGCAGGTGACGGAGGGGACGGAGGCGGCCTACCGGAGTCTCTATGATTACCTGACGGAGACCGTGGCGAAGGTTCCGGCGGGCTCGGACGGCGTGATCTTCACGCCCTGGCTCCACGGGAACCGCTGTCCCTTCGAGGATCCGGCGGCGGCCGGGATGTTTTTCGGGATCCGTCTGGAGACGGGAAAGAGCGAACTGATCCGGGCGGTGCTGGAGGGGATCTGCTATCATCTTCGGTGGATGTTGGAATGCCAGGATCGGAAGCTAAAGACGTCCGAGGTGATCCGGTTCGTGGGGGGCGGGGCCCTGTCCCCGGTGACGGCCCAGATGCTCTCCGACATGACCGGGAGGGCCGTGGAGGTGGTGGAGAGCCCCCAGAACGTGGGAGCCGTGGGGGCGGCCGCCGTCACCGGCGTGGGTCTGGGGCTGATCCCGGATCTGGAGGCGGTCGGCGCTTTCATTCCCGTGAAGGAGCGGTTCTCGCCCCGGAAGGGGAAACAGGCCGTCTATGACCGGTATTACCCGGTGTTTAAGAAACTCTATGCCGCCAACAAGAAGAATTACCGCTTGCTTGAGAAGGCCAGGCGGGGGAGGGAGTCCATATGAAAAACAGTGGAAAGAAGGAGCTGCTGCGCTCGTTAAAGTTTTTGGCCTTTTCCGTCTCGGCGGGAGTCATCGAGATCGGGGCCTTCACCCTGCTCAACGAGCTTTCCGGCTGGAGCTACTGGCCCTGCTACCTGATCGCCCTGATCTTGTCGGTGCTGTGGAACTTTACCCTGAACAGGCGTTATACCTTCCAGTCGGCAAACAACATTCCGGTGGCGATGCTCAAGGTGGCGGCCTTCTACTGCGTGTTCACGCCGGTCTCCACGCTGCTTGGGAATTATCTGGCGGAGGGGCTTTCGTGGAATGAATATCTGGTGACAATTCTCAACATGGCGGCCAATTTCGTGCTGGAATTCCTCTATGACCGGTTCTTTGTGTTCCGGGACTCCCTGGACACCAACAGCGTGGCGAAGAAGCGGGACCGTAAAAGTAATGTTTTTCCCCCTCTTTAATCCTTATTTTAAAGGCTTTCACGTCAGAAAAGAATGCATTAGAATGGTGCGTGTAACAGACAGGAAATAGCAGTCGATCAAAAGCAGGCAGCCGGAGGATCAGGAGGTATTTTATGGGTAAGTTTTCAGTTGACAGCAAAATGAAGGAATTGCTGAGGAATCCGCAGACGGAAGACATTCTGGAGAAGTGGTGTCCGGGAACGAAGGAAAATCCGTCCATGAAGTTAGTGGGGGCAATGACCCTCAGAAAGGTGCTGGCATTCCCCGAGTCGGCGGAGTTGGCCGTGCATTTGGAGGAAATGGATGCCGAACTGAAAGCGGTTGAGTAAGCAGGTTGTCCCTGAACTTCCGTAGCCCACCTTCGAACCATGACGAGGCAGGGGATACGGAGGCTCAGGGATTCTGTGCTTTTACAAGCTCGTCAATTTCCATTGTTTTGAACAGCATCATTAACATCAGCCGTTCATTGGGATCGTTTAAATCAAGCCCGAGTTCCCTCTCAATTCTGGTAATCCGATCGATCAGCGTGCTTCGATGGATATATAGAAGCTCTGCCGTCCGATTATAGCTCATATTTTCATTTAAGAAAACCTGTAAGGTCTCCAGGTAGCTGACGCTGGAAGAAGCGTCATGCTCCAGGAGTTTTTTTAATCCTTTTGGATAGTACATTTCTGCCGGAAGTCCGCCCAGGGAGTTGGACAGCATTTCCATGAGGGCGTAGCTGGAAAAGTAATAGTAATGGGAAGCCGGGGAGACAAGGCTGCCGTTCTTATGGGCCAGATCCAGAAGAAGAAGCTGATTGTTTCAAATCGTGGAACAGGATCGAAGCATTTAATTTCATCGGATTACCTCCCTTGTCAGACCTGCCGACTGTTTTTTATTATAATACAGAATTGGCAAACATTACAAGAACAGTCTGCGGGAACCTGTAAAATAACGGAAAAATCACGAAGAAAGCAGTCTTTTTACGGATAGGAAAAACAGAAATTTCCGGTAGAATGACAGAAAAAAGAACGAAGGAGGCAGGTTAGATTATGGCGTTTGATCCAATGGCAAGCATGAGAACGATGCTGGAAGGCTATATGAAAGAGGCACGTCCTCTGGAGGATATGCTGTTTGTGAGAGAAAAGGTGGCGGTGGTGACGGGAGGAACCTCCGGCCTGGGCTTTGACATTGCCCTGAGGCTTTTGCAGGGAGGTGCAAAGGTGGTGATCGCCTCCGGCTCACAGGATAAGGGAGATACGGCGATTGCTCTTTTTGAAAAGAACGGATATGGAGGAAGAGTCGTCTATAAGAAGACCAACGTGGCAGAGGAAGCGGACGTGGAAGAACTGGTGCGGTTTACGGACGGGACCTTTGGTTCTTTGGACATTTTCGTAAATTCTGTGGGAATCTGGAATTATGCCCATATCTATGATATGCAAAGTTCTGATTTTGAGAAGGTGCTGCAGGTCAATACAGTGGGGCTGTTCTTATGTATCAAGCATATTTCCAGATATATGATCGAGCATAAGATCAAAGGAAAGATCACAGCTATTTCGTCCAACTGCCCCTGGTATCCTTATCCGGTATTCGGCGGTTATTCCTATTATGCGGCGTCCAAAGGGGCGGTGAATGCGCTGATTGTGGAATCGGCCAAGGAGTTGAAGCGGTTTGATATCTCCGTCAACTGCGTGGCTCCCGGCGGCATGGCGACACCAGGCTCCACCGGGACTCTGGCCGGAAGCGGGCTGACGGAGGAGCAGGAGGATCAGATTTATGAGGAGATCGCAGTGACTGCATATACCGGAACCCAGAGTGTGGACGGTGTAGCCATGTCTGCCTACATCCTGAGCACGGCAGTGGCAGACGAGATCACAGGAGAATGTTTGATTGCCGACAACGGCATGTCCCATAATATTTTCCGTTTCCAGCCGGAGACGGAAAAGTATCCGAACGACGAAGAATAAGAAGTGGAGGAAGCTATGAGCAGAAAAATAGACGAGAGACTGCCGCAGGACAGCGGTATGGGGGCAGGACTGAAAGAGTATACGGCGATCAAATCTCCGTGGGAGCGCATGTATTGTTTCCGGGATGCCATGCATTATTCCAACCGGTTTGAGGCGGTGCTGGGAGCTGCGGCCCTTCAGGCGTTCCGGATCCTGGTGCCGGATTATAAGGAGCGCTGCAAAATCATCTGCGAAAGTGCCTATGAGAGGATCGGCGCCGCCAACCGCCTCTGTGCGGAGGCTGTTGCAGATACTCAAAATGTACACCCTTTTATGTGCGGACAATTTACAGGAGCCCTGTCCGGGGATCAAGGCGACGACGCCCTCCTGATGTGCGGCCGTGTTCAAGATTTCGGAACCTATCGCTGTGAGAAGGAACTGGATGAGTGTCCCTGGGACATCTGCGGCTCGGAGCTTTGCCGTGCCACGACCATGTCCTTACAGGCAGTGTCGGAGGCGTACAGTGAGATCCACAGGAAAGGCCCTTCCATGGAATACTGCATGGTGGAGGCGAAAGGATGCGGCGACCGGCACTGCCGTATTGTGGCGGAGTCCAGAGAAAAGTATCCCATGCCGGAGCATGAGATCTGGGAAAGCTTCGGCCCGGTGGCCACGGCGGATCAGATCAAATATACGCCGGAGGAAGGCTGCGTGGCGGAATCCATGGTATTCCGTGAGGAGTGCAATTATATCTGGTCGAACGGAACGAATGCGGAGGGCGCCTCGGCGACAGCCAATTATGTGATTTTTTCTTCCGGTGCGGCCATGTACATACTGCCTGCCATTGACGAGGTTGTAAACAGGGGGCTTGCCACAAAGGAGTTTGCGGATCATGTATTAAAATGTGTTCTGGAAGCCTCCGGGAAAGCCATGTTCGGCGAGCATTACGCCATAAAGGCAGCCCGTGACTGGATGGGGGTTCCGGACAGTATTGGCTCTGACGGCAGAATTGCGGGCGGCTTGATTGAAATGCTGCTCCAGTCCATGATCTGTAAATATGAGGTGGAAGCTTTCAATAAAGACGAGGTTGTCTACGTGATCGACCGGGGCGGGCTTGCCGTCAACGGCTGCCAGAGGGTGGTGCAGTGCCATGTGGACTTCTGGTACGGCATGGTGAAAACTCTGGTGAATCCCCAGTGGTCTCTGTGGGAGGAGAATTCCCCGGAAGGAAAGCTGCGGATCAAAATTGCGAAGAAGATTGATAAATTTTGCTGATGGACGATACAGCAAAAGAAAGGAAAACATCTATTCTATGTATAAAAATATCTATAAAGATGATGAAATGAAACGGGCGGAGCATATGGCGGTCCGGACGAGTGTCGGCTGGTATCTGTGGACCCATCAGCTTGTGAAGGTGACTGGGGAGGACGTGACGGATTTTCTGGATTATATGCTGACTGGAAACATCAAAACGCTGGCCGTCGGAAGAGATCGTTATACGACCATGTTAAATGAAGCGGGAGAGATCATAGACGATGTGGTCGTATTCCGCATGGCGGAGAAGGAATACTGGCTCTCCACGCTTTTTGCGACGAAAATGGACGATTGGTTTTTTGACCATCAGGGGAATTATGACGTTTTTTTATGGAAGGAACTCCGACCGCGTAGGAAATTTCCTTCCCCTGAAACAGCAGACCGCAGAGCAGAGGTTTAAGCTCCGGATAGTCTGCCAGCTTGTTGATCAGGGAATCAAAGAGCGTGTTTGGCTCGGCCAGTAACATGCGGACGGCAGCTAAAAACCCTTCTTTTGTCCATGCGCTGTGCCCGTCCGAATATTCATTCCCACCTGCGAGACGTTCATCGATCGATTTGCATATTCGTGAAACAAGATACGGGTAACCGGAAGTGTAATCATAGAGCAGACAAGCTATTTGTTTGATATCCATGCCCGTATGATGGTCGCCTTCATATTCTTTTAGCATTCCGGCGATCTTTTCTGATGAAAAACTCATGTCCACCAAAAAGTCCGCCGCAATATCAAATGGTGTAACCACCATTTGATTCCATGGACAGTCGCCAAATGAAAGCAAGCTTCCATATCTACCTTTATGGCAGATGCAAGACCTGCCATGCAGAGGAAATAATGAGGAAGACGGCGATGATGTTTCTGGCATTTCTGATGACATTTTTGACGGCGGTCTGCGGCGGTTCGTCGGACGGAGGAAAGACGGACGGGGGCAAGGAGGACCTCGGCAGCTATCCGGAGAACCTTGACGAATGGTCCGGCCAAAATTTTATTGACTAGTTCACGGAAACTGGTGTATTCTATGATGGAGACGGTGCAGAGACCTGGTTCCAGAACCATGCGGATTACTGGCCCGGGACTCCGGTCAGGGAGTGCGCCGGCTGGTGGACCGACGACGACAGCTGCATGGCGATGATCCTGATCCTCAGCTCCGACGAAGGGGACACCTCCGAGGCCCAGCTCGAGGAATGGAAGGCGGCCATCGTGGAGAGCAAAGCCCTTCCCGGCGATGTGTCTTGCTCACGCAAAACCTGGCAAGCCAAATGGTTTTGCTTAGAGAAAGACCTGTGGAGGTGGCCTGTGTAGCGGCAGCGGGAATGTGATTTTGTGTTTAGGAGGGAAAGAGAATATGAACATGGTGGATATTGCGATCGTGGGGAGCGGCCCGGCGGGGATCTCGGCGGCGCTCAATGCGAAGATCCGGAATAAGAGCTATACCCTTTTCGGAACGGCGGCCCTCAGTGACAAGGTGCGCCGTTCCGAGTGCATTTCCAATTATCCGGGGATTGCAGATGTGGGAGGCATGGATCTCCACAGAATGTTTGCGGATCAGCTTTCCGGGGCGGGGATCGAGATCACGGAAAAACGGATCACCGGGATCTACAACATGGGTAAGTATTTTTCACTGCTGGCGGATCAGGAGGAGTTTCAGGCGAAGACGGTGATCCTTGCCACGGGCGTGGAGACGGTGCGGCCGGTTCCGGGGGAGCGGGAGCTTCTCGGGCGGGGGGTGAGCTACTGCGCCACCTGCGACGGGAATCTGTACAAGGGAAAGACGATCGCTGTCATCTGTGATAATAGAGAGATGGAGGAGGAAGCCTCCTATCTGGCGGAGCTTGCCGGAAAGGTCTACTACCGTCCGCTGTTTAAAGACAGCAGTTTTTCCGCCGATAATGCAGAACGGCTCCCGAGTCCGGTGGCGGAGATCCGCGGCGAAGAGCGGGTGAGCGGCATCTGCCTGAAAGACGGGACCAAGATCCCTGTGGACGGCGTGTTCTTTTTAAAGGAATCGGTCTCTCCGGCCGTCCTGCTCTGGGGGCTTGCCGCCGAGGAGGGCCACGTGGCGGTGAACCGCAAAATGGAGACCAACGTGAAGGGCTGCTATGCCGCCGGGGACTGCACCGGCGCTCCCTACCAGATCGCAAAGGCCGTGGGCGAGGGGAACGTGGCCGCCCACTCCGCCGTCAAGTACCTGGCGGAGCAGATGGCCCAAAAGCAGTAAAATTACCTGCTGACAGGCGGCGCAGGGAAATCCAGCAAAACCGACGTGTCTGCCGTGGGAACATCTCCTGTCCGGCGGCCGGATGCTTCACGGAAAGCAGCCGGTTTTCTCCCGTGACTCCCGATATTTTATAGAGAAAGGAATCCATATGGAAAGATTATCAGAAGGAACGAACCTGTACGGCTTTACGGTCACCCGCGTCCGCAGTGTGGGAGAACTGGAGGCCGACCTTGTGGAGATGGTCCACGACAAAACGGGAGCGGAACTCTGCTTCCTGGACAACGGGGCAGAGAACAAGCTGTTCACGGTGGGATTCAAGACGCTGCCCGAGGACAGCACGGGCGTATTTCACATTCTGGAGCACTCCGTGCTCTGCGGCTCGGAAAAGTATCCGGTGAAGGAGCCTTTTGTGGATCTGTTAAAGAGTTCCATGAACACCTTTTTAAACGCCATGACCTACCCGGACAAGACCGTATACCCGGTGTCCAGCTGCAATGAGAAGGATTTCCTGAACCTGATCTCTGTCTACCTGGACGCGGTCTTCGCGCCCCGCCTTTTAAAGGACCGGAATATCTTTTACCAGGAAGGGATCCATATGGATGTGGAGGACGGAGAGCCTTATTACAAAGGCGTGGTATTTAATGAGATGAAGGGTGCCATGTCGGGGATCGACGATAGGATCGAGCAGGGGATCTGCCGTCTGCTGTTCCCGGACAACTGCTACCGGTTTAATTCCGGCGGGGATCCGGCCAGGATCCCGGACCTTACATACGAAAAGTTCGCGGAGACCTACCGGCGGTCCTATCATCCCTCCAACGCCAAATTTTTCCTGGACGGCTCCGTTCCTCTGGAGAAGACCCTGGAGCTCATTGACTCTTATCTGGGCCGGTATGAGAGGAGGCCGGATGGATCTGCCATTCCGGACCAGGTACCCGTATCGAAGGAGGAGGCCGACTATTACGAGATCACGGAGGAGGAGGCGGAGGGCAACGAGGCCGCCCTGGTATTCGGGAAGATCATCGGCAGCTATGAGGAGCGGGATAAGCTGTTCGCGGCCCAGATCCTCTGCGACGCGCTGGCCGATACCAACGAGGCTCCCCTGAAGCGGGCCATCCTCTCCTCCGGCCTTGCCGAGGATGTGGAGATGGCGGTGATGGACAGTGTGAAACAGCCCTACCTCCTTCTGGTGCTCCGGGGAATGAGGGATGAGGACAGCGGGAAGCTCAAGGAGCTGGTCCGGGAAACGGTCCGCAGGCTCGTGACGGAGGGACTGGATCCGAAGGCGCTGCAGGCTTCTATCAGCCGATTTGCCTTCCGCTGCAGGCAGACGGGGGAGCCCCAGGGCCTCTACCGGGCGCTGTCCTCCTTCAACAGCTGGCTTTACGGCGGAGATCCCCTCTCCTTCCTGGTCTACGACGAGGTCATCGCCGCCCTCAGAAAGATGGTGGGGACGGGCGGCTTTGAGCGGCTCCTGGACGAGCTCCTGGGCGGGGAGGAAGGGCTTTCCATCCTCCACATGCTCCCCTCCGTGACCCTGGGGAAGGAAGAGATGGAGAACGAGGAGGAGAGGGGCCGGGCGGAATACGCTGCCCTCACAGAGGGACAGAGGAAGGCCCTTGCCGCGGAGAACGAAGCGCTTCTTAGATGGCAGACGGAGCCGGATCCGCCGGAGGCCGCGGCCTCGATCCCGACCCTCTCCCTGAGCGAGGCGGGGAAAGCGCCGGAATACACGAAGACCATAGAGAAGAAGGAACAGGGAGCCACGGTACTCTATCATCCGGTGCCGACCCACGGGATCGTGTATCTTTCCCTGTATTTTCCACTCACGAACTTTGAGCTTCCGGAGCTCACGAAGCTTTCCCTGTTCCCGTCCCTGTTTGGGGAGCTTCCCACGGAAAACTACAGCGTTTCCGAGCTGCAGCAGGCGGTCAAGACCCATATCGGAAGCCTGAGCTTCGGAATTTTCGCCTATGGAAAGAGGGAGGAAAACAAAACCTGCGCTCCCCATCTGTGCGTCCATGCCGGGATCCTGGAGGAAAGCCTTCCGGAAGCGGAAGAGCTTCTGGTGGAGCTTTTGACAAAGACGAAGTTCGACCGGAAGGACAAGATCAAAGAGATCGTCCTCCAGGCGGAGGAGTCCGCAAAGCAGGGAGCCATCGGGAACGGGCATGCGCTTGGCATGGCGGCTGTCCAGTCCCATTACACGGCCAGGGGAGCGGTCGCCGAGGCCGTGGGAGGCCATACCTTTTTACGGTTTTTACATCGCTTTGCGAAGGATTTTGACGGAGAGATCGACGGATTTTTGTCACTGGCAGAAAGGGTCCGGAGGGGATCCGTCTGCAGAAAGGGCCTGACGGTCGGCATTACCGCCTCCGGGGAGATTTCTCTCTCCGGCCTTCTTGGAGGGATACCGGAGGGGACAGCCCTGCCGGGATCCGCCGCCTACCAAACAGAGCTTCCGAAACGGCTGGGGATCCGCATCCCCGCGCCCATCGCCTACGCGGTCCGGGGCGGCCATCTTTCCGCCTTCGGGGAGGCATTTTCCGGAAGCCTGCGGATTGCCGCCCACATCCTATCCCTGGGCTATTTCTGGAATGAGATCCGGGTCCAGGGGGGCGCCTATGGGACCGGCCTTTCCGTCAACCAGCAGGGGGGCATGACCTGCTATTCCTACCGGGACCCTTCCCCGGAGCGGAGCCTGTCCGTCTATGAAGGCATGGCAGATTTTGTGGAGAAATTCTGCGAGGGAGACGAGGTGCTTGACAAGTTCATCCTGGCCGCCGTGGCGGCCGTCGAGCCCCTCCGGACTCCTGGGGAGGAGGGCATGGTGGCAGACAGCCTGTGGTTCGCCGGTATCACGGAGGCGGACATGAAAAAACAGCGGCAGGAAATGCTTGCGGCCGACCGACCCGCGCTCCTTGGGTGGTGCAGTGCCTTGAGAAAGCTGGCGGAAGAAGGCACCGTGTGCGTCGTCGGAAACGAGGAGGCCCTGGCGGCCTGCGGGGACCTGGAAGTCTGCGAGCTATAGGGGTACTTGGCAGCTCCCCGCCGGAGGCCCAAGATATCCGGCCGCGCGGGCCAGGATTTTCAGGAAAGACAGGAAGAGCCCCGGTCCTTTTGCGGTGAATTCGCAGGGAAGCCCCGGCGGTGTTCCCCGCCGGACGATAGGAAGGTTTTGCAGATTTTGCTGCGGCTAGTGCAGGCAATTTCATCCGACCCGGTTTGATGGAGGTGAAATTGCCTGTCATAGGCGGCGCGGCAAAATCAAAAAACCGACGTGTCCGGAGGGGAACACCGCCGGGGCTTCCCCGAACGATTCCTCTGGAAAAAGGACCGGGCCCTTCCGTGTTTTCTCAACAACCATTATAATGGAAGAAACTCCGGTTTCCGATTTTTGAACACCGCATAATACCGGAAGCCGCAGTCTTTCAGCAGCTCCCCGGCCCGGTCAAACCGATAGGCCAGATATTCCGGCGTGTGGGCGTCGGAGCCGAGGGTCAGGAGTTCGCCTCCCAGCTCCCGGTAGCGCTTCAGGATCGCTTCCGCGGGGTGGGGATGTCCGAGGCCGGCCTTGAACCCGGCCGTGTTGCATTCGATCCCCTTTCCCTTCTCAATGATCACTCTCAGGATCTCGTCGAAAACATCCCGGTATTTTTCATAGCTGTAATCCCTGTTCTTGTTAGGACCGTAACGGACGACAAAGTCCAGGTGGCCCGCCACGTCAAAGCAGTCGTAAGCCCTGAGGTTCTTTAACTCCTCCTCAAAATAGGATCGGTAGGCGGCTTCCTCCGAGCGGCCTTCATAAAAGACTGGATAGTAGGGATCCATTCCGTCGCAGAAATGGGTGGATCCGATGATAAAGTCAAAGGGCGTGGAGGAGGCGTAGGCGGCCAGGTCGGTGGGAATGTCCGTCTGCAGGCCAAGCTCCACCCCGATCCGCAGGTCGATCCGGTCCCGGTATCGTTCCTTCAGGGCCAGCAGGGTCTTCCGGTAGGCGTCCGTGTCAAAGGTGAAATCCATGACGTCGGGCGGTCCGTCAAAATCCTGATGGTCGGTGATGCAGAGCGCCGGCATGCCGAGAGCGACGGCCCGCTCGATCTGAAGTTCCGGCGGCGTGTCGGAGTCAGCGGAGAAGCCGGTGTGCAGATGGGAGTCAATGTATGTGGACATGATCGTATTCCTTCCTTTATCGAATAGTGTCTGCAGACAGGATAGAACAAAACGGGGAGAATGTCAATGGGGGCAGATTCCTTTTTCTGAGATGGCGGAAGGAAAGAACAGAAATGCATTCTTGATAAGATGGTGAAGATGTAATATACTTGTATCACGAAGGAGGCGGTCATCGTGGCTAAGGAAGCGGCCCTGCAGGTAAGGACGGATCCATCCTTTTAGGTTAGTATCAGAGTGGCAGAAACAGAGGAGAGATCGTATGACGAGAGAAGAATTTCATGAATTGACAAAACAGGAGATCGTGCTTTTGGACGGGGCCACCGGCTCCAACCTGATGGCGGCGGGGATGCCGAGGGGCGTCTGCACCGAGGAGTGGATCTGTGAACATCCCCAGGTGCTGATCGACCTGCAGCAAGGTTACAAGGAGGCGGGCTCCAGGATCATACTGGCTCCCACCTTTTCCGCCAATCGGATGAACCTGGAGGACCGGGGGCTGGGAGACCGGCTTGAGGGGATCAACCGGAGGATGGTCGCCGTCACCCGGGAGGCGGTGGGGGAGGATTTCCTGGTGGGAGGGGATCTTACCACCACGGGGAAGACGGCAGAGGATTACGGCATGCTGTTAGATATCTACAAAGAGCAGATCGGGGTTCTTGCGGAGGAGGGTGTGGATCTTCTGATGGTGGAGACTATGCTGGGGCTGGAGGAGACCATGGCGGCCCTGGAGGCGGCCAGGGCGGTCTGCGATCTGCCGGTCCTCTGCTCCCTGACCATTGAATCCGACGGAAGCCTGTTTTTCGGCGGCAATGTCTTTGACGCGGCGGCAGCCCTCTCGGAGATGGGGGCCGACGCGGTGGGGATCAACTGCTCCGTGGGGCCGGACCGCCTGGAGGCCGTGGTGCGCAATATCAAAAAGGCAGTGAAGGTCCCTGTGCTGGCGAAACCCAACGCGGGTATGCCCACCATCACCGAGACCGGGGATGCGGTCTATTCCATGGGGGCCGATGAATTTGCATTCCATATGGAGAAGCTCGTGGAGGCGGGGGCCGGTATCATCGGAGGCTGCTGCGGGACCACGCCGGAGTATATCAGGAAGGTGGCAGAGCGATGCTGCAGCAGATCATTCTGATCCTGGATTTTTCCGTGGCCTTTGCCCTGATCCTGTGGGCGCTCCTCAGCTATGGGAGGAGGAAGGAGGAGCAGCAGGCCAATTATTACCTGAAACTCCAGAAAGCCCTGATGGACGAGCATTACTCCGTATTAAAGAGCCAGACCACCATGGTCCGGCATCTGCGCCACGACCTGGCAAACCATGTGCAGACATTGAAGGCCCTGGATGAGGGCGGAAAGACGGAGGAGTACAGAAAGTATGAGGAGCAGCTGAAGAACCTGTACACCATACTGCGGGTGGACGGGGCCTGCCCCAATTTTGCGCTGGACTCGATCCTTGTGAGAAAAAAAGAGCAGTGCGAGGAGGCCAGGATCCGTCTGGAGACCCGGCTTCTTACTGTGGACGGCAGAGGGATCGACCAGACGGAACTTTTGCTGGCCTTTTACGAGCTTCTGGAATACGGGATCGCGCAGGCGGAAAAGGGGGCGGAGAAGGAGCTTCGGGTAAGCGGCAGCCAGGAGAACGGCTGGCTGTTCCTTGAGGTCCGCTGCCCCGCACCCCGGGAAAAGAGGAGAAGGGGGAGAGGGCGGACGCCGGCCGGCCTTCGCCAGTCTGCCATGATCGCGGAGAAATACGACGGCGGGCTTTCCGTGGAACAAAAGGACGGGGTGGAGACCGTTTACTGGACGGCAAAGCCGGACGAGGAGAGCGGGAGATGACGGAGTTTTGGGGGATCCCGCTCAATGCGGTCCTTGACGAGGCGGCCGCCTATTTCTGCGGGGCGTCGGTACTCTGCCGGCTCCTGCAGGTCAGGCGGCCGAAATGGTGCGCATTTACCTTATACGTTTATTTTTTGGCGGAACTCCCGATCCTGTATGTCCGGATCCACGCCGAAGTCTATCCGGAATACGTGGCGCAGGGTATGCGGCTGCTTGTCTTTGCCGGATGGCTCCTGATCTGCCGCCTTTTTACGAGGGAGAGCTTCTGGAAGATCCTGGCGGCGGCCTATTTCGCGGACTTTTTCTGCGGGATCGCCGGTCTTCTGCGGATGTTCACCTGCATGCTGTTTGAGATCCCGATGTCGGACCTTGCGACCAGGCGGCTTCGGTGGGATTTTAAATTTCTCTACCTATTTTATGCGGCTCTCGTGTACCTGGCGGCAGGGAAGTGGATCCGGTGCTACCGGGAAAGCGCAGGGAATTTTAAGCCGGTCTGGAAGGGCGGGCTTCTCGTGTATTCCTTCACTCTGCTCTTTACCGTATTCACCGGCCTGGCGGTCATGGAGAGCGATATGGCCCTGTTCCATATCGGGACGGCAGTCATGGTCCCCCTGGAGGCGGGGATCTGCCTGTTGGTGATGAGAATGGAACGGAGCCGGCGCGTGCGTCTGGAGAACCGGCATCTCCGCCTGCAGACCTCCTTATTTTCCGAGCATGCACAGGTATTGAAGGAGCAGCAGGAGATGGTGGAGCGGCTGGCGGACTGGCTGGAGGGGGCCAGGCTCAAGGTTCCCGCGGCCGGGATGATCGTCAGGCACCGGGCAAGACTGGCGCAGTTTTGCTGCTGTGAAAATGGAATGATCGATCTGGCCATCAGCAATAAGATCGGCCGGTGTGAGGAGCAGGGCATCCGGGTGGAGACGGAGACAGAGCAGGTCCGCCTGCCGGGATGGCTAAAGGAGATCGACCTCCTGACGGTCCTCTACAACCTCTTTGACAACGCGGCCAGAGCCGCCGGGGAATGCGAGGGGGAGGGCCGGTACATCCGCCTGAAGCTTGCCGCGGAACCGGGCCGGTTCACCGTCTTCATGGAGAACGGGAGGCGTGGGGAGAGGCTTGAAGAGGCGGCAGACGGATCCGGGGAAGCGGCTGCCGGCGACAGGACAGCCGGTGGAAAGCCGGCCGGCGGAAAGACGGATGACGGAAACTTCCGGGAGGCAAAAGGATATAAGAACGGAAGCGGAGACCGGCGCAGGGGAGAAGATGGCGGCAGCCGGGAATCGGGAAGGCCGGGGCGGGGCCAGGGACTGGGGATCATCGCGGAGACGGTGAAACGGTATCACGGGGAGGTCCGGCGTCTGGAGGAGGAAGGCCGGTATGCGGTGAGGCTCACGATGAGAGGCTGAACAGGAAAGAAGGTCTTCCGGCGGCACAGAAGGCAGACCGGGAAAGAAGGAAAAACAGATGGAGATTTTTGGAATGTCTCCGGAAATGGTCACGGAGGCGGTTATGACCCACATGGTCCTGACCTTTGCCCTGTTCCGCCTGCTGCGGGTGAGGGAGAGCAGGAGACGGCTCGCCTTTTTTTGGATGCCCTCCCTGAGCCTGTGCGACGTGGTGATCCTTTATTTTCTGGCCCATGTGGACCTCTATTCGGAAATGGTGTATCGGGGCGTGAAGTGGATCGTCTTTCTGGTGCTCCTGGCCAGCTGCCTGTATTTTTTTGAGGAAACCCTGTGGAAGACCCTGACGGCAATGTTCCTGAGTGACCTTTTTGCCGGGTTTCCGGGAATCCTCCGCATGCTGACCTGCAGGGTTTTGGGGATACCCCTGTCCGGCCTGGAGGCAGGGGATTACCCCTGGGGCCTGAAGGCGCTGTATCTCTTTTATGCGGCCGCCGGCTATCTTTTTTTGCGGCGATGGATGAAACGGTACAAGGAAAGCGACGGGAATGTCGGTGTTTTTTGGAAGCTGACGGCCCTGATCTGTCTGATTCCTGCATTTTCCTCGGCCTTTACCGGGATCCTCCAGATGAAGACAGACGTGTCTACTCTTTTTTATGCGGGCCCGCTGATCGCGGCGCCGCTGGAGGCGGCTGTTTTTGCCGGGGTGATGCTCTTGGAGCGGAGCAGGAGGCTGCGCCTGGAGAACCGGTACCTCCGCCTGCAGACCTC
>CAMSZT010000007.1 GCA_947066815.1 uncultured Lachnotalea sp.
TAATGAAAAAAAGCTCTACAGGCCCTATAAAACCTGTACTTTTTTTCATTATCAAACTGTCAAACTCCCGTGCAGAAATTACTTGTGTTCATTTCGATAACGGAATATAATATACGGTGTGTTTTATAGGCAACCGGATCATGCGTGGGGTGGCCTGGAATTATCCATACCGAATCCGTACATGGCAGGAACTTGTGAACGGTATCCGATGCAGACGGGGGAGAAGCTATCAGGCGGATCGAGAAGAAACCGGAGGATTGATGATGGAGCTTTATAACGGAAGACCTGAAAATACAGAGGGACGGCTTCCAAGAGAAATCAGAACATACGATTTCCTGGACAGCATTGGAATTGAATATAAGCGTACAGACCATGAACCTGCGAACAATATGGAAGCCTGTAATGAGATAGACGCCATACTCGGGGTATTGATCTGCAAGAATTTATTCCTCTGCAACAGGCAGAAAACGGATTATTATCTGCTCATGATGCCGGGCGACAAGAAGTTCAAGACAAAGGAGCTTTCCTCACAGATCGGTTCTGCGCGTCTGTCATTTGCAGATGCGGAAGCGATGCTTAACTATCTGGATATAGAGCCGGGTGCGGTAAGCATCATGGGGCTGATGAATGACAAGGAACACGCAGTGCGGCTTCTGATCGACGGGGACGTGCTGGAGGAGGAATATCTGGGGTGCCATCCATGTGTATGCACATCCAGCCTGAAGATGAGAATGAGGGATGTCATCGAAAAATTTCTCCCCGCGACGGGCCACGGATATGAGACGGTGCATCTGTCAGGAGAGGATTGATCGTATGCCAAAGAACAACGACAAAACAAACGTCATGCGCATCTTGGACGGGAAGAAGATCCGGTACACGGCGCATACTTATGAGCCGGATGCCGCCATGAGCGGTGAAGAGATAGCGGCGCTGCTGGGAGAGGATGCCGGCCAGGTTTTCAAGACGCTTGTCACCCAGGGAAAGTCCGGTCAGTATTATGTGTTTGTGGTTCCTGTGAAGGCAGGGCTGGATCTGAAAAAAGCGGCGAAGGCGGCGGGAGAGAAAGCCATCCGTATGATAAGGCAGAAGGAGCTTCTGCCGCTCACCGGGTATGTGCACGGCGGCTGTTCCCCGATCGGGATGAAGAAGCAGTTCCGGACGTTCCTCCACGAGACGGCAAAGCAGTGTGACAGGATGTTCGTGAGTGCAGGAAAGGTGGGATTCCAGATAGAATTGTCGCCGCAGGATCTGGTATCCGCCGCGGGATGCGGTTTTGCCGACATAACGGAGGAGCGTGTATGAGGAAAAGATTGACAGGCCGTATAAGGCGTGATGGGGAATGGATATGAGACTGTTTATCGCGATAAAATTTAACGAGGACGTCATAGACGACCTGACCGGACTGCAGGGGAAACTGAGGGACTGCGGGGCAGAGGGGAATTTCACGAGGCCGGAGAACCTGCACCTTACCCTTGCCTTCATCGGAGAGTATGGCAATCCGGATGACGTTCTGGATGTGATGGAAACCGTGCCTTTTACGCCGATCCCTCTGAGTTTTGAAGGCCTGCAGCATTTCCGGGATATGTATTTCTTAAGGACAGAGCATAGTCCGGGATTGGAAAGCTATGTGAGAAGACTGCGGAGGGCTTTGTCGGAGAATGGAATCCCCTTTGACAGGAAGAAATTCTCGCCGCATATCACCCTGATCCGGAAGGTGTCCTTCCGGGACGGGATGCCGGAGAAAATTCCGGAGCATATCAGCGTGAGGGAAACCGTGGCGGCGGCGGTATCCCTTATGCACTCGGAGCGGGGCAAAAGAGGGATGATCTACACAGAGATCGGAGGTATTGACGATCAAATGTGATGCGGCGCTTGTGCCTGTCGGCCCGGGCGGCGCTTCACTCCAGAAGCTCCACCTGGAAGCCGGAAAAGCCGAAGAGGCCGGAAAGGCTCTCCGGATCCGCGATGTTCTCATTCAGGATGTAAAAGCCGGAGGCGTGTACGGCGTGGTCTTCCCCGACGGAAAAGGCGACAAGCACCGGGCAGGCGCCCTCGTAGGTGTACAGGTATGCAGTATCCTCCCCGGCTTCCCGGCAGACAAAGGAGTTGCTGCAGGTGTAGATGGAGGAGGCGGCGATGGCCTCCACGCCCGCCGATGAATTTAAGATCGAAGCGCAGGAGCTGAAAAGCCGGGAACGGATATGGTCCCTCAGCTCCGGGGACATGCCGTCAAGGCTTACATTGGCGCCGGAGGCGCTTGTCAGCAGCTCCATCAGGTGTTCTGTGTCGGCCGTGATCCGGTACACGGCCTTCGGCTCCTGATAGCCTCCGGCCTTAAGGGCCTGAACGATCCCGTCCATCTGCGCCTTTACCTCCGGAGCGGGGGAAAACATGTCAAAATAGGTATCGCTCTGTGCCATCTCTCCCATCAGCGAGATCAGCTCCAGTCCCCGGGTATAGAGGGACTTTTCTTTTTTTGTGCCGCAGGCGGCGAGCAGCAGCAGGGCCGCCAGGCACAGTACAAACCGTTTCTTCATTGCTTTGGGACTCCTTTTTAAAAATCATATATCAGGATCCGGGTGCCAAAAGCCGCCTTCAAAGTTATAGCAGACGACATAAATCTTTTCTTTATGGCGTCTGCTGCGCCGATTTTTGCTGCGCATAAGCGCAGAATCTACCTTACAAAAATCGTGCGCCTCCCCCGGAGGGTCTATAGTAAACGGCAAATATTTTTGTCGTTTACTATAGCTGTCGTCAAATTGCTCAATGGTTCGTGATAATAAAACAGCCTTCTCCGGTCTTGCTTCCACGGCGCAGGGGGCTTCCGGTCAGGAGGCGGATCCCTGCCCGCCGCCGGCATTTTTCACGCAGTGCTCAATGGAATAGCGGACCATGTCGCCGACGGCCTCGTCGGTGAAGAAGGCCGTGTGGGGTGTCATGATCACATTGGGCATGGCCTGGAGGACGGCCATCTCATGGTGTCCCACGGGCCGGTATTTGAAATCCTTGTAGTAGATGGCGCTCTCGCCCTCGACCACGTCCAGGGCCGCCGCGGCCACCTTGCCGCTCTCCAGGGCCTCGATCAGGTCGGCCGTATTTACCAGAACGCCCCTTGCCATATTGATGAGGATGACGCCGTCCTTCATGGAGGCGATGGTGTCTCTGTTGATCATGTCGCAGGTTTCCGGGAGGGCGGGGGTGTGCAGGGTGATCAGGTCGGATTCCCGGTAAAGGGTCTCAAGGCTGCAGTATTCGGCGTATTCCCGGAGGCTGTCCTTCTCGTAAACGTCGTAAGCCAGGATGCGGCAGCCGAAGCCGCTCAGGTTCCGGATGACCGTCTCCCCGATCTTTCCGGTGCCGATGACGCCGACGGTCATGTTGCAGAGCTCCTTTCCCCGGATCTCCTTTAAGGAAAAATCCTGCCCGATGTACCTGGTCAGAATGGCCTTCATTTTCCGGATGGACATCAGCATGGCCATGACCGTGTACTCGGCCACCGTGTGTGGGGTATAGCTGACGTTGGAGACGGAGATGCCGAGGGATCCGGCGTATTCATAGTCTACATGTTCATAGCCGACCGTCCGGGTGGCGATAGCCTTCACCCCGTAGCCGTGCCAGAGGTCAATGAGTTCCCGCCCTACGGGCGTGGTGATGATGTCGACAGCGGCGCAGCCCTCGGCCAGAGAGGCCGTCTCTTTTGTCGGCGGCAGGGAGGAGAGGACGAGCTCCACGCCGTATTCGTTTCCATATTTTTCAAACAGCCGGACCTCGTCCTCCCGGCAGCTGTAGACAGCGATCTTCATCATAACAAATACCTCACAGTGGGATCAAAGGGATGATCGTCTTAACAGAATCGACCTTCAGTATAGCATAAACCGGCAGAGGATTTCAAGAATTTAAATTGTGGCGGCAGGAAGCGCGTGCTATAATGGGGGCATGAAAGCGCGGGATGCGAAGACCGGGAGATCAAAAGGCGTCCGGCAGAGGGGGTGAGGAGCCATGGTGAAGCTTCGATGTGTGGTGGAGCGGATCACCTATCAGAATCCGGAAAACGGGTATTCGGTGCTCAAGGTGCGGGTGAAGGGGTACCGGGAGCTGGTGCCCCTCGTGGGAAATCTGGTGGACGTGGCGGTGGGGTCGGTGCTCCTGGTGGACGGGGACTGGAAAGTGGATACGAAATACGGCCGCCAGTTCATGGCCAAGCGGTGGGAGGAGACCATGCCTGCCACTGTTTACGGCATGGAGAAGTACCTGGGCTCCGGTCTGATAAAAGGCGTCGGCCCCAGGTTCGCCAAACGGATCGTGGGCTATTTCGGCACGGAGACCCTGGACGTGATCGAGACGGAGATTGAAAGGCTCCTGGAGGTTCCCGGCATCGGAAACCGGCGGGTGGAGCAGATCCGGGAAGGGTGGGAGCGGCAGAAGGAGATCAAAAATGTCATGCTGTTTTTGCAGGACCACGGCGTGAGCACGGCCTTCGCCGCCAGGATCTACCGCCAGTACGGCAATGAGAGCATTGCGAAGGTGAGGGAAAATCCCTTCCGCCTGGCGGACGACATCTGGGGGATCGGCTTCAAGACGGCGGACGGCATCGCGGAAAAGCTGGGCTTCGCAAAGGAAAGCTTTGTCCGATTGAGGAGCGGTATCATGTATACCCTGAGCTGTCTGGCGGACGAGGGCCATGTGTACGGGGAGCGGGAGCAGCTTCTCAGGAAGGCGGCAGAGCTTCTGGGATCCGAGGAGGCGCCTCTTGTCATGACCATGGACCAGATGATCAAGGACCGGGATCTGATCCTGGAGACGAGGATCTCCTTCGATGAGACGGTGGCGGACGAGGTGCGGATGGATGCGGTCTATCTGCCGCCCTTCTATTTTGCGGAGATCGGCACGGCAAACGGGCTTTTGCGCCTCACGAGGGAGCCGGCCGGGGACCGGCTGTGGACGGAGCTTGCAAGGGCGAGGCTGGAAACCGGGAATCCGGATCTTTCCGTGGACGTGTCCCGCATCGAGGAGCTGGTACATATGACCTACGACGAGGCTCAGGCGGAGGCCATCCGGCTGGCCGCCTGCTCTAAAGTCATGATACTGACCGGAGGACCGGGAACCGGGAAGACCACCGTGACGCGGGGTATCATCGCCGCGTTCCGGGCCGGGGGCCTGCGGATCCTTCTGGCGGCGCCCACGGGAAGGGCGGCGAAGCGGATGACGGAGGCGACGGGGCTCCCGGCGAAGACCATCCACCGGCTCCTGGAGTTTAAGCCGCCGGAGGGCTATCAGAAAAACGAGGACCATCCCCTGGAGGGGGATGTGCTGATCGTGGACGAGTGCTCCATGATCGATCTGGTACTGATGAATTCCCTGTTAAAGGCGATCCCCTCCCATATGCGGCTGATCCTGGTGGGGGACATCGACCAGCTCCCGTCGGTGGGGGCCGGGAATGTGCTGCGGGACGCGATGGATTCGGGGCGGTTTCCGGTGGTGCGCCTGACCAGGATCTTTCGCCAGGCGAAGGAGAGCCGGATCATCCTGAATGCCCACCGGATCAATGCCGGAAAGCTGCCGGATCTCTCCAACGGCCGGGATACGGATTTCTTTTTCATCGAAAAGGAAGAGCCAGAGGAGGCGGTCTCGGAGATCGTGGATCTGGTGAAACGGCGCCTTCCCCGGTATTACCGTATGCCGTCCTCCCAGATCCAGGTGCTGACGCCCATGCAGCGGGGCGCCGTGGGAGCGGCCAATCTGAACCTGGCCCTGCAGGAGGCCCTGAACCCTTCCGGTGAGGGTTTGAGGAGGAGCGGCGTGGTCTTCCGCGCCAATGACAGGGTCATGCAGATCCGGAATAATTATGACAAAGATGTGTTCAACGGGGATATCGGGACGGTGGATTCGGTGGATCCGGAGGAGCGGACCCTGAGGGTCCTGTTCGACGACCGGTATGTGGAATACGAGACGGCGGAGCTTGACGAGCTGGTCCATGCCTATGCCGTCACCATCCACAAGGCGCAGGGCTCCGAGTATCCGGTGGTGGTCATGCCCGTGCTCATGAGCCATTTTGTGATGCTGCAGCGGAACCTGATCTACACCGGGATCACCAGGGCAAAAAAGATCCTGGTGCTGGTGGGAACGAGGAAGGCGCTGGCCTATGGGGTGCGGCACGTGACGGTGACGAAGCGCAATTCCATGTTGAAGGAACGGCTGACAGGCGATTGGGCGTGTAAGGAGATAAGGTACGGACAGAAGGAAGCACACGAAGATGGGAGAGGAGAGAAAATGAGGGAGAGGATGCATGATCGTGCAGAGGAGGGACGGCCTTGAAGGATCTGGAGAGACTTGCCGCCCGGTGTGAGGCGGAGCTTGAGGCTATCGGGATCCGGTGCGGGACGGTCCGGAGCTGGTCTGTCAATACCCGTGCCAAAAAGCGGTGGGGCCGGTGCAGGCAGATTTCCCCCGGCGTATTTGACATCGACATCTCAGAGCGGCTCCTCGGAGATGAGGTGGAAGATACCGCAGCAAAGGAGACCATCATTCACGAGCTTCTCCATACGGTGGAGGGCTGCCTGGGACATAAGGGGAAATGGAAGCTCTTAGCACAGATGGTGGGGAGGGCGTATCCGCAGTATCATATAAAACGGACCTCCTCCTGTGAGGAGAAGGGGATTTCCCGGGAGACGGCCGTCGGGAACGGGGCGGTGCCGGAAATGTGGGCGGGAACGGATGCGTCGCGGGCGGCAGGAAAGGCCGGCGTACAAAGGACCAGGGCACAAAAAGGCGGTGCTCTGCCGCCCAGATACCGGATCACCTGTACCTCCTGCGGCAGCCGGGCTTACAGGCAGAGAGCCAGCAGACTGATCCAAAGACCGGAGGAGTTCCGGTGCGGGAGATGCGGCGGAAAGCTCATGGTGGAGGTACGGGATCCCCGCGGGTGATCCCGCCTGGACGGGAATTCAGGGAAATAATATCTTCACATAAATAATACTATATGGTATAATCCTATACAGGAGGGAATTGATATGGATATCCAGGGAGGCAACCTTGTCTCACAGATCAAGCGGCTCAGCGACCGGATCTTCGAGCGGATCTTATCGGAGCAGAATATTGATGCGTTTAACGGGGCGCAGGGCCGGATTCTCTACGTGCTGTGGCAGGAAGAGCATATTTCTTTCACGGAGCTTGCCGACAGGACCGGGCTTGCGGCCACGACCCTCACGGGGATGATCGACCGCATGGAGGAGGCCGGGCTGGTCCGCCGGGTCCCAGACCAGAATGACCGCCGCAGGACGCTTGTGACCCTGACGGCGAAGGCCTGGAAGCTGCAGCAGGCATACGGAGCTGTCTCCGATCGGATGACTTCGATTTTTTATGCCGGTTTCACGGAGGCCGAGATCCGAAAGAGCGAGGCCCTGCTGGGCCGCATCCATGAAAATCTGAGGCAGTACGACGGGCGGCAGAAGTGAGAGGGGGTGGGGGTGGTGTGGTGGGGCTCCGGGCGATATGTCCAACGCGAACTTCGCTGCGAGACGCAGATAGTCCGCTTATGGAAATATCGCCCGGAGCCCCACCCCACCCCGCCTCGCGAGAGTCGGTAGTGACTGCGAACTTCGCTGCGAGACGCAGATAGTCCGCTTATGGAAATATCGCCCGGAGCCCCACCCCACCCCGCCTCGCGGGAGCCGATAGTGGCCGCGAACCTCGTCGCGGGCCTGGCCCTTGTTGCCTGGAGTGAGGCCGCATGCCCGTATATCTATGAGCAGACCATCCGCGTTTCGCCGTGAGTTTTGCCCTTGTTTCTTGAAGTGAGGCCGCAAGACCGTATATCCAAAAGCGGACCATCCGCGTTTCGCTGCGGGGTCTGCGTTGGACATACGGACTTGCGGCCGGACTTCATACCTTGCGGCCGGCCCTTATTTATCGACTCTCCTGCCGCATCCTCTTCAGATTCCGCATCACCGGATTCTCCTTCCCGAAATAATCCTTCAAGCGGCAGTACTCCTGATAGAGCGTCTCATAGACGGCCACATTCTCCGGGATCGGCCGGTAGGACTCCTCCCGCATGCTGCTCATGGCCTCGGCGGCGTCGAAGATGGAATCATAGCCGCCCTTTTCGGAACCGGCGGCAACGGCGGCGTACATGGCTGCGCCCAGGGCCGCGGTCTGCTCGGAGGCGGAGACTTTGATCTCCCGGTTGGTGATGTCGGCGAAGATCTGCATGAGCATGGAGTTCTTTTCCGCGATCCCGCCGCAGGCCCGAATCTCATTGACCGGAACGACGTGCTCGAAGGCCTCCATGATCAGGCGGGTTCCGAAACCGGTGGCTTCGATGAGGGTCCGGTAGATCTCCTCGGGGCGGGTAGCCAGCGTGCAGCCCACGAGCATGCCGGAGAGGTCCACGCTGACGAAGGGCGTTTTGTTTCCGTTCCACCAGTCCAGGGCCAGAAGGCCGCTCTCGCCGGGAGCCAGCTTTCCCGCCAGGCGGGTGAGGTATTCATGGATCCCGCAGCCCTCTGCTTTTGCGGTCTCCCTGTAGGAGGCGGGGACGCAGCTGTCCACGAACCAGCCGAAGATGTCGCCGACCCCGGCCAGACCGGATTCCAGGGCATAGTAACCGGGCATGATCCCGCCCTTCACGGCGCCGCAGACTCCCTCTCCGGAATAAGGGGTTTCACTGAGGGCGAGCTGCACGCTGGAGGTGCCGAGGATCAGCATCATCTGGCCGGGAGCCGAGATCCCGCAGCCGGGAAGCCCCACGTGGGAGTCGATGATGCTCGCGCCCACGGCTGTTCCGGGAAGGAGCCCCAGCTTTTCGGCCCAGGCTTTGTTCAGGGTGCCGATCTGGCCTCCCATGGGGCAGATGTCGGTGCCAAGCTTGTCCTCCACATAGGTTTCCAGTCTGGGGTCGAGGGCCTTCAGGAAATCACGGCCCGGATACCCTTCATCTTCCATCCACATGCCCTTGTAGCCGGCCATGCTGGCGGAGCGGCGGCGGGAACCGGTCAGCACGAAGGTCAGCCAGTCGCCGGCCTCCAGGATCTGGTCGGCCCGCTCATAGATTTCCGGGTCCTCCCGGAGGATCTGCAGGGCCTTGGGGAGCATGAGCTCGGAGGAGATCTTTCCGCCGTAGCGGGGCAGATCGATCTCTCCCCGTTTGGTGAGCAGGGCGTTGATCTCGTCGGCCTCCGGCTGGGCGGCATGATGCTTCCACAGCTTCACGTAAGCGTGGGGCCGGTCCTCGTATCCCGGCAGCAGGCAGAGGGGAGTCCCGTCCCGGTCGATGGGAAGGACGGTCGAGGCGGTAAAGTCGATGGCGAGGCCGATGATGTCCTCGGGGGAAGCCTTCGCCTGGCGCACCGCCGCGGGGATCGTCTCCTCCAGTACATCCAGATAATCCTGCGGATGCTCCAAGGCCCAGTCCACGTCCAGACGGACGCCGCAGGGAAGCTCCCGGTCCATCACCGCGTGAGGATATTCCTTCACTGCCTGGGAGAGGATCACTCCGGTATCTGCCTCCACCACCACTGCGCGCCCGGAAAGGGTGCCGTAATCCAGTCCGATCACATATTTCTTTTCCTTCATTGTAAACCTCCTCCTGTTAAAAATATAGTCACCTGAAAACGGAAACGACGTCGGTATGATCCTGGCAATAACTGACTAAGGAAACGCTGATTAGATCACCGTTTCCCTAATAATTATATTCGGGATTCGAATTAAAGTCAACAAAAGGCCGCTTTCTTCCGGAAAGATGGAGCGCGGCGCCTGTATTGTCTGAAAAATATCTGCTTCTGATAGTGAAAGTTAGAATGAAGTGTGATATAGTATTTTGTAGAGGAAAACGCTGCTGCCAATCATAAAAGAAGGGGGTTTTACTTATGGTGATCGGGGTACCGAGAGAGATCAAGAACAACGAGTTCCGGGTGGGGCTCACGCCCGGCGCGGCAAATGCCTATGTCCGGACGGGACATGCGGTGCTGGTGGAGGAGGGGGCGGGGCTTGGCTCCGGCTTTACCGACCAGGAATACCTGGATGCCGGCGCGCAGATAGAGGCCGGTGCGGCGGCTGTGTGGGAGAAGGCCGATATGATCGTCAAGGTGAAGGAGCCGGTCGAATGTGAGTACAGGTATTTTAAGAAGGGGCTGCTCTTGTATACCTATCTTCACTTGGCGGCCGACGCGCCGCTGACAAAGGCTCTGATGGACGCCGAGGTAACGGCGGTTGCCTACGAGACGATCGTGGGGAGGAAGGGCGGTCTGCCCTGCCTGGCGCCCATGAGCGAGATTGCCGGGCGCATGGCCGTGCAGGAGGGGGCCAAGTACCTGGAGAAGACCTATGGCGGCCGGGGAGTGCTCTTAGCCGGCGTTCCCGGTGTGGAGAAGGGGAACGTGGTCGTCCTGGGCGGCGGCAACGTGGGGACCAACGCCTGCAAGATCGCCGTGGGCATGGGGGCCAACGTCACCGTGCTGGACGTGAACCTGGAGCGGCTCATCTACCTGGACGACATTTTTGACAAGCGCATCACCACCCTGTATTCCACGAGGGAGAATATCCGGAAGGCGGTGGCGGAGGCCGATCTGGTGGTCGGCTGCGTGCTGCTCCCCGGACGTGCCGCTCCCAAGCTTTTGTTAAAAGAGGATCTGGCTGTCATGAAGCCCGGCGCCGTTATCGTGGATGTGGCGGTGGACCAGGGCGGCTGCGTGGAGACGACCCACGCCACCACCCACGACGATCCCGTCTTCGTGGTGGACGGCATTGTCCACTACTGTGTGGCCAATATGCCCGGGGCAGTCGCAAGGACCGCCACCCTGGCCCTGGGCAACGCCACCCTGCCCTACGGCCTGATGCTTGCGGAGAAAGGCGCGGCGGCCTGCAGGGAGGACAAGGGCCTTCTGGCCGGACTGAACTGCTATCAGGGCAAATGCACCTTCCCCGGCGTGGCCGAGGCCCTGGGGCTTTCCTACACCGATCCGGAGCAGATGTTCTGAGACCTGCAGCCGGCGGAAAAACGTTTCAATGAGTTATCGTCTGTCATTTTGTAATCATATCACAAAATGACAGACGATTTTTGTTGCGGCGGATAATGTGGTGCAGAGGAGAACATGGTAGAGTGGGGGATAAGGAGGTATCGGAAGGCCGGCTGAGGGGCCGGCAGAGAACTGTCATAAAACAAAAAGAAGAGGAGGACGGATTGATGAAGAAGTGGATGGTACTGGTCCTGGCGGCGGCAATGGTCTGCTCCCTGGCAGCCTGCGGAGGGGACAAGAAGGAGGAGACAAAGGCACCGGATACGAAGGCTCCGGAGACGAATCCAGTGAGGCTTACCAGAATCTCTACAACAGCGATCTGGTGGAGCAGGCGAAGACGCTCTGGCGGGAGGAGTACAACACCCGCGATGTGGCCGGGATGGCTTACCGGGGTTTCCGGAACATGTCCTGCAATAAGGCCATCAACAGCGTGGAGGATCTGAAGGGCGTGAAGCTCCGCCTCAACGACAACCAGCTCTGGAGCGAAAGCTGGTCCACCCTGGGGGCGACCCCTGTGCCTATCGCCCTGGGCGAGCTTTACACCTCCATCCAGAATGGCGCGGCAGACGCCTCGGAGGGGCCCTGGGAGCAGATGAAGTCCATCAATCTGGAGGAGGTCCAGGCGATCATGGCAGGACAGCAGTAAGACGGACGGGTCAGGCCGGAGAGACGGATCGGCCTGCGGGGAGGGTGCCTGTCCGGGGAAATGCCTGGCGGGACGCCCTCCCCGGCATTTTCGGAGAGGGGGAGATCTCCTTCGGCCGCCTGGTGAAGGCGCTGATCCCCTGGTTTATCCTTTTGATCGTATCGCTGCTCATCATCACGCTGGTCCCGGCCACCTGCACCTGGCTGCCGTCGACCATGGGGCTGGGACCGGGAGGGGAAGGTGACCATCGACCCGGCGGAGATCGAGAAAACGAGACGGGTGCTCCCCATCGGTTACTGGAAGGGCTCCGGCATGTCCATCGCCCTGGATCTGGCGGCGGCCGTGCTGTCCGGGAGGAATTCCGTGACCGACATTGGCCGGAACTATACGGAGGAGGTGGGCCTCTCTCAGGTGCTGATCGCCATCGACCCGGCCTGTGTGAACACGGAGGCGCTGACCGATCAGATCATCGGTATGGTGGTGGAGGATATCAAGGCGTCCACCCCGGAGCAGGAGGGCGGGACCATCTATTACCCCGGTGAGATCGAGCTCAATACCAGAGAGGACCATATGAAGAACGGGATCCCGGTGCTGGAAGAGGTGTGGGAAAAGATTCAGGCGCTTCTGTAGGGACGGTGCTGCGGGCGAAAGGAGCCTGAAGGGAAAGGATACGGATGAAGATTGGATTTGAAAAGCTGAAAGCCTGCGCGGCGGAGATATTCGAGAAGGCAGGCGTGCCGGAGGGGGAGGCGCGGAGAAGCAGATTGGGAACAACCTCCTGGCAATCTGTGTGCCGGCGGGGGAAGCACTTCCCATAACACTGGATATGGCGCGGAGCGTGGTGGCCTTTGGCAAGATCGCCAACATGAAGCGGCAGGGGCTTAAGGAGGTGCCGGCCGGCTGGGCGCTGGACGAGAACGGCGATCCGACCACGGACATCGACCGGGTCTATTCGGTCATGCCTCTGGGCGGTTATAAGGGCTTCGGCCTCTCCCTGATGGTGGACGTCATCAGCGGTCTGTTAATCGGAGGCGGTACCGGCGTGCGGGCAAATCCGGACCAGATGGGGCCCGCCCACACCTTCATGGCCATCGATCCGGGGGCTTTTGGCGATCCGGAGGGATTCCGGGCCAGGGTGGACGCCCGGGTAGCCGGATTCAAATCCTGCAGAAGATCCGCCCATTCCACCGGGATCTATATGCCGGGCGAGCTGGAGGAGCTCTGCTGTGAAAGATCAGGGGAAGCGGCAGACATCATCCCGGAGATCGTGGAGGACTTAAATACACTGGCAAAGGAGATGGGACGGGAGGTCCGGCTCCGGGAGGGATAAAGTATGTACAGAAATGATCAGACGGAACGAGAACAGGAGCTTTTGGAGGCACTGAAGGCTTTCTTAACAGGCTGGGGTTTGTGGACCTTTATAAGGCCATTGAAAAGACGCCGAAGCCGGTGATCGTGGCGATGAAGCAGGACTTCCCGGAGGAGATCAAACGGAAGAACGGACTCTGCGGAGGGAATATGATGACGGCCTTTAAATCCTTAGGCGTCATCGGCGTGATCTCCGACGGCCCCTCCAGGGATCTGGACGAGGTGCGCCCCATGGGCCTGCAGTATATGCTGACCGGCGTGTGCGCGGGTCACGGGGATTTTAACATCCATGCCATAAATACCCCGGTGGATATCTGCGGCATGGAGGTGATGCCCGGTGAGATCGTCCATATGGACGAGAACGGCGCAGTGAAGTTCCCGGCCGGATATCTGGAGGAGGTCGTGGGGCGGTGCGGCTGCCTGGCCGCCCATGAGGCAGGGAAGCAGAAGCTGCTCTCGGAGCATCACGACGCGGAGACTCTGGCGAGGATCCTGAGTGATAATTACGAGTAGAAAACAGAAACGGATGCAGAAGGATTTCCGGGTACCGGGAGATATTTTCCGGTATCCGGAAATTTTTAAGAAAGCTGTTTCAGATAATAACACAGATAATTGACAAGCTCCCGGTCCCTGGAATTCTGCATGGGATTTAATCCGAGCTGGTTTTTGATCTTGCCCAGCCGGAAGGCCGGGGTATTTTTGTGGATGAAGAGACGCTTGCTGCTCTCCTGCATGCTGTAATTGTTTTCGTAGAGAGCACCGATGTGCTCGGTGTACATCCGCTTGAATTCGTCGGTGAATTGGCCGGCAAAGACATCGAATACCTTGTGGAGCTCCAGGAATGGGAGATGGTTTTTCAGATATTCGTCCAGATGGTCGTAGAAAAACACGCAGGTCTTCGAGGTGGAGACGGAACCCTCCATCCAGAGGCAGTGCTGGCAGCTGAACCGGTAGTGGTCCATGCTGGACTGGAGGGAGCCCACATAGATCCTGCAGTCGATCTCGTTTTCGGCCGCATAGCGGAGAAAACGGCTGAGATAGTCGCCGATCACGAATTTATAATTTTCAAAAAAACCTTCGACCGGTTCCGAGTAGGTCTTGAAGATCAGGAGCCTGCTGTCCCGGCCGGTCACAAAAATATCTTCCCGGCTGCATCCGGCTCCGTTCGCTCATTTCCCGGGGGTCGATATTTTCTTCAAAGGAGATCAGGATGGGGATCCGGGTCAGGCTGGAATATCCCAGGGCCTGGGCCATGTTTACGAGCTCCCGTCTGTTTATGTCCTCGCAGAGAAGGCAGTTGATAAAGTGCTCCTTGTCGGAGCGCCTTTTTAACGCGTCCTCACGCTGATTTTCGTACTCCAGCATGGTCTCCACCATTTTTTTGATGATCAGGGCGATGGGGCGGAGGCTTTCCGCATTTTCTCCCGTGATGCCGAGGACGCCGATGGTACTCCGCTTATATTCCAGTGCCATATTGATGCCGGCCTTGGTGCCGGGATAAGTATCCTCGGCCTCCACCTCCTTTACCTCCAGCTTTTTTTGGACGATCTCAAAAGCGATCTCGTGGAAGGTGCCGACGCGGCTTTTATCCCTGCTGGCCACGATGATTCCGCGCTCATCCATGATGTTGATGTTGTAGCCGGTACATTCTGTGAGCCGGTCTATGATCTTTTCAGACAGTTCCACATTCAGCATATGCAGGTCCTCCTTCCGGTGTCATCTTCCGGTGCCGCCCATAGAACTCAAAGAATTTGTTTGGCATATCTTGCGTATCAATTCTTTTGTTCTTATTGCAATCTTTTCCATCAGCACTGGTTTTCGATACTTTGTTTGTGTAAAATCCTTAGTCTTTGAAAGGTCTGTTTCATCATAACACAGAAAAAATTACCGAGAATTGTGCTGACAACTAAAAATACGGGGCATTTTTGTTCATAGGCACAATATGCCGGCAGACCCGGGTGGCCGATTTCTGCACTGCATTATGAAAATGCAGGTTTTGTGTTTCCGACACAGAATCTGCGTTTTTATTTGGAGCCACATCCGGTGAATCTTCCTTCGGCAGATAGTACCATTAAAGAAAAAGGATATAGAGCGTATGAAGATCATACTGGCACCAGATTCGTTTAAGGGCTCCCTGACACAGCAGCAGGTCATCGAGGGGCTGGAAAAAGCGGCAAAAAGGAGAAGATGCATGAAGATTGTTGTATTGGATGGTTGGAAAATCCCGGCGATTTGAGCTGGGGCCCCCTGGAGGAGCTGGGGGAGTTAAAGGTTTATGAGCGGACGCCGGAGACGGAGACCGCGCGGCGGATCGGGGATGCGGAGCTTGTGATCACCAACAAGACGCCGGTGACGGCGGCGGTCATGGAGGCCTGCCCGAACATCCGTTATATCGGGGTCCTGGCCACCGGTTATAATGTGATCGATACGGAGGAGGCAAAGCGGAGGGGGATCCCCGTGACCAACATCCCTACCTACGGCACGGACGCGCTGGTCCGCAGAAAGGTGTATGCGGCGGGGCTGGATGTGGTGTCCACGGAGCCGATCCGGGGAGACAATCCGCTCCTTGCGGCCCCCAACTGCTTTATCACCCCCACATTTCCTGGGCGCCCAGGGAATCCAGACAGCGGCTTATGGATATCGCCGTGGAAAATGTCCGGGCATTCCTCCGGGGCGAGCCGGTCAATGTGGTAAATCCGTAAAAAGAAAGGAGAGGAAGCAATGGCAGATCAAGCGTTGATCCGAAAGACGTTTGAGGAGGGGAGGGGCGTGTTCCGCCTGTACCCGACCTTTGTGCCGAGGCGGTTCGGCAAGGCGGGGCACCGGTTAAAGCTCCATCCGGACGACTACCATGCGCCGGCCTCCTGGCTGACCTGTGAGCCCCAGTGGAACTCGGACGTGAATTCCGTCCAGGAGAACGTGGTCTCCGGGGAGATTTATCCCAGGGACATGATGGTGGAGGAGTGCCCGGAGGAGGATGTGGACATGTTTATCATGGGGCCCTGCGATTTTTCCGGCGCCTACGACTATGAGAACATCAGGATGTGGATCGACAAGGGGGTCAGCATGATCTCTGTGGGCAGCGAGCCGGCGTTTATGATCGACGGCTCCATGACAGCCCTCGGAAACATGCGCAGGGCCTGTGAAGATTCCAGGGCCGGAAACGCGTCCCTATAGGGCGGAAATCACCACTGCCGGTTTAACCGGTGGTGGTGATTTCCGCCACATACCGCTCAAAGACATTGACGACGGTCGTGTTCCCCAGGCTCTGGCTCCTCGGCGAACCCATCCCGTAATTCAGATGGACATGGCCGTAGAACATGAGCTGTGGCTCATATTTTTCGATCAGTCTGCGAAATGCTTTGAAGCCGGTGTGGACCAGGTTGTCGTGGTCGCCCAGCTGCCAGGCGGGGGCGTGGGTCACCAGCACGTCAAAGCCCCGGTGGAGGGCGAGCTTCAGCCGGAGCTTTCTCACCCGGCAGTCCATCTGCCGCTGGGTAAACTGCCAGGCTCCCGGCTTATAGCGCATAGAGCCGCCGAGGCCCAGGAAGCGGACCCCCTGATATTCGTAGATCTTGTCCTCGATGCAGATACAGCCCTCGGGAGGGATTTTTTCGTAACGGTCGTCGTGATTGCCGTGGACGTAGAGCACGGGGCCGTGGAAAAAGGTGGCCAGGAAGGACAGGTAGCGGGGATCTAAGTCCCCGCAGGAGACGATCACGTCGATGCCCTCCAGATATTCCGGTTTGAAATAGTCCCAGAGGGCCTTGGACTCCACGTCGGAGAGCGCAAGTATTTTCATAGGAACACCTTCCCCGTGTGGATTCCCTGGATTTCCACCATGGCGGCGGCTTCCTCCGTCAGGGCATCCGTTTCCGGAATGCCGCCCTCCACGTTGTCGGCAAGCCAGTCCATGCGGACGATGTCGGTGGGGGAGAGTCCCTCGTTCTCGCCGCACCGGAGATTTCCGTCCTGATCCTTAAGCTCCCCGGAGAAGATCTGGAAATTCCCGGAGACGATCTGCTGCTTCACCAGCTCCGCGAGCTGCCTGGTCTTTGGCGGAAGGGATTTGGAGTAAATGATGTCGATCATGCCGGAGGAGATCCCCCACCAGTAGTTGATGGAGTCGCCAAGCCGTTCCGGGGCCGTGCGGTCCCATTTCCCGTTGAGGATGGTCTGCACGATCCGCTGGTAGAAATTCCCCCAGTGCCAGATGGAGGCGGCCAGGCGGACGGGCCCGTCGTCCTTCATCTCGTAGAGGCCGTAGGGGGCCCCGGAGGTCTGCTGGGAAATGGTGTCCCGCCCGGAGACGTGGCTGACGCTCCGCTCCCGGAAATACCGGGCAAACCGTGCTGCGATCTCCTCCGGTGTTTCCGCGCTCCAGCGCTTTTCCATGGACCAGGCCAGATGGATGCGGGCCTTGGGATTTACGATCTTCACCCCCAGGGCGAAAGCGTTGATGGCGGCCGGCGCACCGAAAATGGGAACGTCGGCCACATAACCGATCTGCCCGGTGTCCGTGAGGATCCCGGCCAGCATGCCTACCAGGAATTTCGCCTCGTAGAGCCGCCCGTAATAGGTCCGCAGATGGCCGCTGTAGGCGTTGACGGAGCAGTTTAAGATCTTGAGCTTCGGATGGCGGACGGCGGCCTTGATGCTGGCCCCCAAAAACCGGGGGGAGGTGGTGAAGAGCACCTGGCAGCCGTCGGAGACGGCCTGCCCGATGAGCCGCAGGGCGTCGTCGTCATTTTCGGCGCCGTCGTAGACGAAGGTCTCCACCCGGTCGCCCATCTGGTTAGCCAGGTGCATGCGGCCCAGGTTGTGGCTGTTGGTCCAGCCGGAGGTCTCGGCGGTCCGGTAATAGAGGAAGCCGACCTTCAGCTTTGCCTCCGGGACAAAGAGTTTTTTTAAGAGGGCGGAGGCATCCTCCGTCTCCTCGGCGGAGCGGGGCTTTAGGACAAGGCTCACCTGGCGGCTTTCCGGCAGGGCTTCAAGCTCCGCCCAGAGCTTTGTCACCTCGTCCCGGAGCTCCGAGGAGGATTTTTTGAGCATGTCTTTGTAGCCGTAAATGTTCAGGTACGTAAGGAAGGCGTCTCCCACCGTGACGGGAAGCTTTTCCCCTCCCTTTTTCCGGAAAATATCCGTAAAATGCAGCAGACAGGAGCGGAAAGACCTCTGCTCCTCCTCGTTCCAGGAGGCCGAAAAATCTTTTCCCACCAGGGCGCAGAGCCGTCTAAAGCTCCCCTCCCGGCTGAAATAGACGGTGTTGATGCCGCTTGCCCGGGAAAAATCCATAAATTCCCGGTAGATCCGGTATTCCTCCGTGTCGGCGGGGGCGGGGAGGATCCTGGTCACGTATCCGGCGACGCTCACGGCCCCGGAGAATTTGAGGACGCTCACCCGCTTGTTCCCTTCTATTATATAGTAGGAGTTCATAAATTCGCAGGCGATGACCGGCTCGCGGATCCCCTCCTCCAGATGGGACTGGTACAGGGCGCTCCATTTGGCGGCAAACTCCGTGTCCTCGTCCAGAAGGGGCATGAAATTGGAGGCGAAGGCCTTGGTGCGCCCGGCGCTCTTCGTCCCCCGGATCAGATCTGCGGGAATGTCGATCAATCCCAAGTCCGTCTCTCCCACCGTATCGGTGAAGGAGAGCAACTCATCCAGGACGGGCAGGTAAGGGTAGCCGCCGTGGAGCCCCTGCCGGTAAGCCTTGACGGCCGCTTTGTGCGCTTTGCTGTATTCAGGTATTGCCATGGGGAAAGGTCCTTTCTTATCTTGCAGATTTATACGGTGAGCAGTTCGATCTCACGGCTCTTTAATTCAGAGGTCATTCGGGAGTCGATCCGGCTGTCCGTGATCACGAGCTGTTTCTGATTCTTCAGGTTCAGGGGGACGATGCCGTGCCTGGAAAATTTTTCACTTTCTGTGAGGATCACGACCTGCTCCGCCTGTCCGGCCATGTCACGGACGGCCTGGGCCCTCATCTGATCCCGGTTGGTGAAGCCGGTCCGGGGGGAATAGCCGTCGGTCCCGATAAAAAACAGGTCCACCCAGAAGTTTTCCACGCATTGGCGGATCATGGGGCCTACCAGCACCTGGGCATCCGGCTGGTAAGTCCCGCCCAGGAGGACGGTCTGGAAGTTGGATTTCCCTCGGATGTATCCGGCAATGAAGGCGCTGTTGGTGATGATGGTCAGATCTTTCCGGACAGTGGTTAAGACGTCTGCCAGGAGGGCACAGCAGCTTCCGCTCTCGATCATCAGCGTGCCGCCGTCGGAGACCAGCTCTGCCGCTTTCCCGGCAATCTCTTTTTTGATCTCATAATGGTAGGCGATCCGCCCGTTGATGTCGTCGGGGCTTCTGAGGACGGCAAAGCCGTGTTCCCGTTTGATGATCCCTTTTTCTTCCAGCTCATCCAGATCCTTTCGGACCGTCACCTGGGAAACGCCGAGGTGACCGGCCAGCAGGGACACTTCCATTTTATTTTCCTTTGTCAGCAGTTCCAAAATCTGATTGGTCCTTTTTGCCACGACTCTTTCCTCCCATCCGGCTGTCCGCCCCCGTTTCTTTCCCGTTACTATAACACGAGAAGGCAGTTCTTGCAAGAAAAATTACAAACGAAAGAAAGTTGCCCGGAAAACGAAGCCTAGAAGAAAGCGTGTATGCCGGCGGAGAGGAAAGCCCGGCGGAACTCTTCCGGATCTTCTTCGCGGAGGGCCGGGATTCCGGCATAGGCATAAGCCCTGTCCAGCATCTCGTATTTCCGTTCCCCGAACTGATGGAAGGGAAGGAGCTGGACCTTGTCCGCCCCGGCCTCTTTTAGCCGCAGGGCAAAGCCTTCGGCGTCTCTCGGGGAATCGTTGAAGCCGGGGATGACGGGAAGCCTTGGCAGGACTTCTTTGCCAAGGGTGAGGGCGAATCCCGGCTGCATGAGGGGCTCCCCGCCGGAGAGGGTCACGCCGCCGCCGCTCTCCTCATTGCATTTGCAGTGTGTCTTGATTTTATCTTTGTGTCAACAGTGATATGCCGGTTCGTAATAGGGCTGTACCAGATATCATGATCGCTTTTTCCGTGTCATTGAAAGAGATTATTATGTTATTTTAGATGCGAAATTTTCCAACCAGAAATCTGTTGAAAAGTATTATATACGTGAATTGCTGTATAAATACTTGCTTTCAATATCTACGATCAATCCTGAAGATACTATTTTAGGTTTGACGGTTATCAATGGAAAATCGAAGGAAATGGAAGATTCAATTCTCAAAGCATAACGAACAGCTTCATATAAAATTGCTGGATAACCTTATGGCCTCGGTTTTCAGCCAGTGAACGAGTCCCGTATCTGGCAGAAGAATGCGAATTCTGCCGGATACGGGACTTTTTATGCGCAGGCCCGTGCAGGGGAAGTCCCCTGCGCTTATTTTTCCGGCGGCGTCCCCACGGACCGCAGGGAGTGCTCCGTCCGCCACTGGGAGGGTGAGGTGCCGACCACGCTTTTGAAGGCCCTGGAAAAGTGGAGCTGGTTCTGGTAGCCGCAGCGGCATCCCACCTCGGCCACGCTCATTTCCGTGGAGGAGAGCAGGTCGGCGGCCTTGTTCATGCGGTAGGACATGAGGAACTGCTGGAGGGTCTGGTTTAAGGATTCCCGGAACAGCTTGCTCAGGTAGTTGCGGTTTAGGCCGCAGAAGGCGGCCACGCTTTCCACGGTGATGGGAAAATGATAGTTTTGCTCGATGAAACTGACGGCTTCCTTGATGTAGAAGTCACGGAGGCTGCCGGACCTATTTTCCTTGCGGTTGGCGGAGTTGGCGACGAGCCGGTCGAAAAAGAGGTACAGATGTCCGATCTGGCTGATGACGGAGTTGTCCGGGTTGTCGATGATGTACATCATCTCGCTGCGGATGGAGACGGCGCCGTCCCGGTTTTTTAACTGGTAAATGGGGTGATCGAAATCGAGACCCGCCATCCTCAGGTAATCGGCCGCCTTGATGCCGTCAAACTCGATCCAGGCGTATTCCCAGGGGTGGCGCTCGTCGGCGTGGTAGGTGTTCACCTGCTTGGGACAGATCAGGAACCCTTTTCCGGCTTCGATCTGGTACTGGGAAGTGTTTCCGGCGGAATCGGTGGAATCGAGGGTTCCCCTGCCGGAAAAAACGTAGTGGAACAGGTAATGGTTCCTCATGGCGGGACCGTAGGAGTGGAGCGGTGCGCACCGTTCCCATCCGAACTGGAACAGTGTCAGGTCGATGTGGTTGTCGTTTTGAAAAATCTTGAACTTCAGTCTGTTTTCCATTGCTTCCCCTCCAAATATAAATGCCGATCTGATGTTGTGCATGGGTGAAACGTAAGGATTCCTTGAAGCTAATATTACTATATACCAAAATGATAGCACATTTTATAAAAAAAGTATAGATGTTGTATTTTGGTATATATGAATTTTTCTTGTTCATATTATGGTATTGGGTGGATTTGATATAATCCTAATACGAAACACCCATGTATCTCTGGCAAATGTCACAAAAACGGCATTTGCCGCCGCGGGGGATTCGCCAAAAGAGCATAAGAAAGACGTGCGTTTGTCTGATCGTCCCGCAAGAATAAACAATGAAGGAGGAAGGCTGTGAAAAGGATTAGGAAAATTTTGCTGATGCTGTCTGCCTGTGCATTGCTTGTGGGCCTGTGTTCGGCCTGCGGGAGCGGAAAATCGGCGGACGGCAAGACGCACCTCACGTTCCAGATCTGGGACGTGGCTCAGCGTGACGGTATGCAGGCCGTGTGCGATGCGTACATGGCGAAGCATCCCGACGTGGTGATCGAGGTCCAGGTCACGAGCTGGGGCGAGTACTGGACCAAGCTGGAAGCGGCTGCCATTTCCAATCAGATGCCCGACATTTTCTGGATGCATACCAATGAGATCTTAAAGTATGCGGATTACGGGAAGATTGCGGATTTGACAGACCTGTACGATGAAGAGGATCCGAATTTCTTTCAGGATCATTATTCGGAGGTATCCCTGTCCAACGTTATGGGGAGCGACGGGAGGTACTACGGGGTTCCCAAGGACAAGGACACGGTAGGCCTTGTCTACAACAAGGAGATGTTTGACGCTGCGAAGGTGGCGTACCCGGATGAGAACTGGACTTGGGACGACCTTTGCGAGGCGTCTCAGAAGATCTACGACGCCACCGGAAAATACGGATACATGGCTTACGGTGACGACCAGCTGGGATACTGGAATTTCGTATATCAGAACGGCGGCTACATATTGGCGGAGGACAAGGTCACCGGAGGGTTTGACAACCCGGCAACCATCGACGCCATGAAGTTTTACATTGGACTCCAGGAAAATGACTGGTGTCCGGACCAGAACTATTTTGCGGAGACTTCTCCCGGAACGGCGTTTTTCTCGGAGCAGGGTGCCATGTTCTTCGAAGGGAACTGGAACATTCTCAACGAGATGAAGAATTATCCCAATATGGAAGGGAAATGGGACGTGGCGGTCCTGCCCAAGTGCCCGAACCCGGCGGAGGGTGACGGACGGGCGACCATCTCCAATGGCCTGTGCTATTCCACCTCGGCCACGGGCAAGAACCTGGAGGTGGTGAAGGACGTGCTCCGCTTCTTCGGCTCCGAGGAGGGCCAGCGGATCCAGGGCGAGTCCGGTGCGGCGATCCCGGCCTATCAGGGGCTCGAGGATACCTGGATCGGCGTGTTCGACCAGTTTGATTACCGGCTGGCCGTGGAAAAGTTCGTCGACATGTTCGACTACAGCATCCAGTCGGTCAACAACAAGTACCGTCCTGTTTGGAAGGTTCAGGTAACTGACAACCTGTTAAAGATCTATTCCGGCGACCAGACCGTTGAGGAGGGCCTTGCAGCCATGCAGGAGGCCGTCCGAAAAGCCGCCGAGGATGATTAAAGGAGGAGGTGCAGTATGGGAAAGACAAAGAAATCCAAGCACGGCCGCTCCGAAGCAAAATGGGGCTACATCATGGTCGCTCCGACCATCATCGGCCTGCTGGTCTTAAACATTTATCCGTTTATTGACACGATCAAGCTGAGCTTCTCCAAGACCAGGCCCTTCGGCCTCTATGAGATGCGGGGGCTGGAAAACTACATCCAGATGTTTACCAGCGGCGAGTTCTGGAGAGCGAACTTAAACACCCTGTATTTCTGCCTGCTGACGGTGCCCATCGGGATTTTCCTGGCCCTTCTGGTGGCGGTGATGCTCAACACGAAGATCAAGGGAAGAACGGCCTTCCGTGCCATCTTCTTCCTGCCCATGGTGGTGGCTCCCGCCGCGGTGGCCATGGTCTGGAAGTGGATGTTTAACACGGAATATGGTATCATTAATACGATGCTTTCTTCCGGCATCAACTGGATCACCAATCCCAACGTCATCATGGTCACCTGTGCCATCGTGGCGATCTGGTCGGCCATCGGTTATGATGCGGTGCTGCTCCTCTCCGGACTTCAGAATATTTCCAAGTCCTACTACGAGGCGGCCAGCCTGGACGGGGCGACGAAGATGCAGCAGTTCTTCCACATTACCCTGCCCATGGTGTCCCCGACCCTGTTCGTGGTGCTGATCATGCGTCTGATGTCTTCCATCAAAGTATATGACCTGATCTACATGATGGTCGAGGAATCGAATCCGGCCCTCACCAAGGCCCAGTCACTGATGTACCTGTTCTACCGTGAGTCCTTCGTGTCCGGCAACCGGGGCCTTGGCTCCTCGGTGGTCATCTGGACGGTGGCGCTCATCGGTCTCGTGACGGCGGTTCAGTTCTGGGGCCAGAAGAAGTGGGTCAACTACGAAGTATAGAAAGGAGGAGCATATGAAATCATCATTGGAAAAATCCAGAAGACGCCGCACGGCGGGGACCTATGTGTTCTTCATCATCGGTTCCATCATAATGATCTTCCCCTTCGTGTGGATGTTTTTGACAAGCTTTAAGAGCGTTGAGGAAAGTATGCTGATTCCTCCGACGATTCTCCCCCAGGAATGGCAGGGAAAGAATTACAGCGACGCTATGGCGTCCCTGCCGTTCCTGGCTCTCTATAAAAACACGATCCTCATGATTGTCTGGAGAGTCGTGTGTGCGGTGGTGTTCTCGTCCATGGCGGGCTATGCCTTCGCAAAGCTGAACTTTAAAGGAAAGGGAGTGTTGTTCTCCCTGGTATTGATTCAGATGATGCTGCCCAGCCAGATCTTCATCACGCCGCAGTATCAGATGCTTGCCAAGCTGGGTCTCACCAACACGGTGTTCGCCCTGGTGTTCCCCGGTATCGTCAGTGCCTTCGGAACCTTCTTCCTCAGGCAGGCCTACATGGGCATACCAAACGAGATCGCCGAGGCGGCCTATCTGGACGGCTGTACTCAGTGGCAGACCTTCTACAAGGTCATGGCGCCCCTGACCAAGGCGTCCATGGCGGCCCTGGCGGTGTTCACGGCAGTGTTTGCGTATGGAGACCTGATGTGGCCCCTGATCGTCAATACCGACCTGAACATGATGACTCTGTCCTCCGGCCTTGCGACCCTGAGGGGACAGTTCTCCACCAACTTCCCGGTCATGATGGCAGGTTCCCTGCTGGCCATGATCCCCATGGTAGTCCTTTACCTGTTCTTCCAGAAGCAGTTCATCGAGGGCGTTGCCATGACAGGAGGAAAATAAAAAAGAAGAAACAGGAATTTTGTACAGAAAGGAAACCAGAGTCTTATGTCGATTACCTTTTATGAACACAGCAAAACATTCAGACTTGACACCAGGGACAGCTCCTATCTGATGGCCATCAGTAAATACGGGGATTTGCTGCATTTGTATTATGGGGACCGCATTCCCGACGAGGATCTGAGCTATCTGATCGAGCTTCGGGACCGGGGCTTTTCGCCGAATCCCCACGAGGCGGGGAACGACAGGACATTTTCGCTGGATTTCCTTCCGCAGGAATTTTCCACCTCGGACAGCGGCGACTACCGGGTGGAGAGCATCGGAGTGAGGAATGCCGACGGAAGCCGCATTTTTGCGGGAAAGGCGGCGGGACATACCATCTACAGCGGGAAATACAAGGTTCCCGGAATGCCTTCGGTGAGAGCGCTGGAGGGGGAGGGGACGGATACCCTGGAGATCCGCCTGAAGGACGCCGCTTCCGGCGTGAGCGTGGTCCTCTACTACGGTGTGTTTGAAGAGAAGAACGTGATCACGAGGGCGGTGCGGGTGGTGAACGAGGGCGAAGGCCCCATCCGGCTGGAAAAGCTGATGTCCGTCACCCTGGATTTTAAGGAGGCGAATTACGACTGGATCACCCTGGACGGACGCCACATGATGGAGCGTCATCCTTCCAGATCGGCCATTCGCAACGGCGTCCAGTCGGTGGGGAGCACCAGAGGTTCCTCCTCCCACCAGCACAACCCGTTCGTGATCCTGTGCGAGAAGACCGCCGACGAGGACCGGGGACGGTGCTATGGCTGTTCCTTCGTCTACAGCGGCAATTTCCTGGCCGAGGCGGAGCGGGACCAATACCGGCAGCTGAGGCTCAACATGGGCATCCACCCGACGAACTTTGAGTTCCGGCTGGAGCCGGGGGAGGACTTTTTCTCGCCGGAGGCGGTGCTTGCCTACTCCGGAAACGGTCTGACGGGCTTGAGCCACATCTACCACAGGCTTTACCGGGAGAACCTGGGGACTTCCCCCTACCGGAAGCTCCCGAGGCCCGTGGTGATCAACAGCTGGGAGGCGGCCTACTTCGATTTTGACGAGGAAAAGCTTTTAAACATTGCCAGGGAGTCCCTGGACATGGGCGTGGAGCTCTTCGTGCTGGACGACGGGTGGTTCGGGAAGCGGGACGACGACTGTTCGGGCCTTGGCGACTGGAAGGTGAACCGCCACAAGCTAAAGGGAGGGCTTTCGGGTCTCTCGGAACAAATTCATGAGATGGGACTGAAGTTCGGGCTCTGGGTGGAGCCGGAGATGGTCTCCGAGGACAGCGACCTGTTCCGGGAGCACCCTGACTGGCATCTGGGCATTAAGGGACGTCCCGCCACCAGGGGACGGTATCAGCTGGTCCTGGATCTTTCCAGAAAGGATGTCTGCGATTATATCATTGACTCATTAAACCGGATTTTGGATGAAGCCCGCATCGAATATATCAAGTGGGATCTGAACCGGAATATCACGGACGTATGGTCCGGGCAGACGGATAAGGAGAGACAGGGCGAGGTGATGCACCGTTACATGCTGGGGCTGTACCGGATCATGGACGAGGTGATCTTAACCCACCCGGACGTGCTCTTCTGTGGGTGCAGCGGCGGCGGGGGGCGGTTCGACCCGGCCATGCTCTACTATCAGCCGCAGATCTGGTGCAGTGACAACACGGATGCCATCAACCGGCTGAAGATCCAGTACGGCACCTCCTTCGTCTATCCCATCAGCAGCCTGGAGGCCCACGTCTCCATCTGCCCCAACCATCAGACGGGGCGGACCGTGAGCCTTGCCACCAGGGGGATCGTGGCATCCGGCGGGATCCTGGGCTACGAGCTCAACTCCACGGTCCTTGACCGGGAGGAGAAGGAGCTTTGCCGGAAGCAGGTGGAGGCGTATAAGGAGAATTACGCCCTCATCGCAGACGGAGATTATTACCGGCTGACAAGCCCCTTTGAGAATCATTACGTGACGGCGTGGCAGCATGTGTCGGCCAATCGGACCCAGGCGCTGGTGAGTCTGGTGCTGACGGACACGGAGGGCAACGACGGACAGCTTTACCTGAAGCTCAAGGGATTAAAGAAAGAAGCGTTTTACCGGATCAACGGGGATGAGGAGAGGCGCTATTCCGGTGCGGTCCTGATGAATGCGGGGCTTCCCATTCCCGGCACTCTGAAACAGTACGAAGGAATCCAGTTTAAGCTGCAGCAGATCATGGAGGGGACCCTATGAGAGACATCGTGTTTGAATGGTTTGTGCCGCATGTGCCGAGCAGAAAGCAAATGCTCGTCAAGGCAGTCATCACCTCGGCGGTGATCGTGTTTTTTGCCGATGCGTTCTTCTTTGCGGCGATCATGCTGATCCCGACCATTGTTCTGGCAGTCGTCGGATTCTTCTTGTTCCGGAGTTGGAAGATTGAGTATGAATACGAATATGTGAACGGCGACCTGACCATTTCCAAGATCATCCGCAAGGAAAAGCGCAAGGAGCTCTACCGGGGCTCCAGGGCGGAGATCGAGGAGGTGGAGCGGGGACGCCGCACACAGGCGGGACGCACGGTGCGGGATTTTACTTCCAACCGGCAGGGCGCCCCGGTACTTACCCTCCTGACCAGAGGCGAGCTTCTCTATGTGGAGCCGAATGCCCAGTTTGAGGAGGAAATGAAACGGTATTATCGGTTTTGAGGCAGAAGCATAGGGAACGGATAAAATTATATTAGGAGGAAGTTATGGCTAGTGTTCAGTTAAAAAATGTATGCAAAAAATATCCGAACGGGTATGAGGCTGTAAAGGATTTTAACCTGGATATCGAGGATAAGGAGTTTATCATTTTTGTCGGACCGTCCGGCTGCGGGAAGTCCACGACTCTCCGGATGGTGGCGGGCCTTGAGGACATTTCCTCCGGCGAGCTGATCATCGACGGGAAGGTGGTCAACGACGTGGAGCCCAAGGACAGGGATATCGCGATGGTGTTCCAGAGCTACGCCCTGTATCCCCACATGACGGTTTACGACAACATGGCATTCTCCCTGAAGCTCAAGAAGACGCCCAAGGCGGAGATCGACAAGGCAGTCCGGGAGGCGGCGAGGATCCTTGATCTGGAGGCGCTTCTCGACAGGAAGCCCAGGGCTCTCTCCGGCGGACAGAGACAGCGTGTGGCCATGGGCCGTGCCATCGTGCGCAATCCCAAGGTGTTCCTCATGGATGAACCTCTCTCCAACCTGGATGCCAAGCTTAGGGGCCAGATGCGTGTGGAGATCTCCAAGCTGCACCAGCGCCTGGGAAGCACCATCATCTACGTGACCCACGACCAGACCGAGGCCATGACCCTGGGGACCAGGATCGTCGTCATGAAGGACGGCATCGTGCAGCAGATCGACACTCCCGAGAACCTGTACAACCATCCCTGCAACAAGTTCGTGGCGGGCTTCATCGGCTCTCCTCAGATGAACATGATCACGGCGGACGCCGTGGCGGAAGGGGACGACGTGGTCCTCAAGTTTGCCGGACAGTCCATCACTCTGGATGAGACCAGGGCGAAGGTTTTGAAGGACGGCGGCTATGTGGGAAAACAGGTGACCATGGGGATCCGCCCCGAGGACATCCATCAGGACGAGGCCGCCCTCAAGAAATTCGAGAAGGCCCAGTTCACGGCGGAGGTCCGGGTGTACGAGATGTTAGGCTCCACGGCCCTGGTTTACTTCGACATGGAGGATGCCGGCTGGGTGGCTTCCGTGGATGCCGGACTCAAGGTGTCCGCAGGCGACACGGTGAAGCTCGCCATGGATGCCAGCAAGATCCACATTTTCGATCATCAGACCGAGAAGACCATCATCAACTAAAACGATCATCAACTGAAAAACCTCCGCTGTTTCGGTTTGGCCGAAGCCGCGGAGGTTCTTTTTTTTCGGTAAATGTCCATTGCCTGCGGGCGGAAAAAAGGATATACTTTATAAAAGGCAGGTGAAAAAATGGGAAGCTTCTGCTGGTGGGCATCAGCTATGACAAAAAGACGAAGAAGTATGTCCGCGTGATAGAGGAGATGTAGGGGAAGTGAGGGCGTGTTGTGTTTTTCGTTGTAAGGGGAGCAAAAATAGATTATAATCGTGTTAATGCAGAAATTGTGGATAGGAGGCGGGCTTGGTGGGAAAAGTGATAACGGGGGAGAGGTTTGTTGAGCATGAAGATGAACTGGATGTAAAAAACCAGGAGGAAGGGCAGATCTATCCCATGAACGGAATCAAGATCGATAAGGGATTTTACACGCTTTTTGAATTGAACCGCCGCTTTAACGATTCACCTAAACGAGTGATTTTGGACAGTGATTTTCAGAGGGAGGACGTCTGGTCTCCGGAAGGCAAAGCAGAATTGGTCGAGAGCGTTTTGATGGGGCTCCCCCTGCCGATTTTTTATTTTAGCCAGGATAAATACGGGAATTTGATCGTGGTGGACGGCCGGCAGCGTTTGACAGCGTTGTTTTCCTATATGAATGACGATTACAAATTAAAGAATCTCAAAATCCTTCCGGATGTGAATGACCGTAAATTTTCTGAGCTGTCTCCGGTACAGAAGGCGCGGATTGAAGACTTTCAGATCCAGGCACATGTGATCATGCCGCCGACGCCGGACCGGATCAAATTTGATATTTTTGACCGGGTAAACCGGGGCGGAATGCGGTTAAACAAGCAGGAGATGAGGAATGCGTTATACCAAGGGGCCGCTACCAGGCTGTTAAAAACCTTGTCCGAGAGCGATTCGTTTAAAGAGGCCACGGGAAAAGCTTTTGTGCGGGAAAAAAGGATGAAGGATAAGTACATCCTGACAAGATATATCACGTTTTATCTGTATCGGAACCATGCTTTGAAGGATGAAAAGGGAGAACCCTACGTGTATAAAGACGATATTGACGAACTGTTGGGACTTGGCATGGATGCGCTGAACCATATGGGAGAAGCAGAACTTCAGAAAATAGAAAAACTGGTGTTGGATGGGCTGAAAAAATCATATTTTTATTTAGGAGAAGATGGATTTCGACTGAGCGGCGGAGAACGGCGGTCGCCGATCAATATGAACGTGTTCGAGACGGTGATGTTTATTATGCAGTTTTTGCCCTTTGAAAAAGAAACTGTCAAAAACCGGATTAGAAATGAAGTGAAAAATTTGTTAGATAAGAAAGAATTTCGGGAAAACATTGGAAATCATCGGGACAGTGCGGCCCGGTTAAAATGGAGACTGGAACAGGCGGAGAAGGTGGGGAGGCTGTTTGAGGGATGTTGATACAAAAATTAAAGATTGAAAATTTGAAAAGCATCAAGAGCATGGAAATGGAGTGTTCCCGCCTGAATCTTTTGATCGGAACCAACTCGTCGGGGAAATCCTCCATACTGCAGGGCCTGTTGTTGGTCGCCCAGAACCTGGAGCTTAATTGCGGATTAAATGGGGCGTTATTGTCTCTTGGGAGCTTTGCGGAGAGCCGTTGTCTTTATGGGGAAAAAAAGACCATCAAGGTATCCCTTTGGAATGAAAACGAAGGAATGTCTTTGCTTTTTGGACAAACGGAAGATGGAAAATTGTCAGTGGCAAGAGAGACATCTTCAGAAAAAACGGTCGAGCTTTTTTTTGAGGGCCTTAATATCAGGAAACGTAAAATCCAGTATCTGTCAAACGACAGGATAGGGCCGCAGAACGTATATGCGAAAAATATGACATTGGAGGATGAAATCGGATCAGACGGCCGGTATGCGATCGCCTTCCTGAACCAACATCATGCCGATGTAGTGGAGCCGGAATTTTGTAAGGGAAACGTGGATTATACATTGCTGGGCCAGGTGAATTGGTGGCTGTCTTATATTGTGGACACGGTGATCAGTACGGAAGAAATTTTAGGGGCGGATCTGGTAAAGGCTGATTATACGATGTATGACGTGCTTCGGATCAGGCCCACAAACATTGGCTCCGGAATCAGCTATCTGATCAGCGTCCTGATCGTCTGTCTGTCTTCGCCAAAGGATTCCGTGATCGTGCTGGAGAATCCGGAGATCCATTTACATCCCTCCGCCCAGGCCAAACTCTGTGAATTTTTATATTTCGTTTCCGGGAATCAGCGCCAGTTGTTTATCGAGTCTCACAGTGATCATGTTTTTAATGGATTTCGGGCGGGGATCGCGGCAGGGGAGATGGAGAAAGAGGCGGTCAACATTCAGTTTATCAGTCTGGACGAAGAGCGTGTATCCCAGGCGATGAAAGTTCGGATCGGGAGAATGGGACGGGTGGAAAACCAGAAAAAAAATCTGTTCGATCAGTTTGATCTTGATCTAAACAAAATGATCGGACTGCCCGGGAGGAAGAATGGAACTGTTTTTAAATGAATTTTCGTTAGACGGGCAATTTCAGAGTGTAGATGAGTTTGCCGACTATGTACGTGAGGTATTGGCCCCGCTTTTTGATATCATAATTGAAAATGAGACTCCATTTTTTAAAAAGTCCGATATTTACGGGGCAGCGGTGACGGCGGAACTGTCGCTGCATGATCCCATGCTGATGGCAAACGAGCCGGCGGTTTCTGTACTGAAAAGCTATCTGGTAAACCTTGGATACTGCGAGCCATACTGGGATGTTGACATGGCGACAAAGCCCGAAGTGAATTATGGATATCCATTTAAAAAAGAGGAACCAAATTGTTTTACGGAGGCGATCGAGAGACGGGGGAGACTGGTCTCTTTCCCGCACCGGGATTATCAGGAGACAACATTTATCTGCTCCCGAAATAAAGAACGCAGGGATATCTGCAATATATGTGAGACGGAACAGTTGCTAACAGCATATTTGCGTGAGGATAAGGGGAAGATCAGATACATATTGGAACGGTATCCTTATAGCAGGCCGGTGATCTGTATAGAAGCAGATGGGCGCTGCTACGCAGATGAGGCATTATGCGGAAACGAGCTGACGGAAGCGGATCTGATAAATATTGTGGAAGCGATTCCAAGACTGATCGACGACCTGGAAAACGGAAGGAAGAGCAGTCTTTGGGACAAGCTTCGGGATGATGTGTTTGAACTGCGGATACATGTGAGCGGTGGACGGATCTTCCGATTATTTTTTGTACAAAAAAACGGGTTGTGTTTCTTGAATGGATTTATCAAGAAGACGCAAAAGACGCCTCCCGATGAGATACGGAAAGCCCTGGAACTTAAAAAACGAATCATGTAAGGGATTTTACATCGCCAAGAATCATGAAAAACGCCCTCCTTTGTTATGGATCGGATTTCTCAAACGGGATCCGGAGGAGGGCGCTTTTCTTTTTGTTTTTCCATTTCTATGGGGGAGGTCGGCTACGTCTCCCCAAACACCTGCTTTTTAAGCCGGATCCCTGTCGGCGTGGCGGCAAGCCCGGCCTGGGAGGTCTCTTTCAGTGCGCAGGGGAGCATGTCGCCGACCTGGCGCATGGCCATCACGCACTCGTCCACCGGGATCTTGCTCTCGACACCTGCCAGCGCCAGGTCGGCGGAGGTGAAGGCGATGGCGATCCCCGACACGTTCCGCTTGATACAGGGGATCTCCACCAGCCCGGCCACCGGGTCGCAGACCAGACCCAGCTGATTTTTGATGGCGATGGCGCAGGCCTCGCCGGCCTGGGTGGGAGTTCCGCCGGCCAGCTCCACCAGGGCGGCGGCGGCCATGGCGGAGGCGGAGCCGCATTCTGCCTGGCAGCCGCCCTGGGCACCGGCGATGGATGCCTGCCCGGCGATCACCATGCCGATGGCTCCCGCCGTGAAGAGGGCCATGACGGCGGCGTGCTCGTCACAGCGGCCCTCCTCCAGCATGGAGACGACGGTGCCCGGCAGGATGCCGCAGGAGCCGGCCGTGGGCGAGGCCACGATCTTTCCCATGGCGGCGTTGTATTCCGACACGGCCACGGCCCTGGCTATGGCGTGGTTTAAAAATTTTCCCGTGATGCCGCCGGTCTCGGCGTAAGCCCCCACCTTTGCGGCGTCGCCCCCGGTCAGGCCGGAGGTGGAGCGAAGCTCCGGATTTTTACCTTCCCGCACGGCCTCTTGCATGACGTGGAGACTTTTTTTCATTCGCTCGTACAATTCATCCGCCGGTATTTCCATCTGTTCGGCCTGATCGGACAATACCAGGGCAGAGATGGTCATTTGTTTTTCTTCCGCGGCTCTGCAGATGGCCGCAATGGAATCATAGTCCAGCATGACAGACATTTCCCCTTTCCTAAATTGCCTTGATCAGAATGACGTTGATGACGTTGGGAAGGATGCGCAGGCTCTGGATCAGGCTCTCCTCCACGTCCCCGTCCACCTCGATGGTCATGACCGCCTCGCCGCCCTTCTTCTTGCGGGCCAGCCGGAAATTGCCGATGTTGGTTCCGGAGTAGGCCATGAAGTTGGTCACGGCGGCGATGGTGCCCGGCTTGTCGTAGTGGAGTACCATGAGGGTGTTGTACTGTCCGGTGAAGGACACCTCCATCCCGTCGATCTCCGTGATCAGAATGTTTCCGCCGCCGATGCTGGCACCCTGTATGGTGCACTCGGCGCCGTTTTCCCCTTTCAGGTGGATCCTGGCGGTGTTGGGATGGGCGTCACGGATGTCTTCCGCAGTAAAGGAATAGACGAGACCTTCCTCCTCCGCCAGCGCCAGAGAACGGCGGATCCGCTCGTCGTCGGAGTGCATCCCCATGATGCCGGCGATCAGGGCCTTGTCGGTGCCGTGCCCCCGATAGGTCTGGGCGAAGGAACCGGAAAGCCGGATGTCTGCCCGCACGGCTTTTTCCTCCAGGATCTTCCAGGCCACCCGGCCCAGGCGCACGGCCCCCGCTGTGTGGGAGCTGGAGGGCCCGATCATGACCGGGCCGATGATGTCAAACACGTTCATATGGCCGCCTCCTGTTCTTTATTTTTTGATCCACTTCTCGTAGATCGTGTTCACGATGACGCCGATGGCATTGTCGCCGGATACGTTACAGGCGGTCCCGAAGGAATCCTGGGTGATGTAGAGGGCGACCATGATGGCGCAGATGGGGCCGTCCGGATTGCCGGCTTCCGCACCGAAGATCATGTACAGGAAGGGCAGGGCCGTCATGATGGAGCCGCCGGGAGCGCCGGGGGAAGCCACCATGGCGATGCCGAGGGTCATGATGAACGGGATCACCGTGGTGATGCTGATGGGAAGCTGGTTCATCAGGCAGACCGCGGTGGCACAGGCGGTGATGGTGATCATGGAACCGGCCATGTGGATGTTGGCGCACAGCGGCACCACGAAATTGCGGATCTGCTCGGAGACGCCGTCGTTTTTGGCGCATTCCAGGTTGACCGGGATGGTGGCCGCCGAGGACTGGGTCCCAAGTGCGGTCGTATAGCCGGGAATCTGGTTTTTAATCAGTGTGAGCGGGTTTTTCTTGCTGATGGTTCCCGCCACGATAAACTGGATGACGATGTAGATCAGGTGCATGATGATGACCACCAGGAATACCTTCCACAGGATGCTGAGGATCGCGAAGGTCTTGCCGGACTTGGTCATGTCGGTGAAGGTCCCGCAGATGTAGAGCGGCAGCAGGGGGATGATCACCGTGTGGAGCACCTTGTCAATGATGCTGGAAAAATCCTTCATGCCGTTATAAAGGCTGTTGCCGATCTCCTTTTTGCCCCGCATGGTGGACAGGCACAGTCCCAGGACGAAGGCCAAGGCCACGGCCGACAGGGTATCCAGGATGGGAGCGAGGTTGATGCTGAAATAAGACGCCAGGGAATTATCTGCAGTCGCCGCGATCTGCTCCATGGCCTCCGGGCTCATGAAGCTGGGGAATAAGCCGCTGGCCACCAGGTAGGAACAGGTTCCTGCGATCAGCGTGGAGCCGTAGGCCAGACAGACCGTGATCAGCAGGAGCTTTCCGGCTCCCTGGCTAAGGTCTGCGATCCCCATGGTCACGTAAGCGACGATCATCAGCGGAATGACAAATTTGAGGAACGTGCTGAACAGCCCGGAAGCCGTGACGATGACGCGGCAGATGCTCTCCGGCAGGAACGACCCAAATAAAATACCGAGAATGATCGCGATGATGAGTTTTGGCACAAGGCCCAGTTTCTTCTTTTTCATACTGCAAACCCTCCATTGCTTTGTGATTTGAATGTTATTTATACCATAACTTATTTTAGTAAGAAAAGCAAGGTGTTGTTAAAAATAACAAAAAAATTTTTCAGCAGGAGAAAATTTGAGATATTTTTACAATTCAAAGAGATAAAGAGAAGAAGTGTGTTGTGAAATACAGATAAAATGTGACAGACGGAGAGCCCCATGCCGATTTTGCATGCGGGCTCTCCGTCTGTCGTCCTGCAGAACGTAAAAATTTTTAAAATTCCCCGATCACCGGAACCTCGTCCCCTCCGCAAAGGTTTCCTGCCCCAGTTCGCCTGCGGTGGTCCTTCCGGCCTGCCCGTACTGGTAGAGCTGATCCAGAAACTCGATGGCGGCCCGGATCTTCGTGCGGAGCAGGTAACCGATGGAACTGGTGGCTTCCAGGAGGGAGGCGGCGGAGACACCCGGCGTCCAGCCATAGGCTCTGCCGCGGTAACCCATCTGAATGAACAGATGGCTCATGAAGGAGACGTAATCCCGGCAATGTCTGGTTTTCGTAAAGTTGACATTGTATTTGACGGGCTGGCCGAAAATGCTCCGGTAGATTTTTTTCAAGGGGGCGTTGGCAATAAAATCTCCTTCCGGATCCGCCTGGAGGAGATATTTCTCGTCCGTGTCCTCAAAATCCAGTTTGACCCGGTAGGGAAACATCTCAAAGACAGGCGCTTCCCCGCGGACATCCACTCCCTTTTCGGCACAGACGGCGAGCATCTGCACGGCAAAGTCGTCGCCCTCAAAATAGGTCTTTGTGTCGAAACCGTCCGCCGTATTTTTAAGTTCATCCAGAGAGGAGGAAAATGTGCGTGTGACCTCGGCCATGGCCTCCAGGTCCCTGCGGAGCCCTTTGACATCTCCATTTTCCGTCCACTTGGAAACAAGTAAAAAACACTTTTCAGTGGGCACATTCAAAATGTGTTGTGTTTTGCGGCACAAAAGAGTTTTATTCTCTGGGGCTTTCCGCGACTTTGCCTTCGGGGGAAGCCGGGCGGCAAAAAGCCCCGGGGAGAAGAATTACTGGGTCTGTATGAAAAGGCTTGCCGGTTTTATCCGGTAAAAAGGGGCTTACAGCCCCTTTACATCTCGATCTCCGTCCGGATGCTTCCGAAGGATTTCTCCGCCTTATTTTTGGACCTTCCCACAGCCAGGGCCAGACAGAGGATGGCGGCGGCGAAGAACAGTTCCATGGCGAAGGAGCGCCAGACGGGAGCGAGGCTTTCCTTATTTAATATAGTCAGGTCGCAGATGTCCGACACGGCCTGTGAATACCAGTAGACCGGTGTGAACCGGGAGGCGGTGCGGAGCCCCTCGCTTAAAAATTCCAGCGGGACGAAGGCGCCGCCCAGGAAACTCAAGGCCAGGCTCAAAAAATTGGCGATGGCATTCTGGGTGTTTGGGGTGGAGATAAAATAATTTAACAGCATGGCGATGGCCAGCGCCACGAAGGTGTAGAGCAGGCTGTTTGCAAACAACAGGGCGACGAGCCGTCCGTCGGCGCCGGCCAGGGAGGGCCTGGAGACAAAATATCCCAGAAGGCTGGTCGACAGCCAGACGAAGAATCCCACGAGGGCGCAGTAGAGGAACAGTCCCAGATTTTTCTGGCGGGCCGTGGTGGGCGCGCAGAGGTTGCGTATGCGAAGGTCCGGCCGTCTGAAGGACATGGTGATGCTGCTCACACAGAGCAGGGTCACCACCATCAGGATGTAGGACTGGACCCGGTTGTAGGATTCGTACAGGTCGCTGATGGGCTGGCTGCTCGTCTGGCGCACCGTCTCTGCGGACGCTTCCAGGGAGAGGGCCTCCAGAACCATCCCGGCGACGGCCTCCCGGGTGAGAGCAGGATCCGCCCTGTGGTAGGCGTCCACGAAGCTTAAATACTGGTTTGCCAGGCTGTCTATATAGTAGCCCTTTGCGGCCCCCGGGATGGACACGGCCTCCAGGGAGAGGGGGGTGCCGGACCAGAGGGATTCGTCAAAGCCTTCCGGGATGATCAGGATGTATTCGGTGGCGTGGTAGAAGGCGGCGTCCTGAAGCTCTTTCTGTTCGTCCGGGAGGACGCACTCCGTGCCCCGGTCCCGCAGATATTCCATCAATCCTTCTGTCAGGGGAGTCTCTCTGTCCCGGTTGATGACCGTGAAGGCGGGGCGCACGGCGGAGAAATCCGTGGACACCTGTTCCTTATAAAACGAAGCGATGATGACGAACATGGCGGTGAACATGACGAGGTAGACCATCACCTGCACCGCCCGGCGTTTTAAGATGAGCAGAGAAGCCTTAAATACTTTCATAGCGCTGCCTCCTCAGGAAAAATGCGGTTACAATAGAAAACGCGAGGGTCATGGCGGCCAGGATCCCCAGGTTTAAGAAGTACTGGCCGTATCCGTCGTAATAGTACAGGCAGTAGAGGGCGTCGGAGATCCGGGCGGCCGGGTTTAACCAGGCCAGGACAGGAAGGGTCTTGGCGATCTTATAGTTAATGCCGGAGACCATCATGCCGGCGCCGAAGCTGCAGGCCAGGGAGACGGAGATGATGACCGCCACCTTCACGCCCTCCTTTGCCCGGGAGATGGCCGTGACGAAGGAGCCGAAGGACATGCCCAGAAAGCTTCCGAACAGGCAGGTGACGATGACAGGCACAAGTCCCGTGCCGAAATCCACCCTCAGGATCAAGACCAGATAGGCCAGCAGAAAGAGCATGCAGGCCATATGCACCGTGAGGGCGGCCAGCAGGTCAAAAAACACCATGGGAAACCGCTTCGCCGGGGAGAGGGTCCGCCTGGCACCCAGGGGGGATAAGTTAGCCTGCAGGTAGGAGACACTGTCCAGCCCCTGAAAGCCGCCGTACATGCACACCATGGCGAGGAGGGCAAAAAAGTAGTTTACGGTTTCCGAGGGGACGTTTTTGGAGAGAGAAAGCTCCTCGGTCCAGGTCTCCGTCTGAAACAGGTCTAAGATCTGGGAGACGTCGGTGTCTCCTTTTTCCAGCAGGGAGATGACGGCGTGCCTGGTCTGGACATACTGATCCAGAAAGCTCTTTAAGATGGTCTGGTTCAGGTCGTTTTTGGAGACGGAAAGTTTCGGGGAACCGTTCTCCAGAGAGAAGAAACCGTCGATCTCTCCGCTTGTCAGGGCTTCTGCCGCGGCTTCCCTTGTCTCATAGGTATGAAGCTCCAGGAAGCCTTCCTCCGGGTCGGAGACGGCCTGCAGGGTGGTCCGCAGGGCCGTGTCGCTTTCATATTCTTCCGAGACCACGATCCCGGCGGGAATGGTCTTTAAAAGCTCCGCATCCTGGAGGCCGGAGAAGGCGAAATAGAAGAGGGTCGCCATCATCAGGGGGAAGATCCAAGTCCAGATGAGCGTCCCTTTGTTCCGGACGGAAACAAGGATCCGTTTGCAGTAGATATTTCCGAACATGGGGTTCCTCCTTTAATCCCGAAGCTGTTTCCCGGTGATCTCCAGGAATACGTCGTTTAAGGTGGGCGGTTCCGAGTAGACCTGGCCAAAGCTCACATTGTTTTGCCGGAGCAGGTCCAGGACATCGATGATGGGATGGCCGTCGCCCTTGCAGTCCGCCTTCAGATGGCCGTCGCCGTGGTCGGCCCGGAGGACGTTCGGCAGGTTCCGGATCTGCTCCAGGATCGCGGGGGGCAGGGCGGGGGTCTCCACGGTCAGCTTTTCGCCGGTATGGATGAGGGCCGTCAGCTCCTCCCTGGTCCCGGTGGCGATGGCGCGGCCCTTATCCATGATCATGATCCGGGAACAGAGCTGTTCCACCTCCTCCATATAGTGGGAGGTGTAGATGATGGTGGCTCCGGAGGCGTTTAAGGCCCGGATGCCCTCCAGGATACTGTTGCGGCTCTGGGGATCCACGGCCACGGTGGGTTCGTCTAAAAAGATCAACTCCGGCTTGTGGGCGATGCCGCAGGCGATGTTCAGGCGTCTGAGCAGGCCGCCGGAGAGCTTCTTTGGCAGGAATCGGCGGAAGTCGGCAAGCCCCGCAAATTCGATGGCCTCCTCCACCAGAGGCTTCCTGGCCGCCTTTTCCGGCACGTAGAGGCCGCAGAAATAATCGATGTTTTCCTGGACGGTCAGCTCGTTGAACACGGCCACGTTCTGGGGGACCACACCGATCTTTTTCTTGCTCTTATAGTTGGTCGGGGACATGGGCTCCCCGAAGAGGGAGATCTCTCCCTTGTCATAGGTCAAAAGGGACAGGATGCAGTTGATCGCGGTGGTCTTTCCGCTCCCGTTGGGTCCCAGGAGCCCGAAGATCTCCCCGTCCTGCACATCCAGGCTGAAGTGGTCCAGGGCCACCAGCTTCCCGTAGCGTTTTACCAGATTTTTTACATGGATCATATCAAAAGTCCTTTCCGATTTTTGTCATTCACGATATCCTATGTCTATATGATAGCGGAACCCGGGAGAAAAAAACAGTGAAGGATGTCAGAAGATTAAAATGACATCTGTCATGTTCGGGTTGCTTATTTGATGGGGATTCGTTAAAATAGGAAGGAGGAATAGTATGGGAAAAGGCGGACAAATCTATGATAGAAACCTGTTTGAGATCTTTGGCTTTGGCGGGATATCGCTCCTACGACAATGATCTGGCACAGAATAAGATAACCCTGAAAGACATTAACATTATCATCGGAGCCAACGGGGCAGGAAAGAGCAACCTGATTTCTTTTCTGGAAATGGTATCCTATATGATGACCAGAGGATTAAGGCGCTATGTGGCAAGGCAGGGAGGCGCACAGTCCCTGCTTTATTTTGGTGCAGGGCAGACGGAACAGATCTCGGGCGAATTGCAGATCCACGACGCAAACGGCAGAAAGGAGGATATGTATTCTTTCAGTCTGGAGCGGAGTGCAACGGATCAGCTTTATTTTGCCAGAGAGCAGATCCGGTACCAGGACGAAGGACACTCGAAGCCTTATGAAAAAGATTTTGGGATCGGGCATCAGGAGACGGAGCTGTCAGGGGCTTGGGATAACACGGTACGGACCCTGCGCAATTATCTGGAACGGCTGCGGGTATTCCATTTTAACGATACGACGATCAACGCAAAAATCCGCAGTACGGCGAATGAAGGAGACGGGAGTTATCTGCGCTCAGACGGCGGGAATATTGCCGCGTTTTTGTATCAGATGAGGGAGGATCCGGCGGATCAGCCTTATTATAAGCGGATAATAAGGTATATCCGGATGGCTCTGCCGCAGTTTTTTGACTTTGTTCTGGAGCCGGACGGCAATGGGAATCTGTCTTTAAATTGGAGGCAGGAGGGGGCAGAAGAGATGTTTGGACCTCATCAGTTTTCGGATGGCGCCTTGCGGTTTGTGGCTCTCACGACGTTACTTCTCCAGCCGGTGAGGACAGCGCCTATGACGATCATCCTGGATGAGCCGGAGATCGGCCTGCATCCCTATGCCGTTTCGATGCTGGCAAAAGAGATACGGATGGCAAGCAGGACATCCCAGATCATTGTTTCCACGCAGTCTCCGCTTCTTCTGAATGAATTTTCATGTGAAGATGTCATTACGGCAGAGTATGATCAGGTAAATCAGAGAAGCGTATTGCGGAGACACAAAGAAGAAGATCTCAGGGAATGGCTGGAGGACTACACCCTGGGAGAACTCTGGGAGAAAAATGTGCTGGGAGGGCTGCCGTTATGATACGTGTGAATGTTGTGGCGGAAGGACAGAGTTTGAAGCGTTGTTGTTTACAGATATCAGAGTGCTGAAAGAGGATTATGTAGCGCCGGAGGAGCTTGTACAGATTGAGAAGTTATATGAGCAGACGAAGGAGATCCCGCCGGAGGAGATCAACCACGGCGCGGAGACGGCGCCTTCGAAACGGCTGCTTGCGGCGGTCAATTATAAAAAAGGAGAAACGGTGTCGGACTTGTTGGAAATAACAGGCGTTCCGGCGATCCGGGAGAAATGTCCGCATTTTTCAGAATGGCTGGATACACTTCAAAAACTTCCGGAGCTATAGATTTTTGAGGACTGCCGCCAGCGCAGGATTCCACATAGGGGAGGGACAAACATGCGGAAGCTCACAGATAAACTGATCTTATTTTTTTTATGCTTCCTCCCCTTATTATGGGAAAGGGAGGCGGCGGGGCTTCCGGTGGTGGCGGCATTTCTGGCGGCCCTCGTGGTCTCCTCCCTGGGAAATGCGCTGGAGGGGGAGCAGTGGAAATGGCTCGGCGCCCTCTACTGTCTGCTGGGGCTCTGGCGGGAGGAATTTGTGTTCTTTCTGCCGCCGGTGGTCTATGACTGTGCGGGGCAGAGACGGTGGTATGTCCGGTTCCTGTGGGCGCTTCCGCTGTGTGTCTGCGCCCATGCGGGGACGGAGACCGGGGAACTGGGCAGATTTCTGACGGCGCTGCTGTTTTGCGTGACGGGATACTTTTTGAGTGAAAGGACTGCGGCCCACGAGGAGGTGGTGGACGCCTATTTCCAGATGCAGGATTCCACCAGGGAGCAGGCCCTCTATCTGGAAAGGAAGAACCGGGAACTGATGGAAAAGCAGGATTATGAAGTCCGGCTTGCCACCTTGAACGAGCGCAACCGGATCTCCCGGGAGATCCACGACAACGTGGGGCATCTGCTGACCAGGTCCCTTCTCCTGGTGAGCGCCATGACGGTAATCCACGGGGAAGAGGAGGCGCTCTCCGGTGAGCTTCTGCAGGTGAGGGAGACCCTGTCCGAGGCCATGGACAGCATCCGGGCGAGCGTCCACAATCTCCACGACGAGGCGGTGGATCTGGAACTTCAGCTGAAAAGGCTGACAGAGGAGTTTACCTTCTGTCCGGTGGCCCTCCGCTATAAAGCCGGCCGTTTTCCGACGGAGGTCAGTTACTGCATGATCGCCATCGCAAAGGAGGGGCTCTCCAACATCGCCAGGCACAGCAATGCCACGGCGGCGGAGATCTCCGTGGTGGAGCACCCGGCGGTGTGCCAGCTTGTGATCTGGGACAACGGGACCGGGGCGCGGGGCGGCAGAGCGGACGGGACCGCAAAAATGGAGCGGGAAACCGGAGGGCGGACGGGCCTTGGCAGCGGGGCGGAGAGGGATCCCGGGAACCTGGGCGGCGGGATCGGCCTGTCCAATATCCGGGAGCGGGCGGAGGCCCTGGGCGGAAACTTCCGCGTCGACACGGAGAAGGGCTTCCGCCTCTTCGTGTCGATCCCCCTTCCCGGAAGCGGGATGAACACATAAATGCGAAGGACGTTCTGCATGCAGAACGTCCTGCAGAAGGAGCCTGAACATGAACATTATCATCATAGACGACGACAAGCTGGTCTGCCTGTCCTTAAAGACCATCCTGGAGGCACAGGAGGGGATCACGGTCCTTACGACGGGAGGGAGCGGACCGGAGGCGGTCCGCCTTTACGAGGAATACCGGCCGGATATCCTTCTGATGGACATCCAGATGGGCGGGGGGAGCGGGCTGGATGCCGGGGAGGAGATCTTAAAGCGCCACCCGGAGGCCAGGATCCTTTTTCTGACCACCTTTTCCGATGACGGATATATCCTGAAGGCTCTCAGGATCGGTTCCAGGGGATATCTGATCAAACAGGATATCGCCTCGATCGCTCCGGCTTTAAAGGCGGTGATGTCGGGGCAGAGCGTGTTCGGGAACGAAGTCATGACGAGACTTCCGGAGCTGATGGAGCAGAAGAAGGGAGCCGACCTTTCGGACTACCCCATGGGGGAGCGGGAGAAGGAGCTGGTCCGGCTGGTGGCGGAGGGCTTAAGCAACCGGGAGATCGCCGATGCCATGTGCCTGAGCGAGGGGACGGTACGAAACTATTTAAGCGCTGTTCTGGAAAAGCTGGGGCTCAGGGACAGGACCCAGCTTGCGGTGTTTTATCTGCGTGGAGGATGGGATAGATGAAGGTTTTATTTGTGGAGGATGACCACAGCATTGCCATGGGGCTGGAATATTCTTTAAAGCAGGAGGGCTATGAGGTCCGCACCTGTCATACGGCGGCGGAGGCTCTGCAGGCGCTGGCGGAGGACTGGTTTGATCTGTGCCTGCTGGATGTGACGCTGCCGGACGGGAACGGCTACGAGATCTGCAGAAAGGCGAAGCAGCGGGAGGATACGGCGGTGATCTTCCTCACGGCCTGCGACGATGAGGGCAACGTGGTCATGGGGCTCGACATGGGGGCCGACGATTATATCACAAAGCCGTTCCGGATCCGGGAGCTTTTATCCAGGATGAAGTCGGTGCTGCGCCGCTACCGGAGGACGGACGGTGCCGAGCAGGTGTTCCGGGTCCGGGATATCACGGTGCATCCTCTTTCGGCCAAGGTCTTCAAGGGGGAGGAGGAGCTCTGCCTGACCGCCATGGAATACCGCCTGCTCCTGACTTTCGTGCAGGCGGAGGGCCGGGTCCTCAGCCGGAACCAGCTTCTGGAAGGTCTGTGGGACGTGGGCGGAGACTATGTCAATGACAATACGCTGACGGTCTATATCAAGCGGCTCAGGGAAAAGCTCGGCAGCGGGAACGGAGAGGCGGATCTGATCAAGACGGTGCGGGGACTGGGTTACCGGCTGGGGGAGTGACATGTTTCGGAATAAAGAAGTGAAATACGGATGTCTGGCCTACGGCGGGGCCGGCCTGGTCTGCGGGAGCGCGGTGTTTGCGGAATCCAGGGAGGGTTTTGTCTGGTTCCTTCTGTTTTTTGCGGCGGGGCTTTTCGTTTTTCTGGCTGCGAACGCCCTGCGCTACCGGAAGATCCGGGCGCTCTCCCTATATTTAAAGCGGGTGCTGAACGGGGAGAGGAAGCTGGACATTCCCGATAACGCAGAGGGAGAGCTGAGTATTCTGCGGAATGATATTTATAAGCTGATGACAAAGCTGGAGACCCAGGCGGAGCTCCTTCTTTCGGATAAGACTTATCTGGCCGATTCCCTGTCGGATATCTCCCATCAGCTGAAGACGCCGATGACCTCCATGATGGTGATGACGGACATTCTGCGGGACGAAGGCCTTCCGGCAGAAAAGCGGGAGGAATTTGTAGAGGCCATTCATTCCCAGCTGGAGCGGATGGAATGGCTGCTCACCTCCCTTCTTAAAATGTCCAAGCTGGATGCCGGGACCATTCAGTTTAAAAAAGAGCGGGTTTCGATGAGGGCGCTGGTGAGGAAGGCCACGGAGCACCTTTTGATCCCCATGGAGTTAAAAAACCAGACATTCACGGTGGAGATCCCGGAAGACTTGAGCCTGGTCTGTGATTTCCATTGGACAGCGGAGGCCGTCGCCAACGTGGTGAAAAATTGCATGGAGCACACGCCGGAAAAGGGCCGGATTGCCGTTTACAGCGAGACCAGGGGAATCTACACCCAGTTGGTGGTGGAGGACAGCGGGGAGGGGATCGCACCGGAGGACCTGCCCCACATTTTCGAGCGATTCTACAAGGGGAAAAATGCGGGAAAGGACAGTGTCGGCATCGGCCTGGCCATGGCGAAATACATCCTGGGCATCCAGAACGGGCAGATCGAGGCCTTCAGTGAGCCGGGGAAGGGCAGCCGTTTTGTTTTCCGGCTGTATCACCTGGTGGTGTGAGGCGGTTTCGGAAGGGGCTACCCCCTGGGGAGGGAATTTTTGGAATAAACGAAGAAAATAGGGCAATACTATGACAAATCCATATATTATGAAAAGAAAGGAAGATTTTCATGAGAAAACGATTTGTCATAAGCCTTGGAATGATTCTTCTGACGCTCGCGGCGGGGAATCCTGCGCGGGCACAGGCAGGTAACCATATTGCCGGATTTGATATCCGGTGGATCAGAGATTATGAGCCCATGGGAGAGGACGGTGTGTCCATGGTGGGCGAGCCGGACTGGGACGCGGAGCCGGAAACGGCCGGGTCCGCGGCGGCGGCAGGAGGGCTGGCGGCCGGCGTGGGGCAGGCCCTCATGGCAGCCGGGAGCACGCCGGAGGCCGGGGAGACGGACGGACAGGCGTCTTCGCCGGATGGCGGGGAAGCGGAGGAGGATCCAGGCCTTTCGGAAACGGCCGGGGAGACGGAGGCGGCAGAGGCGGCGGCGGACGGCTGGGTCAGCCTGGGTGACGACTGGGTCATCACCTATTACTGCCCGCTCTCCTGCTGTAACGACCAGTGGGCCTGGCAGACCAGCACCCAGGAGCCCATGCAGCTCCACCACACCATCGCCGTGGACCCGTCGGTGATCCCCTATTACACCCATGTGCGCATCGGGGGCCTGGATTACGAGTACGTGGCCGAGGACTGCGGCGGCGGCATCAAGGGGAAACGGATCGACGTGCTGGTGGATAACTGCTCCGTGGCCAACCGGATGGGCGTGGACCGGAACGTGGAGGTATGGGTAAGGAAATGACGGAAAGATGACCGACCGCAGGAAATCATTGACAAATACTTTGAATGTCGATACAATGGATGGAACGGCGCCGGGGGAGAATTTCTCCCGGCTTACATAAGGAACAGAGGAAGCTGCAGGTTTTGGCCGGAAGGGGCCAGGGGAGGATAAGATGGCGGATTACGTACTTGTAACGGACGGTACGGCGGACTTGCCCGGCGAGCTTTTTGCGAAGTTGGGAGTGGAAGTCGTGCCGATGGAATTTCTTGTGGATGAAAAACCCTATCAGCATTATGCCGATGCCAGGGAGATGAGCTTTGAGGAGTTTTACAGGCGGGTGAAGGCCGGGGACAAGGTCAGCACCAGCCAGATCAATTATTTTACTTACGAGGAAGTGTTTACCCCGATCCTGGAGAAGGGGCTGGATATTTTGTATCTCTGCTTCTCTTCGGGCCTGAGCGGGACCTATCAGGCGTCCCTGATGGCGGCGGAGACTTTGATGGAGAAGTATCCGGGCCGGAAGATCGTCAGCGTGGACTCCCTCTGCGCCTCCATCGGAGAAGGGCTCCTGGCATACCGGGCGGGCCTTAAGAAGCAGGAGGGCCTTTCCATGGAGGAGCTGGAGAAATGGATCTATGAGAACCGCCTGAAGGTGCGCCACTGGTTCGTGGTGGACGACCTGGACCATTTGAGACAGGGAGGCCGGATCTCTGCGGCGGCGGCCATTCTGGGGACGGCCCTCGGCGTGAAGCCGCTGCTCTCCGTGGACAAGGAGGGAAAGCTCGTGACGGCGGCGAAGCTGCGCGGCCCGAAAAAGGTGCTGGAGACCTTCTGCCAGAAGATCGAGTCGGAAGGGTATAAGAGCAGCGAACAGACCGTGGTCATCGGCCATGCGGCCAACCCGGAGCTGGCCGGAAAGCTTAAGGAGACGCTTTTGGAGCGGGGGCTCATAAAGGATGCCATCATTGCCGACATCGGTCCGGTGATCGGTACCCACGTGGGGGCCGGCATGTGCGCCCTCGTGTACACCAGCGACAAGGACCTGCAGTAGCCCATGCATTCGTGAGGGAATCGCCATGATGGAAAAAGAGATTTTTTGGAGTCCCTGACGGACGGGCGGAAAACGGATACAGGAGGGGGAGAATGAAAGAGTACGAGATCGTATGGGAGATCTTTAACCAGTGTGCCAACAACCAGATGCGGGACGTGTTTATTGAAGAAGCGGAGCTGGCCAGCCCGGAGGAATATGTAAAGAAGAAATTCAAAGGAAAGGCCGTTACATATGAGCAGGAGCTTCTGGCCGACGGGACCCTCGTGTTCCACATCGACGCTTCCGGGATCAGGGAGCGGTGCACCTTCACGGAGATTTAGGGGAGGAGCGCTCGATGGGACGAAGGGGAAGGCGCATAGGGGCAGGGATATTTTTCACCGCGGTTTTCCTGTCCACCTTTTGGGGGTGCGGGAAAAAGGCGGAAGATACGCAGACCAGAAAAGCATCGGAGGACCATGATCCTCCGATGCTTTTTGATCAGTCTGTCTTATTTCACAAACCGGTCGATGGCCCTGGAGAGCTCCTCCAGGGCTTCGTGGTCGCCGGATTCCACCGCGTCCACGATGCAGTGCTCGATATGGTCCTGCAGGATCACCTTTCCGGTATTGTTGATGGCGGATTTGACGGCGGAAAGCTGGATCAGCACTTCGCTGCAGTCCCGCCCGTCCTCCACCATCCGGCGGATGGACTCCAGATGGCCGATGGCCCGGCTGAGCCGGTTCAGCACGGCCTTTGTGTTGGTATGGACATGGCCGTGTCCCTCTTTGCCGTGGGTATGGCCATGTTCATGGACATGGCCGCTGTGGCTGTGTACGGTCACCTCGCCGTTTTCTCCGATATGGGTATGGGTGTGCCTGTCTTCCAATGTCCGTCACTCCTGTCTTTCGGGATCTTGGCCGCCGGCTGAGGCGTCCGGCCCGTATTGTCACATTTTAGCATGAAACCCCGTTGGATACAAGCCCCCATACCGGTTCGTTTTTTACAGATATTTCTTTAATGTGTCCACCTTGTCCAGGCGCTCCCAGGAAAGATCCAGATCGTTTCTCCCAAAGTGTCCGTAGGCAGCCGTCTGCTTGTAGATGGGCCTTCTGAGATCCAGCATCTTGATGATCCCGGCGGGGCGGAGGTCAAAGTTTTCGCGGATGATGTCCACCAGCTTCTGGTCGGAGAGCTTTCCGGTTCCGAAGGTGTCCACCATGACGGAGGTGGGCTGCGCCACGCCGATGGCGTAAGAGAGCTGGATCTCGCACTTGTCGGCCAGGCCGGCGGCAACCAGGTTCTTTGCCACGTAGCGGGCCGCATAGGCGGCGGAACGATCCACCTTGGTGCAGTCCTTTCCGGAGAATGCGCCGCCGCCGTGCCTTGCGTAGCCGCCGTAGGTGTCGACGATGATCTTCCGCCCCGTGAGGCCGCTGTCGCCGTGAGGGCCGCCGATCACGAACCGTCCCGTGGGGTTGATGAAGAATTTCGTCTTCCCATCCACCAGCTCGGCGGGGAGTACCGGTTCAAACACGTATTTTTTGATGTCCTCGTGAATCTGCTCCTGAGTCACGTCCGGGTCATGCTGGGTGGAGAGCACCACCGCGTCCAGATGGATGGGCTTTCCGTTCTCGTCGTACTCCACGGTCACCTGGCTCTTGCCGTCGGGGCGCAGGTATTTTAACACCCCGTCCTTGCGGACCTTTGTGAGCTGTTTGACCAGCTTGTGGGCCAGGGCGATGGGGTAGGGCATGTATTCCTCCGTCTCGTTGGTGGCGTAACCGAACATCATGCCCTGGTCGCCGGCGCCGATGGCCTCGATCTCCTCGTCGGACATCTGGTTTTCTTTTGCTTCCAGAGCCCTGTCCACGCCCATGGCGATGTCCGCGGACTGCTCGTCGATGGCGACCATGACGGCGCAGGTATTCCCGTCAAAGCCGTACTCCGACTTGTTATAGCCGATCTCCAGGACCGTGTCCCGGACGACCTTCTGGATGTCCACGTAAGCTTTTGTCGTGATCTCGCCCATGACCATGACGAACCCGGTGTTGCAGCAGGTCTCGCAGGCGACCCGGCTCATGGGATCCTGTTCCAGCATGGCGTCCATGATGGCGTCGGAGATGGCGTCGCACATTTTGTCGGGATGGCCTTCCGTCACCGACTCGGAAGTAAACAGGTACTTTTCCATAAGTTTTCTCCTTTCTTTTTGCACCTTCGTGCATGGAAAAAGTCCGCCATAAGCGGACTTGATATAATGCGTATCTAATCCTCTTATTGTTCGATATCTCGCTCAGGTTGGCACCTTCCCGAAAGGGGGTTGCCGTGGCTTCACAGGTCCTCTGTACCTCCACCACTCTGAATAAGGGAATTGCGGACTTTATGAAATTATGTCAGATGCGGTCTGCATCTTACTGGTATCATGGCACAGTTTTCGGGCTGTGTCAAGTTTTTTTTGCCTGAACCGTCACATTTCAGAGAGAAAGCCTGCCTGAGAAGGAGTTGGAAGTTGAAATTGCGCAATGCCGCCTCTTATGGTAGAATGGAGGAACGGTAAAGGACAGAGAATGGAAAGAGACGGAGAGGAGGTGTCCGGGTGTGGATTATATCGTGCTGGATCTGGAATGGAATCAGAGTCCCAGGGGAAAGGCCGGGGAGCGGTTTGGGCTTCCTTTTGAGATCATTGAGATTGGAGCGGTGAGACTGGATGAAAGCCGGAGGGTCTGCAGCCGGTTTCAGGAGATGATCCGGCCGTCGGTGTACCGGCAGCTTCACCATAAGACAAAAGAGATTCTTCGGATGGACATGGAGGAGCTGCGCGCGGCCCGGAGCTTTAAGGAGGTCGTGCAGGATTTTTTTGCATGGTGCGGGGAGGATTACATCATGTGTACCTGGGGCTCCATGGACCTGACGGAACTTCAGCGGAATTTAAAATACTTCCGGGTAAAGAATCCCCTGAAAAAGCCGCTCCTTTACTATGACGTGCAGAAGCTGTTCAGTCTTCTCTATGAGGACGGGAGAAGCCGCCGTTCCTTAAGGGATGCGGTGGAGTATCTGGAGATCGAGGAGGATATCCCTTTCCACAGGGCCCTCGATGATACGCTGTATACGGCGAAGATCATGGAGAAGATGGATATGGACGCGGTGAAGCAGTATGTGTCCGTGGATTATTTCCGCCTGCCGGAGAAGAAGGAGGAGGAGCTCCACATCGTCTTTGACCGCTACGCCAAGGATGTCTCCCGGATCTTTGCCACCAGGGAGCATGTGATGGAGGACAGGGAGGTGCTCTCCACAAAGTGCTATCTCTGCGGACGGAGGCTGCGGAAGAAGGTGCGGTGGTTCCCGGCCGGCAGCAGGAATTATCTCTGCCTGGCCTACTGTCCGGATCACGGCTACCTGAAAGGGAAGCTGAGATTAAAGAAGGCGGAGAGAGGAGGCGTGTTCGCCGTCAAGACCCTGAAGCTTATCTCGGAGGAGGATGCCGGGGAGATCCGCCTGAAAAAGAAAGAACTGGAAAAAAAGAAGCGCACAAAGACAAAGCAGAAGGCCTCTGATTGAGGGGCTTTGTCCCTGTGCGCACAGACCTGTATTGGGCCGGCCGCAAAGGAAAGGCGGATCTGCCTGCGCCTTGCGGCCGGATACAGGATATCACCTGCGCTCCATGGTTTCGCTCTCCCTGCGGAACCGTTTGTGGCGCTTGCGGTATCTGCGGCGGAAATCCTTTCTGGCCTGCCTTGCGCGGACCAGTGTGGGATTTTTGGGCGGGCGCCGCTTCCAGAGCTGCCAAAGCTTCCGGATCAGGAAAAGGAACAGGATCAGGACGAGGATGCCGCCGGCAGCCCAGAGGAGCAGCCAGGGATTGTCGGAGATCCTGGAGACAACGGAAGAGAGGGATTTTTTGACAGATCCGAGAAAGCCGGGCCTGCCGTCATCGGATCGGCCGCTGTCGGTTTTTCCGCTGCCGCCTGCCCCGTCTGCGTTTTCGCCGCCGTTTCCGTCTTTGGAGGTATTTTGGCCGTCCGTCTGCTTTTCTTGGCCGGAGTCCTCCGCCTCCTTCGGCGCATGGGCGCCGAAATCAAAGTGTTCCGGTCTGTCGTCGGTGAGGAGGAGGGCGCCGTAGCCCAGAGGAACGCCTTGGTAAGTGTAGGTGATATCCGCGATCTTGCCGGAGGAGGAATCGGCAGTCAGGGCCAGGCTGCTCTCCAGGGAAGAGGAGGCCACGCCGTTTGGCAGGATGGCCCAGCCGTCGTCCGACAGCTTAAAGCCGGCGGCCGAGGTGTCGAAGACGCTCTGGGAGGGAGACAGGAAGTCCAGCTCGGACAGGGCGTCGATATCGGCGTCTGCCATATTATAGGAAGTAAAATTGTCAAAGCCGTAGTTGAGCATGGCAATGGTATCGCTGTAATGCTTCCAGTTTGATTTCATGGAGACGGCGATCAGTTCCATGTCCCCGCGGACCGCGTAGGTCACCAGAGTATTTCCCGCTTCCGGGGTATAGCCGTTCTTTCCGGTAACGGTCCCGTCATAGGTATACTCGGACTGGGTGAGCATCTTGTGGCTCTGGTGCAGATAGCGGGGCTCTGCCTGCTTATTGGTGGGTTCGATGGTGTATTTTTCGGCAGAAGAGAGCCGGATGAAGGTCTCGTTGTGGCAGAGCTCCTTCATGATCAGGGCCATGTCGCGGCAGGAGGAATAGTGATCTTCATTGTGGAGGCCGTGAGCGTTGACGAAATGGGTGTTGGTGCAGCCAAGCTGCCTGGCCCGGTTGTTCATCATCTCGGCAAAGGCATCCATGCTTCCGGCCACATGCTCGGCCAAGCCGTTGGCGACTTCATTGGCAGAATGGAGAAGAAGGGCGTACATGCACTGTTCGACGGTGAGCTGTTCTCCGTCGGTGACTGCGATGTTGCTGGAATCGTATTCAATGCTGGTGGCGGCCTCGTAGGAGAAGGTCACCACATCTGACATGGAAGCGTTTTCCAGGACCAGAAGGGCGGTCATCAGTTTGGTAATGCTGGCCGGATAGAGCTGTTCGTCCCCGTTTTTTTCAAAGAGGACGGTCCCTGTTTTTGCGTCCATCAAAAGGCCGGCTTCCGCCTCCAGAGAAGGCCCGGCGGGCCATTCCGCCAGAGAGGCCGGCTCTGCGGCAGGTTCTCCAGAGGATGTGTTCCCGGCGGCGAGGGCTGACCGGCCGCACAGAACAGAAAAAAGGTATAAAGCCCCAAGGAGCAGACAAAATACCCGTGACAAATTCTTCATTGGATCGATGACTCCTTTATAAATTGTGATAGGATCGGAGTGCTTTCCCATAAGGATAAGAAAGCACTAACTGTCGATTGCATCCATTATAATGGAAAATGCCGATTGTGGCAAGTAAAACCCAGAATATTCCAGTATTTTTTGCCAAAAGTGGGGGATATCCCCCGAAAAAACCACGAAAAATGAGAGGACTGCAGAGAATGAGGCTGAGAAACGTAAAGGGAGCCAGGGAAGCCCTGGCGGAAAGCAGCTATGTGGAGGCAGCGCCGGAGGCAAACCGCGGCGCGTGGAGGGCGGTTTTCGGGAATGAGGGCCCGATCCATGTGGAGATCGGTATGGGGAAAGGGCGGTTCCTTCTGGAGATGGCGGCCCGCCACCGGGAGATCGATTATATCGGGGTGGAGATGTACGCCAGCGTGCTGGTCCGCGCCGCCGAAAAGCTGGAGGACGTGCCGGAGCTTCCCAATCTGCGTTTTTTGAACATTCCGGCGGAAACGCTGGAGACGGTCTTTGCGCCGGGGGAGGTGGACCGGATCTATCTGAATTTTTCCGATCCCTGGCCCAAAGCCCGCCACGCAAAAAGGAGGCTCACCTCCCCGGTGTTCTTGAAGCGGTACGAGGGCATTTTAAAGAAGGGCGGCCTGCTGGAATTCAAGACGGACAACCGGGAGTTGTTCGACTATTCGCTGGAATCTGTGGAAGCAGCCAGCTGGAGGCTCCTTCAGTTTACGTACGACCTCCACGGCGATCCGGAGCTTGGCCGGGGGAATGTGATGACGGAGTACGAAGAGAAATTTTCCGGGCAGGGGCAGGCCATTTGCAAGCTGATCGCCGCCCGCATATGATATAGTAAGAACACCGCAAAGGAGCCGTGCCCTTGAAGAGAAGGATGACCCTGCAGGAGAAGCTGTCCCGCTGTCTCTGCGACAAGCGGGACCTGGACAGAAAAGCCCTGAAGATCCGGAAATGCCTGAAGGAAGTCGAAGAGCTGCTGAACAAAGGCTGTTCACCCTGCTGTAAATAGAGGGAGGACAGCGAGCAGCAGGCAGAGCCCCAGAAAAGCCCGGTCATACCAACGCACGCGCACCGGCTGAAAATCGGTGCGCTTCTCCTTTCCGGAAAAGCCTTTGGACTCCATGGCGATGGAGAGCTCCTCCGACCAGCGGACGGATTTGACCAGGAGGGGGGCGAGGAGGGCCGGGGAGACGGCGAAGACCCGGATGCCTCTCGCCAGAAAGGCGGCCCTTGTCCGTTTATATTCCCGGATCATGTGGGGAACGATCCCCCAGGCGGCCAGGAGGCCGTAGGCGAAGACCTGGGGAAGCCGGAACTGCTTTTGAAAAGAGCGGACCAGGAGGATCCGGTCTGTGGTCAGGGTAAAAAGGAAACCGATCCCCGCGTAGGCCAGGACGCGGGAGGCCTGGATCATCCCGTTCCGGAAAGATGTGGAGGCGGCCGCCATAGTGGTTTCACTGACCGGCAGGCTGTCCCCGGCCGAGAAGCGGAAACCCACAAAAAACATGCCCGCCGCAAATAAAAAGACCGGAGCTGACAGATAGACCAGAGTTTTTTGCTTTACCCGGGCAAGCAGGAGCAGGGCCGCACTGAGAACGAAGGCCGCCAGATTGAAGATGGGATCGTGATACCAGGCCAGGGCAAAGGTCAGGATCAGAAGCCCGATGAATTTACAGGCCGGGTTGACTGCACGCATGGAGCACACCTCCTTCCAGTTTCCAGATCACATCGGCATAGTCCTTGGCAAGCTGTGCATCATGGGTGGAGAAGATCAGGGCCGCCTGCCGCTCCCTGGCCTGCCTGCAGAGGGTGTCCATAATGGCCGTGGTACTGCGCCGGTCCTGGGCATAGGTCGGCTCGTCGCAGACCAGTAGGCGGCATCCGCAGGCCATCAGGGCGGCCGCGCCCAGCCTTCTCTGCTGTCCCTGGCTCAGGAGATAGGGGGAGACGTCACGGTACCGCCACAGGCGGATCCCCCGGAGGATCTCCTCCGATATGCGCAGGGCATCCGGGTTTTTCTTCAGGCCGGCCAGGATCTCCTGGCGGACGGTGCCGCCGACAAACTGATCCTGGGGGTTCTGGGTGACGAAACCCATCTGCCCGGCCAGTTTCTTTCTGGCCTTCCGGAGCTCTTTTCCGCCAAACAGCGCGGAACCGCGGTATTTATAGAGGCCGGAGAGGGCGCCGAAGAGGCTGCTCTTTCCGCAGCCGCTCTCCCCCAGGACGGCATAGATGAGCCCCCGGCGGAAGGAGGCAGAGATATCTTCCAGGATCCTGGTTTTCCCGTGGGAGAGGGACAGGCCTTTAAGTTCCAGCACCGTCTCCCCCGCCTCAGGAGGCGGGAGGTCCGGCCGGTAGGAGCGGCCCGGCACGATGATCCCGTGGTCTTCCAGAAATTCCGGTTTGGAGATGCTTACGGTTTCCGGCAGCAGGCTGCCGTCCTCCAGGATCCGGATCTCGTCCGCCGCGGCAAGCCAGTGGTCCAGCCGGTGGTCGACGGCCAGGATCCCCGTCCCGAATTTCCGGTGGAGCTCTTTGAGCTTTTCCGCGATGGCGAGGGCGGAGCCGCTGTCGATGTTGGCGAAGGGCTCGTCCAAAAGGAGCCATCCTGGCCGCAGGGCCGTCAGACAGGCCAGCATGGCCTTCTGTTTCTCCCCGCCGGACAGAGAGAGGAGGGCTCGCTTTCTGAGGTGCCGGATCTGGCAGAATTCCAGGGCCTGGTCTATGACGGCCGGCATGGCCTCCGGCGGGGTGCCGATATTTTCCAGGCAGAAGATCAGCTCATTCTCCACGGTGTCCATACAGAACTGGAGCTCCGGGTTCTGGAACATCATCCCCACAAGGCGGCACCGGTCCCTGGGGGAGAGGGATCCCGGAGCGGCTCCCTCCACGGTGATGCGTCCGCCTTTGAGGAAGCCTGCGTGGTGGGGATAGATCCCTGCGGCCAGATACAAAAGGGAGGATTTCCCGCAGCCGGAGGCACCGGTCAGGACCGTGATCCGGCTGCTGTCAAACTCTGCCGAAAAACCGGAGAAGAGGGGCTTCCCCTTTTCGGTGTAGCCAAACTGCAGATCCTCGAACCGGATGCTCATCGGGGGAAATACCCGTTGGTAAATTCCACGTCCATCCGTTTTTTGATCACGCCCGCCTCGATCAGGAATTCGGCCATGCGGTTCCAGCGGTGATCCGAAATGCGGCCCCAGCGGCCCTCCTCGTCCAGAAGGATGGGGGCAAGGTGTTTCTGGCTGCGGATGAGCAGCGCATCCGAGGCATCCGCCGGCATGGATTCCCGCACCTCGAGGACAGTGCCCTCCGGATCGGCGGCCACACAGCGGTAAGCCCGGTCCAGTGCCCCCAGGAAGCGTTTCACGGCTTCTGGCCGCTCGGAAAGCACCTGGCGGGAGGCGGCCATGGCAGGGGCGCAGAAGTCGAAGACCGGGTCGATATCGCCCAGGTTAAAGTAGTTGATCTCCTTTCCGGCCTCTAAGAGCACCTGGTTTTCCCAGTTTTCATAGACCCAGGTGGCATCGGCGACGGGCCCCAGGGTGGAGACGATATCGCCCACGTCCATATTGATGAGCCGGATCTTGTCGTAGTCCCCGCCGTCCTTTTCCACCAGCCGCCGGATGGACTTGTGGAACCACTCCGGCGTCCAGTGGGTCAGCCGCTTTCCCTCCAGATCCCTGGGCCTTTTGATCCCGGCCTCCTTTAAAGAGACGATTCCGGAATCGCATTTCTGCGTCATGACGGCGACGGCCGTCATCTGGATCCCCCGTTCCATGCACTCCAGCATGGCGATCTCCGGCCCGCAGACAAAATCTCCCCCGTGGAGATCCATCTCTCCGTGGACCTCGCCGCAGATCTCCACGTCAAGGCCCGCCTCCGCAAAATAACCGCGCTTTTCGGCCAGCAAAAATCCCGTGTGGTTGGTGTTGGGGAACCAGTCCAGTACAACTTTCAGTTTTTCCATGGTATCAATCCTCCTCGTCATAGATTTTTCCCGTATCCGCGGCCGCGCCGACGGCATAGCTCTTTACGACGCCGGTCTTTGCCAGGGCGTCTCCGGCCAGCTTGCAGATGATCCCGGAAAAGAGCACGGCACTTAAGAAGCGGACCAGGAGCTGGGCGGCCAGCATGCCGGGAGCCAGCAGATAGTAGTTCAGGTAGTAAAGCTCGTAACAGAAGATAAAGACGGCGGACAGGATGCCGGCCAGGCTCATGGAAGCAAAATTCCACTTCCGGTAGCGGAAGGCCGCAAATACCAGCTCGGCCCCCAGGCCCTGGATCACGCCGGTGAGGACCACGGTGAGGCCGCCGGAGTTTCCCATGAGAAGCTCGACGGCGGAGGCCAGGATCTCGGCGGTCAGGGCAGCTCCCGGTTTGCGGATGATGTAGGCGGCCAGGGTGGCGGCCATAAACCATATGCCGTAGACCAGTTCGAAGCCGAAAGGGGAGAGCCCCATCGGTGTCAGGGCGACGCTGATCAGGAGGCCGCCCTCAAATACGGCCATATAAACGGCGGCGAAGACCACGCCCAAAACGGCCATCATGACCACGTCTTTCAGTTCCCAGGTGTTCTGTTTCATTTTGTCGGTTTCCTTTCTTTTTGGGCTTATCAGGTGATCGCGAAACTCAAAAACTTGTCGGATATTCTGGCAATATTTCCGGGAAAAGCCCTCTGCGCCGTGGAGGCAAGACCAGGGAAGACAGGAGGGTCGGATCCCGAGTGGCTTCAGCGGCTCTGGGCTTGCCGGAACGGTTGGCGCTGCAGGCTTTGGACGGACATATTGACAGAATATCCCCACAATTTAATGCTTCGCGATCGCCTGTGAGCTCATGCCCGGGGCTTTTTCGATCGAACGAAAAGACCGCCGGCATGCGCCAGCGGTCACAATGATCAGAAATAAAATCCATATCGCTCCCTACGCTGGCATTATCCAACAGGTTCAACGGGTCATAGGCATACGGCCTATTTCTCAGCCGGACTTCATCCGGCTCCCCACAAGATACTTTAGTCGGAAAAAGGGATTTTGTCAAGAGAATAAAAAATTTCCCGAAAAATCCGCTGTAGAAAAAAATAAAAAAATTATAAAAAAACGCTTGCATTTATGAAAACATTGAGATATAATAATGTTCGTGCCCATGAGACAGGCTTTTGCAGAAAGCCGGGGCACAGCAAATAGAGATTACGCGCTGCTAGCTCAGTTGGTAGAGCACCTGACTCTTAATCAGGGTGTCCAGGGTTCGAGCCCCTGGCGGCGCACGAAAGCACTGTCTTTGGTGGAATACCATTGGGGACGGTGTTTTTTTGTGTGCAGGGGACGGAAAGGGAAATGCCGCGGAGCAGATCCGTCCGTTTCCGTCCGATTTCGGTCCGACTCAGCATTCCCGGGCATTTTGAGGAGGCCTGTCCTGGCTTTTTTCTTTTTCGTAGGGCAGCCTTTTTTCAATACGGTACATAAGGTCCGCGAGGACGGCGCTGGACAGCGTGCCTGCGGCGCACAGAAGGGACGAAGAGGCCGTCCGGAAACCGGTAAAACACAGGTAGAGGACAGCGGCGGCCGCATTCAGCAGCAGAACCCCCATCAGGAACAGGCAGCATCTCTGAAGCCGGAGGGAGGTGGCCCGGTAGTCATAGAGGGTCATCCGCTTCGGCGCGATGATGTAATAGAAAAGCACCGTCAGCGTGTAGAGGAACAGAAAGATTGCCGGAAGCTGGAGCAGGGCCGTATACCGTGCAATATTGAAAGGGACGGAACGGGTGCCGCAAAACAGAAAAAGGCCGGCCGAGATCAGGAAGAGCAGGCTGTAAAGCCCCCGGAGAAGGCGTCTGGACGGAGCCGTGTCCGGGAGAAAATAATAATCTCCGGTATAGACGGAGATGGTTTTATGGCCTGCCTTTCCGTTTTCCCTCGGAATCTGATAAAAGGTGTATCCCTCCGAATACCGCTTGAAAAGCATGCTGCGGATGGTGGGCCATTTCTTTTCCGGTATTTCGTTTTTTTTCTTAAATATCCCCATGAGAATCTCCTTTAGAAGCTTTTTTTCATTATAGCATCGGCTGCTTTTGAAAGTCAATGACCTGCCAGGCCGTTCCTGGAGGGCGTTTCTTAAGAAAGAATTCAGTTTACAAAGAGCCGGGAATGTTTTACAATCGACATAAGAACATATCCTATGGCAGAGAGGAATTCAAATATGGAACTGACCTTTGGCGAACAGATCAAAATCATATTGAAGAGAAAAAATATGACCATCCGCCAGCTGGCAGAGCTGGTGGAGGTTCAGACTGGGAAGCCCATGTCCAGGCAGAACCTGACACAGAAACTGAACCGGGATAATTTCCAGGAACAGGACATGAAGGAGGTTGCACAGGCACTGGGCTGTGTGGTGAAGATCTCCGTGATCGATCCGGCGGAGGCCTCCGCACAGAACGCCGTGATCCCCCAGACGGCGGAGGCGGTCCGGGAACGGAGACCGGCGGAGGCCGGAAGGCAGGAGGCTGCCGAAAAGGGGAAGCCGGAGAAACGGCGTTCGGCCGGAAGGCTGAGGACGGGACGCCACAGCGTCCATGGTCCGGAAGCCCCGGCCCAGGAGGACGGCAGAGAGGAGACGGCCGGCCGGCTTGCCAGGGAGGAGGCGGCAGTTACCAGGCAGCCCGTTTCGGAAGGGCAGGAGGTATATCCGGCGCCGGGAAATACTGCAAGTGAGGACGATGTGGATGCCGGTGTGCTGAAGGAGATCGAGATGGCTCTTATGGAATCGATCCAGAAGGAGCTGTATCCGGAGGACCGGGAAAAACCGGGGACCGGGGAAGTGCAGGAGGAGGATGCACTGGCATGGGCCCGCCAGAAACCCCTTGTCTGGCCGACTCTGACCGTACCGGCGATGGTGGCCGGACGGGGCGGGAGGGCGCTGCCGTCTGCGGACGGGGAGCGGCAGGACGGAGGCGGCAGCCTGTCGGAAGCGGAGGAGCTGCCGGCAGGCGGAGGGTCCGAGGAAGCGCGGGCCGGCGGGCCGGAAGCGGAGATGCCGGCGGAAGGCGGAGAGCAGGAGAAGGCGCGGGCCGGTGAGCCGGAAGGCGGGGCGCTGTCTGAGGCGGAGGCGCTGCCTTTTGAGGAAGAACTGTTTTCGGATCCTGAGGACCTGGAGGACATTTCTCTGCAGGAGGAGACGGAGGATCTCGAGGATCTTGAGTTTTTTGACCTGCAGGATTTTTATGGGGAAAAGATCTCTCAGGTATCGGCCCCGTATGTTATGAAACGGGAAACGGCGCAGGAGGATAGCGGGCCGGGGGAAAAGGAAGCTTCTTTCAAAAAAGAAATGCCGTTCAAAAAAGAGAGATGGGGCAGAAAAGAGGGACGGATGAAGGAAATGGCGGCGCCGGAATCGGAAACAGGAGGACTTGACCGGATCCCGGAGGGCGGAGGGGATGTGTCCTTCGCGTCTGCGCCTTATGTGATCCCGAGAGAGCCGGAGCCGGCCGGCATCGAGACTATTATAAAGGAAGAAACGGCGGCAGAGCAGCCGGATAGAAGCCCGCTTTTCGGAAGCGGGGCGGAAAAAGACGTATCTCCAGCGCCGGAAGAGGGAACGCAGGAGGAGGCGGAGGAGGAGCTGGCTCCCATGCCGCGGATCCCCGGGAGCTTTTCCGGGAGCCGGGGAGATATTTCGTCGGTGTCTGCGCCTTATGTGATCCCCAGGGAGCCGGAGGAGGCCCCGCCGTCAAAGCCGATGGGCGAGGCGGGGTACTGGCAGGAGGCGGAAGAGGAGGAGACGGCCGGCCGGCCGATGCTGCCTCCGCAGGAGTCCGCAGAGGAGCCGGAGGAAGAGGAGGAGCCCTTAAGTCCGGATCTGGAAGAAAAGATCGCCTCCTGGGACGCGGCGGTGAAACGGCGGCTTGAGAATCCCTTCTTAAGAGCATTGGAGGGGCGGGCCCGCCGGGGAGGAAAGAGAGCGGAGCCGGAGCGAAACGGCCGGCAGGCGGGAGCCGGAAGGACGGAGCCTAAGCTTAAGATCGTGCCGGAGGCTGCTGCGGGCGGGGAGCCCCGGCCGGCAGGGCGGACTGATCCGCAGAACAGGGCAGAGGAAGCGGACGGCCTGCCGGGACGGGCGCAGGCGGAAGCTTTGGCGGAGCGGCAGGAAGACGGCAGGGAGGATGCGGATACGCAGGTACGGCCGGCAAAACGGCGGCAGGAGGAGCCCCTCGACCTGCAGGGGCCGGCGCTCGACCCGGTTACCGGAAAGGAATATGAGACCAATACGGTGAAGCATCATCCCACGCAGCCGGACATGCTCCTGGTGTACGATCAGGACGAACACAGATGGATCGTGCAGGCGGAGCGGGCATTCCTGAATTTTCAGATCAACAAGAGGGCGCTCCTGGGAAAAGATTACGAACCGCCGGTTTATTTAGACTGAGAAATGAGGGGAACGACATGGAGAAAAACGGGAAAAAATACAGAGGGATCATTTTTGATCTGGACGGGACGCTGATCGATACGCTGGAGGATCTGGCGGACAGCGTCAACGAGGCCCTGGAGCGGATGGGATATCCGGTCTGGCCGGTGGAGGCTTACCGGTTCAAGGTGGGCCGGGGATTCCGAAACCTGATGGAGAACAGCGTGCCGGAGGAGGCAAAGGGGGATGACGGCGTCATCGATCGGATGCTGGCCTTTTTCGTGGAGGCATATGACAGGCGTTATATGAACAAAAGCCGCCCTTACGAGGGCGTCGACGCTCTCCTCGACCGGCTGACGGAAAAGGGGGTCTTTCTGGCAGTCAATTCCAATAAGCGGACGGACTACACGGAGAAGCTCATCGACAAGCTCTTTGGCCGCATTCCCTTCGTGGGGGTGTTCGGGGAGCGGGCCGGGGTGCCGAAGAAGCCGGACCCGGCCGGGGCCCTGGAACTTTGCGGCCGGATGGGCCTTGAGCCGGAGGAGGTGCTCTACGTGGGCGACTCCGGCACGGACATGAAGACCGGAAAGAATGCGGGCATGGACACCGTCGGTGTGGGCTGGGGTTTCCGGGGATTCCCGGAGCTTAAGGAGAACGGGGCAGTCTATCTGGCCGGGACCGTGCAGGACATCCTGAGCCTTGTGGAAGATTGACGGAATTTAGAAAATATTAAGGGAATCCCGCGTGGATTTTCAGATTGGTCTGCTATAGTAAACGATAATAGAGGGAAAGGGCAGGAGGGGTACTTGACATGGATGACATTACCATACTGGTGTGCGACGACGACCGGGAGATCGTGGAGGCGATCGATATTTATCTCAGGCAGGAGGGCTACAATGTCTTAAAGGCCTATGACGGAGAGGAGGCCATCAAGCTTCTGGCGGACAACAAGGTGGAGCTCCTTCTGATCGACGTGATGATGCCGAAGCTGGACGGCATCCGGGCGACCCTCAAGATCCGGGAGACCAGCAGCATCCCCATCATCATCCTGTCGGCCAAGTCCGAGGACGTGGACAAGATCCTGGGGCTCAACATCGGCGCGGACGATTACATTACCAAGCCCTTCAATCCATTGGAGCTGGTGGCCAGGGTGAAGTCCCACATCCGCCGGTACACGAAGCTGGGGACCATGGCTATGGAAAACGGCGACACCATCCACAAGACCGGAGGGCTCTGCATCAACGACGATACCAAGGAGGTGACCGTGGACGGGGAGCCGGTGAAGTTGACTCCCATGGAGTACAACATCCTCCGCTTCCTGGTCATGAATGCGGGGAAGGTTTTTTCCATCGAGCAGATTTACGAGAATATCTGGAATGAGGAGGCCATCGGCGTGGACAACACGGTGGCCGTCCATATCCGGCATATCAGAGAGAAGATTGAGATCAATCCCAAGAATCCTACCTATTTAAAAGTGGTGTGGGGCGTGGGCTATAAGGTAGAGAAGTTTTAAAAAACGGAGGGCCTGCCATGAAGGTGCACAGATATACGCAGAAAAAGAAACTGGGAGCGGTGCTGCTTTTTGTTCTGTTCATGTGTATCACGGTGGCCGGAGGGGCGGGCCTTTATTATGTCAATAATTTCGGAGATTACCTCTACAGCAAGAAGGAACTGATCCAGACCGGCCGGTTTGAGCACACGGCGACCCTGGAGCGGAAGGTCCTGCGGGATACGGAGGATATTTTTGCCTATGCCTCCCTCTCCCAGTTTTTTACCAAGTCCGACGAGGCGAACCGGAGGGAGCCGTTATATATCGCCGAGATCAACGGGGTACAGTATTATCTCTGTATCCAGGATCTGGAAAACATCAGCCAGGCGCTTGCGGAGACTGCCGTATGGAGGGAGCAGGATGGGGAAGCGGCCGGCCAAAAGGAGGAGACTTCCGATCAAATGGCGGAGGATGCGGACGGGGAAGAGCTGGAGCAGGAGCTTTCCGAGGCAGTCGTCAGTTTCGGGATGGAGGGCATGGCCGCCGCGGAGGGCGGCACGATCGTCGATTACATCGATGCGAACATGGAAGTCTACGAGGAGATGCTGGGGGCGGTGCTTGCGGAGGAGGGCTACGGGGAGTCGGCGATAGAGTCTGCAAAAAAGAACTGGTATGAGATGTCGGATACCGAGCGGCTGGCCCTCGTCAACATGCTGGGCCTGCCGGGGTCAGAGCAGCTCACGCTGCTTCCGCTAAAATCCACGGCGGAGATCTCCGTCTATCCGGGGCAGACCTGCCTGGTGGTCTATGATTTCCTGCAGCAGCAGGAGGTTCAGCATGAGGAGATTGCCCTGACGGATCTGTATGAGCGGGGGCTTAACCTTCTGAACCGGTACTATGAGCTGGCGAACCGGTTTGACACGGAGAAGACGAACCTGCGCTATCTGATCTATGAGGACAGTTCTGATCTTCGGCTGACCAACGACGAGACCAACGCGGACGAGATCACAAACTTTGAAAAATACATTTCCTACGACAACGACACCCACATCATCAAGAGCAATTTTACCAAGACGGACCTGAACCTGTGGAACCTGGACTATCTGGCGTCATCGCTGGTGGGGGTGAATTCCGGCGCCTCCTTTTCCATCGGGCTGGACACCCGGTACCTGGTGGCAGACGAGTACAGGCTGATGGCGGAGGGCTTCGTCCGGTGCCGGCCGGTGCTGCTTCTGTCCCTGTTTGCCATTGTCGTGGGCATGGTGGGGAGCATCCTGTTCTTCATCTACCTGATGGCCTCGGTGGGGCACCGGGAGGGCCATGAGGAGATCTGCCTGGATAAGTTTGACCGGTGGCCCACGGAACCGGCGGCCCTGCTGATCATAGGCGGGATCCTGGCTTTCGTGTTTCTGTGCGGCTGGCTGGCCACGATATTTGCGGAGAGCTTTTTCACCTCCCGTCAGATCTACACGGTCATGCAGATCGTGTCCGTGGCGGTCTCCGTCATCATCGGGCTGATCGGATTTTTCAGTCTGGTAAAGCGGTTAAAGGCCGGGATCGTCTGGAAGAACAGCCTGCTGAGGAAGATCTGCGTTACACTGGTGAAATGGGGGAAAGTCCTGGTGAAGAACTGGCCCACCAGCGGGAAGACGACGGCGGTCATCATCCTGTACTGGGTCGTTACGATCCCCCTGTGCATGTTCATCACCATCAACCGGTTCTGGGGCTCCTTCTTCCTCTACGTGACGGGGATCGTCGTCTTTGTGGGCGTTCAGGTGGCGGCGGCCGGAGTGATCCTGTGGGCGGTCATCAACCGCCGGCGGATCCTGGAAGGGGTGGAGCGGATCTCCGGCGGGGATCTGGAGTACGCGATCGGCGACGAGGGGATGTTTGCGGACGACAGACGGCTGGTGGAGGCGATCAACAATATCGGAGCGGGTTTCCAGGACGCGGTGGACACGGCGGTGAAGAGTGAGAGGATGAAGGCGGACCTGATCACCAACGTTTCTCACGACATCAAGACGCCCCTCACCTCGATCATCAACTACGTGGACCTGATGAAGCGGGAGAATATCGAGGACGAGACCCTAAAGCGGTACCTGGAGGTGCTGGACCAGAAGTCCCAGCGGCTCAAGAACCTGACGGAGGATCTGGTGGAGGCGTCCAGGGCCAGCTCCGGCAACATCAGCCTGCAGCTGGAGCGGATCAATTTCGTGGAGCTGGTAAAGCAGGCGAGCGGCGAGTTTGAGGAGAAGTTCAGGGAGCGGGGACTGACCCCGGTGACCTCCTTCCCGGAATATTCCCTCCATGTGATCGCGGACGGAAGGCGGGTGTGGAGGATCCTGGAAAACCTGTTCCAGAACACGAAGAAATATGCCATGCCGGGGACCAGGGTCTATATCAGCGCGGCGGAGCAGGACGGCTATGCTACCTTTACCATGAAGAATATTTCCGAGTCGGAGCTCAACATTACCCCGGAGGAGCTGACGGAACGGTTTACCAGAGGAGATGCTTCCCGGACTACGGAGGGGAGCGGCCTGGGGCTTTCCATTGCCAAGAGCCTGACGGAGCTTCAGGAGGGGATCTTTGAGATCTACCTGAACGGAGATCTGTTCCAGGTGACGGTACAGTTTAAGCTTGCAGAGGAAGAACCAGAGGAGCCTGACGAAATTCCGGAGGAGGATGCGGAGGCCCTGGACGGGGATGGATATGGGGGGCCGGAGGAAAGCGTTGAGACCGGCCGGGAGGGTGCTCCCGGCAGAGCGTCCGGAGCGTTTTCCGACGGGGCGGCGGCCGGCTCCCGGCCGGATCCGGAGAGCTTCGGGGAGGAGACGGAGGATGACCTGGAATTTCTGGACGGAGGATCCTTTGCTCCGGAAGCCGCGGACGGAGGGGATCTTGTCCCCGGCCTGGTGGGAGAGACGGACGAGAACGAGGCCGAACGGGAGGCAAGGTTTTTGCAGGAGGCCCTGGAGGAGCTTGAGAGCAGCGGGCTGCGCTGGCGAAGAAAGATGTGAACCCGGATCCGCGGGCGGAAGGAGGAAAAGGGGTAGTGTAAAGTAGCCTATGAAAAACTGGAGTCGGAAAAGGGAAGGGGGAGAGAAAATGAAGAAAGCATGGGTGAGCGGTTTAACGGCGGCGATGATCTTTTTGTCTTTGGCCGCCTGCGGCGGGAAAAAGGCGGAGACCGTCGACGAGCTGCCGGAGCCGGACCGGATCGTCATCAATGCGGGGCCGGAGGAGAGGGATTTTTCCAACTGGCAGGAGAACGCAAGGGAGGCGGTCTACGAAAAGGGTTCGGAGGGATATGAGGAGCTCTATGGACTGACGGCGGCCCGGTGGAAAAAGGCTGACCGAAAGGGAGAATTGTCAGACGAGGCGGAGCTGGAGACTTACGCCCACCGCTGGTCGTCGGAACCGGAAGCGGCGGCAGGCCGGGAGCCGGCGGGGCTTTTGATGTTCTTCGAGTATGACGAGCCTATCCCCTGGAACAAAAACGGTGTGGAGCGGGCGGAGGCGCTCGTATTCCGGCCCGGGCATCCGAAAGGAGGGGAAGCGGATCGGAAGGGGGAGTTTTCCGTGCAGTGCGGCGGGGAGTTTTTGGACACCGCCTGCGCCTATGGGTATCTTTATTCGGAGGAGCTGGCGAAAGCGGCAGAGCGGCTGGCGCCGTGAAGCGGGAATCATTACTCTTGGCATCGGCAAAAACCCTTGACTTACCGGCCAAATTACACCATAATGGGAGAGGAAATGACAGCATCCAAGGAGGAGACGAACGATGGTGAAAGTTTGGGAAACCGGCGCCTACCTGCTGGGCGGCACGGAGCTGGTGGCGGACGATAGAGAGTGTGCGGCGAAGCTTAGGGAGAGGCTCGGCGCCTGTCCGGACAGGAGAGAGGCGGCGAAGGAGACCATGGCCTATGGGATCCTGGCGGCCCACAACACGTCCGGAAACATGGATAAATTGAAGATTAAGTTTGACAAGCTGACCTCCCACGACATTACCTTTGTGGGGATCATCCAGACGGCCAGGGCCAGCGGGCTGGAGAGATTCCCCGTCCCCTACGTGCTGACCAACTGCCACAACAGCCTGTGCGCGGTGGGCGGCACCATCAACGAGGACGATCACATGTTTGGCCTGACCTGTGCGCAGAAATACGGCGGAGTCTACGTGCCGCCCCACCAGGCGGTCATCCACCAATATGCCAGGGAAATGCTGGCGGGCTGCGGGAAGATGATCCTGGGTTCCGACAGCCACACCCGCTACGGGGCGTTGGGCACCATGGCGGTGGGCGAGGGCGGCCCGGAGCTGGTGAAGCAGCTCCTAAACAAGACCTATGACATCAACATGCCCGGCGTGGTGGGCATTTACCTCACCGGGAAACCGGAGAAGGGGGTCGGCCCCCAGGACGTGGCTCTGGCCATCATCGGCGCCGTGTTCGCGGGCGGTTATGTCAACAACAAGGTCATGGAGTTCGTGGGCCCCGGCGTGGCGAACCTCAGCGCGGATTTCAGGATCGGCGTGGACGTGATGACCACGGAGACCACCTGCCTCTCCTCCATCTGGCCGACGGCGGACAGAGAGATCCGGGAGTTCTATGAGATCCACGGGCGTCTGGAGGATTATAAGGAGCTGACTCCCGGCGCCGTGGCCTACTACGACGGGATCGTGGAGGTGGACCTCGGCGCGGTGAAGCCCATGATCGCCATGCCCTTCCATCCCAGCAACACCTACACCATCGAGGAGGTCAATGCGAACCTCTCCTACGTGCTGGCGGACGTGGAGAAGCGGGCGAAGGTGAGCTTGGGGGACGCGGCGCCATTCTCCCTGGCGGACAAGGTCCGGGACGGAAAGTTCTGCGTGGAGCAAGGCATCATCGCCGGCTGTGCGGGCGGCGGCTTCGAGAACATCTGCGATGCGGCGGACATCCTTGACGGCGCCAGCATCGGCAACGGGGCCTTTACCTTGAGCGTGTATCCGGCCAGCATGCCGGTCTATATGGAACTGATCAAAAACGGGGCGGCGGCGAAGCTCCTTAAGACGGGGGCGGTCCTCAAGACGGCCTTCTGCGGTCCCTGTTTCGGCGCGGGGGACACGCCGGCCAACAACGCCTTCAGCATCCGCCATTCCACCAGGAACTTCCCCAACCGGGAGGGCTCCAAGCTCCAGAGCGGGCAGATCGCCTCGGTGGCGCTCATGGACGCCCGCTCCATCGCGGCGACGGCTGCCAACAAGGGCCGCCTGACCCCGGCCACGGAGCTGGATGTGGATTACACGAAACCGAAGTATTATTTTGACAGGACCATCTACGAAAACCGGGTCTTTGACAGCAAGGGACAGGCCGACCCTTCCGTGGACATCCGGTTCGGCCCAAACATCAAGGACTGGCCGGCCATGTCGGCCCTGCCGGAGAACCTGCTCTTAAAAGTGGTCTCCGAGATCCACGACCCGGTGACCACCACCGACGAGCTGATCCCTTCCGGGGAAACCTCTTCTTACCGGTCCAACCCTCTGGGCCTGGCGGAGTTCACGCTGTCCAGGAAGGACCCGGCCTACGTGGGACGGGCCAAGGAGGTGCAGGCGGCGGAGAAGGCCAGGATAAGCGGCGGGGAGCCGGAAGACGTCCTGCCGGAGGTCCGTGAGGCCATGGACGCGGTACGGATGAAGTACGCGGACGCCGGCCGGGAGAATACCGGCATCGGCAGCACGATCTTCGCGGTGAAGCCGGGGGACGGCTCCGCCAGGGAGCAGGCGGCCTCCTGCCAGAAGGTCCTCGGCGGCTGGGCCAACATCGCAAATGGCTATGCCACCAAGCGTTACCGCTCCAACCTGATCAACTGGGGCATGCTCCCCTTCCTGGCAGACGAGGGAGAACTTCCTTTTAAGAATGGCGACTGGCTCTTCGTTCCGGGGATCCGGGAGGCGGTGGAACAGAAAAAGACCGAGATCCCCGCATACGTGGCCGGGGACGGCATGAGGGAGTTCACGCTGAGAATGGGAGAGCTGACCGACGACGAGCGGCAGATCATCCTGGACGGCTGCCTGATCAATTACTACCGGGCGTCGAAGTAGAGATCCGCCATTGTTTATAAACGAAAAGAAAGAGTGAGTACGGGAGAACGGGTACTCACTCTTTTCCATATACGAAAATCACTTCGGACGTTTGACCCCGGTATCAACTCTTGGACCCGGTCGGCTGGGAACAGATCCTTCCTGAATAGAATTCCCAAAAATAAATGACCATACTTCAAAAAATCTGTCAGATGGTGTAAAATAGACCTGTTGGTCTCTTTATCGGGCAACGGGGGGTGATTTTATGTGGGTCTGTCCGGTCTGCAAAAAGCAGAATGAAGCAGGTCCGATCTGTGCGGGCTGCGGTTTTGACGAGAGCGGTAATTATGAGCGATATTGTACGCTGACGGTCGTGGATCTCTCTGCCTGCTCCCCGGGCGGCGGGGAAGGGAGGCGGTACGGCTGGGAGGATGTATACCGGAGGGGCATTGACTGTCTGGCCATCGGCGACCATGAGGCAGCGGTGAGATATCTGAAGCTGGCGGCGGAGAACGGGAATGCCGACGCACAGTTTACATATGGTTCCCTTTACTATGGCGGCTGTGCCGGCAATCACCGGGAGGCGGCCGGCTGGTTTCAAAAGGCGGCCCTGCAGGGGCACCCGCTGGCCCAGTATTATCTTGGGCGGTGTTATTTCTGGGGCGAGGGGCTCCGGCTGGACTATACGGAGGGGGTCCGGTGGCTGGAGGAGTCCCGGAAAGGCGGCTGCAGGGAGGCGGAGGATTTCCTGGAGGCGCAGGTGTACGGTCAGGCAGGCGGAACGGGCCTGAATGTCTACAACTGGTACCGGATGCTGGCGGAAAGAGGGAATGTGGGTGCCCAGATCTATCTGGGAGACTACTATGGAAGCTTCGGGGTGCCGGGCGGTCACGCGGAGGCCGCAAGATGGTATGAGCGGGCCGCGGACGCGGGCTCTGCGAGGGGGAAATGGAAGATCGGCGCCTGTTATTACAGCGGGCAGGGCGTGGAACAGGATCAGGAAAAGGCAGTCGGGTATTACAGGATGGCGGCGCTGGAGGGGGACAGCATGGCCCAGGCATTGCTGGGGATGTGCTATGAGTTTGGAAACGGCGCGGAGAAGGATCTGCAGAAGGCTGTCATGTGGTACCGGGAGGCGGCGTCCGGCGGGAATAAAGAGGCGCAAAAGCGGGTGGACGCGCTGCTTAAAAAATAGACGGAAGTGGAAGCGGGGAAGCTTTCAGGGATGCGGAGGGGGAATGAACCTATGTGGGTATGTCCGGTTTGTGGGAAACGGAATGAAAAGGACCTGCTGTGCGCGGGCTGCGGGTTTGACCTGAGTCTTCATTACAGGGGCTACCGCACCCTGGCGGCGGTAGACGCGGGCAGGGGGCCTGCCGCATCCTTATATCAGGCCGAACGGGAGCCGGACTGGGGCCGGCTTCCGTGGGATCCGGAGAAGCTGGAAAAGCTGGCCTGTTATGCGAGGAAAGGATTCCCGGCGGCACAATATGAGCTCGGGAGGTTTTATGAAAACGGATTCGGATTTTCGGCTCAGGAAATGAGGAAGCGCGGAGATTTCTGGCTGAAAAAGGCGGCAGAGCAGGGATACCCGGGATCTGCGGTTGGAATGCGGGGCTCGGGACCGGATGTGTTCGGAAACGGGCCGGAATCGGGGCTCAGGTGTAAGATGCGGGTGGTGGCTGCCGGCGGGATCCCGGAGAGCGGATGCAGGGGGCTGGATCGGGAGGACGTGACGGCGGTGTCGGCCGGCTGGCAATATGGGATCGCGCTGAAAAGGGACGGAACTGTGATCACCTTCGGAGACAATGACTGGAAATTGAGGACGGCAGACCTGCGGGAGATCCAGGCAGTGTCAGCCGGATGCGAAGACGGCTATACGGCAGCTTTAAAAAGGGACGGAACCGTACTTTTACTATATCACAGTGACAAACCCCGGACATTCGAGTGGAGGGGCATCCGGGCCATAGACTGCGGAGAAGCCTATACCGTGGGCCTGAAAGCGGACGGGACAGTTGTTGCGGCCGGAGACAACAGCGCAGGCCAGTGCCGGGTGTCGGGCTGGAGGCATATCAAAGCGGTGTCGGCCGGAGACTGTCATGCGGTAGGGCTGAGGGAGGACGGGGGCGTGGTCGCCACAGGAGATGATCTGTTTGGCCAATGTGAAACCTCCTCCTGGAACGACATCGTGGCGGTGTCGGCCGGATCTTGCCATACGGTGGGCCTGAGAAAGGACGGGCGGGTAGTCGCCGTGGGTGACAATGAGGATGGCCAGTGCGATGTTGCCGGCTGGCGCGGCATCAAAGCGGTATCGGCCGGAGGCTATCATACGGTGGGTCTGAGAAAGGACGGGCGGGTAGTCGCCGTGGGTGACAATGAGGATGGCCAGTGTGATGTTGCCGGCTGGCGCGGCATCACGGCGGTCTCAGCCGGCGGCACCTGTACCCTAGGACTCCAGAGGGTGTGGGACATTGCGGAGGAATGACGGAAAAGGGGAGTGAGGCGAGATGAGAACATGCATAAAATGCGGGAATGAGGTGCAGGCCGTATGGAGATACTGTCCCGTCTGCGGCGGATCCGAATTCCGGGAGGAGGCTCCGCCCGTTTTGGAGGCGGACGATTACGAGCGGTATGCCACGGTTTCCCCGCTGCCTGCCGGGGTGCGGGAGGCTTACGTGAGGAGCCGCTTTCCCCGGGAAGCGTCTGCGGGGGAGCCTCCCCGCCGGCCTTTTTCCGAAGGGCCGGGGCCGGAAGAGCGGCAGGGATACCGGCCGGAGGAGACGCCGGGTAAGCTGCCGGAGGGCCGGGAGAAGGACCGGTATGGAGGGCTGCGGGGGGGTCTGGAAACAGACCGCCTGGTCCTGAAGCCGGCCGGCAGGACCTTTGCCGTCCTGGGAAGCCTTTTGATGCTGGGGCTTGGGATCCTGGGCTTTCTGGCTCTGGGGGACGGTCTGGTGGAGGTCCTGGATGACGTGTTTTATAGCTATTCCGGTGATTCCGGCCTGGGGCAGTTCCGAACGGTATTGGCGATGGTTGGGAACTGGATGCTCCTGTCCGTTGTCTTTGGGGTGGGAGCCGGGGGCTTTCTCGGCCTTTGCTTTGCGTACCTTCGTATCCGCCGGGTTCCGGTCATCAGTCAGGTACTGGCGGCGGGGATGTCCTTTGTGCGGTGGCTCCCGGGGGAGTTCTGGATCGTGACAGCCTATTATCGATATGGCAGGGAAAATGAGGGCATGATCTATATCGGTGTTTTCATCATGCTTGGCAGCGCGTACCTTGGAAGCCTTGCCCACCGCAGGATCACAGAGGGGATCTCGGAGGGGAAATGGGAGACTCCCGCTTCTTTTGGTGGATTCAGAGCGCTCCTTAAGGGAGGCGGACTGCGCGGGGCGGGCAGGGAGATCCGGCTCCTCGCCCACTGCGCGGCCGCGTATGCCGTGTGGTGGGATCTGGCAGCATTTGGCGCCGTTGGAAGCAGGTTTACCTCTTACGGCATGCTTCTGATCCTGCTTTTCACCGTGCCGGACGGATTGGTCAGTATGCTTGTGCGGGGGATCCGGAAGAAAAAGTCCGCGGGCAGGGGAGGTGTGTGACATGATCGTGTGGAGCTGGAGTGATATGGGGATCTTTTTTCTGAAGGGGATCGGCCTGGTTTCCGCGGTTTTTCTGCTCTGCCTGTTTTTGGGGCAGCTGACAGCGATGGCCCGTCTGAGCCGGGTTCCGGCGCTGACGCAGATCCTGAATGTCGTGTTTGCCCTGTTCCGGCGGGTCCCGGCGCTGGCTGTCATGGGGCTTTTGCTGGCCTGGCAGAGGGGGCTGGGCAATGATCTTTCTTCCGCAATGGTATTCGTTGTTCTGCTCTTATGCTTTGTGCCGGAAATGTCGGATGTCCAGATGGAGAGCATGAGAAAAGCGCCGGAGAGCCGGAATCCGGAGGGCGCGGGCGCCTGGAGGCTTTTTAAACAGTCGCTGGCCTTCGCTTTTGCCGGGCGGACAGACGTGTTCTGCGGAATCTGGACGCGGCTGTTTTTGTTCGCAGAGCTCTATGGGATCCCGGCTGTCATGGGCCAATGTCATCTTGCGGACACGCTGATGTTTGCCGGGCTGATCGTGGGCTACTGGCTGGGAGGGCTTTTGCTGGCGGCCGTTATGCGGCGCTTATGCAGGCGGCTGTCCGGGAGGGCCTGACGGCAGAGAGAGATCTGCGGAGCGAAAAGGATCTGCGGGGGTAAAAGAAAGGAAACGGGGACGTGCGGAACATAGGGATCGATTTTGGGAGTACTTACACGACGGTGTCGGTATACCGGGAGGAGACAGGGCTTTTGGAGACGGTGTTTTTTAACCAGGATTCGCCCTATGTCCCCTCGGTGGCGGCTTACAACGGGAAAAAATTGGAGTTCGGCCGGGCCGCCAAGCTCCACGCGGGGAAAAAAGGGGTTTCCGTCTATAAGGCGTTTAAAATGCTCCTCACAGAGACGGATGAGGAAAGGCTGGAAAAGCGGGGCTACCTGGGACCGTATACCCCGTCCCGGATCGCCGGGGAGTTCCTGGACGACCTGATCCATCAGGTGCTGGCCCGCACCGGCGAGGAACGGATCGGCCGTCTGGTGGTCGGCGCGCCGGAGATCTGGTTTCAGGAGGTGAAGACCATCGCCGCGAGGAGCATCCTGCGGGATATCTGTCTGGAGATCCCGGAGGTCGGCTCCGTGCAGGTGGTCAGCGAGCCGGCGGCGGCCAGCGCGTTCTTCTCCTACAATTATCAGACGATCACCGGGAAGGCTTTCGACGGAAATATCCTGCTGATCGATTACGGCGGAGGGACTCTGGACCTCACCCTCACCCAGGTCACGGCCCGGCCGGACGAGGAAAACCGGCAGCGCATGGAGATCAAGGTGCTGGAGGCGGTGGGCGCCGGGGAGAACGTGGAGCGCCGCATCGGCAAGGCGGGGATCGTCTACATGGAGGTGGTGATGGCGGAGGCCGTCTGGCGGGCCGGTCTCGTGGAAGGAGACCGGGGGCCGAAGATCGACGGGAAGTTTCTCCGGGCGGTCAATGAGCTGGAGGATGAGCTGCAGAGCCGGACCGAGGAGATCGGCGCGTTTTTTGCGGAGCGGGGTGTCGATGATCCGAACCGGCTGAATGAGGAATTTACCAGTGTCGATTACCGGGGGGAGGAGCTGGAGATCACCTACGGGCTTTTGGCGGAGGTCTACGACGATGTGATCCGGCCGGTCCTCGACGGGAAACTGAGGGAGATGCTTTCTTTCATGGAAGAAAAGGGGATCGACTACGGGAACAGCAGCCGGGATACCTTTAAGGTGGCGCTGGTCGGCGGCTTCGGAAATTTTTATCTGGTGAAAAAGCAGGTCATGGATCTGTTCCGGTTTGTGCCGGGAGACCGGCGGCAGTCGGATATCATCCGGAATAAGTCGGACTGTGAGAAGGCCATCTCCCTGGGGACCGCCCTGCTGGCCTCCCGCGTGGTGGGGATCCGCCAGACGGCGCCCTACTCCATCGGCGTGTTCGCCCGCAGCGCTTCCGGGGAGGCGTGCCGGGATTACGCGTTCCGCTATAAAGAGGACATCGAGTTTGACAGGGCCTATTTTCCGGTCAGTCCTGCGGACGGACGCCGGATCGTCACCTTCGTCGCCTCCAATTCTATCTCCCGGTTCGTGATCAATATGGGACATGACGAGCAGACGGCGATCGTCGTGCCCCTGAAGGAAGAATTTAAAAGACGGCTGGAAAATGTGGTGAAAAATGAGTACCGGACGGCGGTGATCGGGTTTTCCCTGGATCCCTCCGAGGTGGTGAGTGTGCATATCTGCGAGTACGACCTGCTGGAGGATCAGCTGGGGGAGGACCACGTGATCGAGCTTACCCGGTTTGACGAGCTGTTTGAGCTTACCCGGGTGGAAAAACTGGAGGCACGCAATTGCGAAGCCGCAAAATTGTGAGAATATTCTGGCAATATGTTCGTCCAAAGCCTGCAGCGCCAACCGTTCCAGCAAGCCCAGAACCGCAGAAGTCACTCGGAAACTCCTGCCTTCTCTGGTCTTGCTTCCACGGCGCAGAGGGCTTTTCCCGGAAATATTGCCAGAATATTCAACGAGTTTTTGAGCTTCGCAATCGCCCGGAACAGAGTATGAAGGGAATTGCGGAACAGCAAAACATGGAAAGGATCCTGATAATTGCATCCAGGAAAAGCCCTCTGCGCCATGGAGATGAGACCATGGAAAACGGGAGGGCCTCTGCCCGAGTGTTTTCTGCGCTTATGGGCTCATTGGAATGTTTGGCGCTGCAGGCTTTGGATGGATCAATTGTCAGGATCCTCTCGACAATTTCACGTTTCGCAATTACCGGACAGAGTATATTCGGAAAGGAGAGGATGCAGGATGAAATGTCTCGCATGTGGAAGCAGTGAAGCGGAGGCGGCCATGAGCCGCTGTCCCAGATGCGGATTCCCGCTGATACATACGGTGGGTGAGACAGGAGACGGGGAAGCGGCGCTGGGAAAAATGGCAGAGGAATACCGGAGGAAGAAGCTTAGCGGGTTTTCCTTCGGGCTCCTGACCTACCGGCATGAGATGCGGGAGGGCCGCCTGGAGCAGAGCAGTGTTCAGGAAGTCACGCTTCCGGTGCGGGCTTTTGAGCTCTCTCAGGGGAAGATCTTCTGGCAGGAGGGAAGATTTGCCAGGATCCGGGGCGGGGAGGGGGTCACGCTGACCCTGGTCATCCGGAAGGATGGGACAAGGAGGGAGATCCCTCTGCCGGTGCGGGCTCCGGAGACGGAAGGCTTCTGGCAGACAGGCCTTGTGCTGGAACCGGGCTTTGCGGTGAGGCTGGCCGTGGGAGACGAGACCTCTTGCAGCTGTTCCGGCGAGGTGCCGCTTCTGCCGCCTGCAAGGCCGGAGGGAGGAGAATAGAGCTATGTGGAGTTGTCCGATCTGTGGAAAACAGAATGAAAACGGCCTGCTGTGCGCAGACTGCGGTTTTGATCTGAGCAGTCATTATGAGAAATACCGCACCCTGGTGCGTGCGGAGCGGTATGCGGACTTAAAGCAGGCTCCGGCTTTGGGGGCGGGGCACAGAATGCAGGCGCCGCACCGGCCGGAACAGGAGCCGGACTGGAGCAGCCTGTCCTGGAACCTGGAAACCATAGAGGAACTGATCTATTATGCGAAGCGGGGATTTCCGGGAGCCCAGTATGTGCTGGGCGGGTTCTACAAAAGCGAGTCCGTCGGCCGGGAGATGAGGGAGCGGGGAGATTTCTGGATCGAACAGGCGGCAAAGCAGGGGTATCCGGGCTCCATGGCCGGGCGGATGACAGGATTTTCCGTGGTAGCCGGGAGCCGGGCACTGGCGGGGCTGCAGAGAGGAGGCCGGGCGCTGGCCGTGGGGGACGATATGGACGGCCAGTGCAGGCTGACGGGCTGGAGGGATATCACGGCGGTGTCGGGGGGAGCGCGCTATACCGCAGGGCTTAAGCGGGACGGGACCGTGGCGGTTGCCGGAGCTGCCGACTGGAGCCGGAAGTGCGTGTCGGAGTGGAAGGATATCACCGCGGTTGCGGCCGGAGAGCTCCACCTGGTGGGGCTTAAGGGGGATGGGACCGTGGTGGAGGCCGGGGGGAACTGGAACGGAGAGGGGAGGGTCGCGGACTGGCGGGATATCGTCGCCGTGGCCGCCGGAGGGACCCACACGGTCGGCCTGAGGAGGGACGGGACCGTGGCGGCGGCCGGGAGCAACGCCTGGAAGCAGTGCGAGGTATCGGACTGGAGGGACATCGTCGCGGTTGCGGCCGGCGAGACCCACACGGTGGGCCTTAAACGGGACGGCAGCGTCGTCGCCGCGGGGGAGGACCAGGAGGGGCAGTGCCAGGTGTCGGGCTGGAAGGATATGACGGCGGTCGCTGCGGGCGGCTCCCACACGGTCGGACTGCGAAAGGACGGCAGCGTGGCCGTGGCGGGAGACCATGCGAATGGCGAATCCGAAGCCTCGGACTGGAAGGGGATCATCGCGGTGGCCGCCGGAAGGTATCATATCGTGGGCCTGAGAGACGACGGAACCGTGGCCGCTGCCGGCAAAAACGGGGACGGACAATGCGGGGTATCCGGCTGGCGGGGCATTACGGCCATATCGGCCGGGGGATGGCACACGGTGGGAATCCAAAAATCATAGGGGATAGGGGATTGAGTGAGTATGTGGATCTGTCCGACTTGTAAAAAACAGAATGAAAAGGGCCTGCTGTGCGCGGGCTGCGGCTTTGACCTGAGTTTTCATTATCAGGGATATCGGACCCTGATGCCTGTGGGGAGGCGCAGGATGCTTCCGGCCGGGCTGCTCCAGGGGGAGCAGGAGCCGGATTGGGATGTCGGTCCCTGGGATCTGGCGGAAAGGCTGGAAGAGCTGATCTTATATGCGAAGAAAGGCTTTCCCAGGGCCCAGTATGAGCTGGGAGCGTTCTATAAAGGGGAGCTTAACAGATGGGATCTGAGCGCGAGGGGGGATTTCTGGCTCCGGGAGGCGGCCAGACAGGGATATGGGGCTGCTGCGGAATTGCCGCGGGCGATCCCGGTCCCGCAGGCGGTGCCTCCGCAGGCGATTCCTCCGCAGGTGATACCGTCGCCGGCGCCCGCCACGGACCGGGATCAAAGATATGGGGGAGTCCCGGGAATCCAGCCGGAACAGCCGACAGCCGGTTCCGAGAGCAGGATCCAGGGAGAGGCAGTGCGCTGGGGAAGGGCGGTGGCCGTCGGGGACAACCGGCTGGAGCAGTGTGAGGTGTCCGGCTGGAAGGACGTGACCGCCGTCTCGGCGGGGAGATTTCATACGGTGGGGCTTCGGAGGGACGGCACCGTGGTTGCTTCCGGGGCCGACTGGGCCCATCAGTGCCGGACGGCCGGCTGGAATGATATGACGGCGGTTTCGGCCGGTGGCGGCCATACCGTGGGCCTGAGGCTCAAAAAAGGGAGTGCGGCCGCAGTCGGGGACAACCGGTACGGCCAGTGCGGAGTCCAGCGCTGGAAAAACCTGGTGGAGGTTTCGGCCGGGGAAGCCCATGTGGTGGGGCTCAAGAAGGACGGTACCGTCGTGGCGGCCGGGGACAACGAAAAAGGCCAGTGCGAAGTGGGAAAATGGCGGGATATCACAGCGGTCTCGGCCGGAAGATACCACACGGTGGGTTTAAAGCGGGACGGCAGTGTCGTGGCCGCGGGTTCCGGCTGGGAAAAACAGCTCCGGGGCTGGAGGGACGTGGTCGCCATATCGGCCGGGGACTATCACACGGTGGGTTTAAAGCGGGACGGCAGCGTCCTGGCCGCAGGGGATGACCGGAGCGGGGCATGCCGGACGGACGGCTGGAGGGACATGGTCGCCGTATCGGCTGGAGGGAACCATACCGTGGGCCTGAGACGGGACGGAAGGGTAGCCGCCGTCGGGGGAAGCGAGTACGGCCAGTGCAACGTGTCGGGCTGGCGGGATATCATCGCCATCTCGGCCGGAGGCTGCCATACGGTGGGGATCCGGAGAGAGGGATGATCCGCACAGCCCGAGACAGAAACCCGGAAAAAGGATGCAGCGGCGGCTCTGACCGGCCGGTTTTGTGCCGCAGATGTCCCCAAATTATGGGAACGTACCGAATTATAGTTTACAAAGCAGGGCAAAATTGTTAAAATTTATAGTAAAAGTCCCGGATAACGGCTATGTATTTGAAAAACATAACGGACAGGGGGGAACAGAGCCATGTGGATTTGCCAGGTTTGCGGGAGGCAGAACGAGAAAGGGCCCCTGTGCATGAGGTGCGGGGCCGACGAGAGCCTTCATTATCAGAAATACCGCACGCTGACGGCCATGGAAGCGGGACGGGAGGCGGCGGGGACAGATCGAGAAGGCCAGAAGTTCGGCCCGGACTGGGATCTGGAGAAACTGGTCCGGCTGGAGAAGCTGATCTGTCAGGCCGGGAACGGCGTTCCGGAGGCACAGAGGGAGCTGGGGGGGATATACAAAAACGAATTTTCCGATCCGGAGATAAAAAAATACGGAGACCTTTTGATACAGGAGGCCGGCGAGGCGGAGGAATATGGATGTGAGGAGGAGTTTTCGGACCGCTCGCCGCTCGTCATCGCCGACAGGAATCGGAGGGAATGGCGAAACGCCGGACGGGTGGCAGCCGCCGGAGGGAACCTGCAGGGGCAGTGCCGGGTATCCGGCTGGAATGATATCGTGATGGTCTCAGCCGGAACCTATCATACGGCAGGCCTTAAGCGGGACGGGACCGTCATAGTCACGATAAAAGAAAGCGATCAGAAAGTAAGACGGACAGGTATTGAAATACCGATTTTTTTGATCAACAATAAGCGGGCTTCCGACGGCCAGAAGGATTGGCTGCAAACGGGCGCCTGGAGGGATATCATAGAGGTGTCGGTTGGATCTTCCCATGCCGTTGGTTTAAGAAAGGACGGAACTGTCGTCGCTGTCGAAGCTTATGACAGCACGCGGCGGGAGGCGTTGGATTGGACCGGCATCATCGCCGTTTCGGCTGGAATGTATCATACAATCGGGTTAAAATGGGACGGGACCGTGATTGCTGCGGGAGGAAATGCGAGAGGCCAGTGTCAGGTATCGGACTGGAGGGACATCACGGCCGTGGCGGCGGGCATGTTCCACACAGTGGGACTGAGGAGAGATGGGACCGTCGTCGCCGTCGGCGGAAATGAACATGGGCAGTGCATGGTGTCGGCCTGGAGGGATGTGATCGCCATCTCGGCCGGCGGCGGACACACGGTAGGACTGCGGGAGGACGGAACCGTCATCGCTACCGGACAGAACCAATATGGCCAGTGCGAGACGTCCGGTCGGAGATGGGAGGACATCGTCGCCATCTCGGCCGGGGATCATCATACGGTGGGCCTTAAGCGGGACGGGAGCGTCGTCGCCGCAGGCAGCAACAAGTACGGCCAGTGCGACGTGTTTTCCTGGCGGAATATCATGGCCGTTTCCGCCGGAGGCTCCCACACCGCGGCCATCCAAAAAACGTGAGATCCGGACATGGAGTAGATATTATGTTTTCATACAACCGATTTCTTCATTTTGTATTTGCAGACGAGACAGATTCCTATTTCATCGAGAGCGGGACGGGGGTTAGATTCCGCTTTTATTTGTGGTACCGCCTCTGCCAGGATGAATTTAAAGAGATCTACTTTCTCGGCGGGACCAGGCAGAACCTGCGGATCGAGTTCCTGGACCCGGCGTCCTTTTACGCCTACGGCTCGAAGCCTTTCCTGGGCGTGTTCGGGAAGGCGAAGAGCTACGACAGGAATGACCGGGTCCGGCAGGTGGAAAATCCGGCAAAATACTGTGACTGGATGGAGAAACAGTTGAAAAAGGGGCGGCAGGCATTTGTCATTCCCCTGGATGTCTTTGAGAGCCTCGCCTCCGGGGCGGAGGGGGAGCGTTTTCTGGACGGGCTCATCAGCCTGGCCGGACAGAAGACGGAGAGCGCGGTGATCCTGACCGCCCCCATTCAGGGGGAGGAGACCAGGAGGCTCCTTGGCGGGCCGGCTTTCGAACACTGTGACGGGAACGGCAGGCGGCTCTGCCCGGAGCTCTATGAGATCCTGCACAGGAAGGAGCGGACCGGCCTCTATGAAGCGCTCTTCGAAGAGCTGGACGGGGCGGCAGTCTTTCTGCACGTGTATGACAAAGAGCAGATCAGGAGTCTTGTCCGGGCGGTCCAGTTTAAGCAGGAGCGGGAGATCTGCGGGGAGGTGGAGCTGGAGGCGGTTGCGGAGTATCTCTATTGCTGGTGCCGCTCCCGAAATCTGAGGGAGAGCTCGGCGGTCCTGCCGTTCCCGAAAAAATCCCTTCGTTTTGCGGACCTGTACAGTCAGCTTCAGAATGAGACCGCCTGGAGGAAGCTGAGAAAGGCGGCCGCCAGCTTCCATGTCAGCCGCAAATCGGACCGGATCGAGACCCTGTATCCGGATCTTGGAAGGCGGCTCTCCGGTTTTTACTGCGGGGAGGCGGACTGTTACCGGGAGCTTGCCAGGGCGGCCGACGGGATCCACCTCGGGGCCTACCGGGAATACGGCGGTCCCCGCGAGGAGATCCTGAGGTTTGAAGACTTCCGGGATCAGCTGCATGAGCCCTCCAACTGGAAACTCAGCGGGAAGGTGGAAGAATATGTACTCCGGTATCTGGCGGAGCTTTGCCGGACCCTGGATCCCGGCTTTGCAGAGGGGGACGACCTTATGCGGATGGAGGAGGCCGGCCGGGTTTCTCAGATCCTGGAGGCCGTGAGCTTCGGCAGACAGCATTTGTGGGAGGAGCCTGGGGCGGAGGAGAAGGAGGAACTCCTTGCCATCTGCGAGCTGTACCAGCAGTATCTGGATATCTCCAAAACAAAGTGCCGCTACGGCCGGAAGCGGAGACAGCTAAAACAGGCTTACGACGAACTGCTGGCATGCGGGGAGGAGGATGCGGAGCTTGCGCTGCGCCTGGAAAATGCCTGGAAAAAGGAACAGTTCTTTGAACACGCGGAGAAGGAAGCGAAAAAACGGATCCTTCAGTGCGAGGAGGATCTGGAGGAACAGCATTTCGAGACGATCCGGGAGGTCATCCGGGAGTGGAGGACAGAGAAACCGGAGAGCCGGCAGATAACGGCCGCTGCCCTGAGAGAAGAGAAAAAGAACGAGGAGACGGATCCGCTGCAGGAGAAGTATGACCTGGAGGCGGCAAGGCGGATCGCGGACCTGGTCCATTATCATTGATCTGGGGGAACGCTGATCAAAGGGTTTCCTTAGAGAGACGATCCGGGGAAACACGATCCGGATCATGAAAAGAAAGATCATCAGAAGAAGAAGGTAAGACAGATGGGACAGAAGATCGGAGTCGATTTGGGAAGCACCTATTCTTCCTTCGCCGTGTTTGACCGGGAGGGCGGCATGCCCAGGACGGTGACGGCGGTGCAGGGAAGTACGGCGGCCAGCGAGCCGTCGGTGGCAGTCATTGACATGAGCGGAAGCTGGCAGTACGGGATGAATGCGAAGAACATGATCCCGCTGTCAAGCCTGTATCCCCAGATCCGGGTGTTCCGGGCCTTTAAGATGCTGCTTCCGGAAAACCGGAGGGAGATCCTGCAGGACGGCGGGTATTCCAGGGAGCATTCCCCGGCCGACGTGACGAAAAGATATCTGGACCATTATCTGAGCGGGATCTTGAACCGGCTGGGCGGCCCGGAGGACGAGCGGGAGATCGAGAAGCTGGTGATCTGCGCGCCGGAGGTCTGGGGCAAGGACGACAGGACCCAGGACGGGAAGGCCGTCTTGAGCGACATCTGCAAGGAGTTTGATTACGTGAAGTCGGTGACCGTGGTCAGCGAGCCGGCGGCGGCCAGCGCCTTCTTCGCCTTCAGCTTTCTGAAAAATACCGGGAAGCCCTTTGACGGAAGGATGCTGATCATCGATTACGGCGGGGGGACCCTGGACATCACGCTGACGGAGGTCCACGCGGAGAACGGCGGGGGGAGTGAGTCCCGGGCGGAGATCAAGATCCTCGATTCCACCGGCGCGGGCGAGAACCAGAAAGACGGGAAGCTGGGGGACGCGGGGATCGCCTATATCCATGCCCTCTGCCGCCTGGCCCTGGAGGAGGGCGGGGCTCTGGCGGAGGGGGAGGCTCCGGCGGGCAAGGAGTTCGAACTGATGTTCGACTTTGCGGAGCAGGGGTTGAAGCAGCCGGAAAACCTGGCGAAGATCCGCAAACAGTTAAAGAGATACAGCGATGATTTTTCCGAGTTCGCTTCCTCCCGCGAGACGGTTTTTTCCGTGAATTACGGCATGAAGACGGTGCCTGTCACCTACGCCCTGCTGAACAGAGCCTATGAGGAGGCCATCGCTCCGGTCCTGAAAGAACAGCTGGACATGATCCGGATCTCCATGGACGCTCACAAGGTGGATTACATGGACAGCGGTTCCGACAGCTTCAAGATCGCCCTGGTGGGCGGCTTCGGGAATTTTTCCCTGGTGGAGCGGCAGGTCAAGGAATATTTTAATTTTTCCGCCATCGACCGCAGGCTCAAAGATATCGGCGCCGAGATGAAGGAAGTGGCCGTCTCCTACGGTGCCTCCCTCATCGCGGACGGGACCGTCAAGATCAAAAGTACGGCGGACCGGAGCCTCGGGATCTACAGCCACCGGGAGGGGAGCGCACAGGAGATCTGCCGGTTTGCGATCGTCTACCGGCAGGATCTGGAGCCCGGCCGGGTCTACCATGTCCTGAATGAGAAGGGGAAGCCGTCGGTCTTTTTGAATTCCATGGGGAGGATCGAGGAATTCGGCGTGTCCAGGGGACTTGACGAGGAGGGAAGGCCCAGGAAACCCCATCATCTGGTGCTCAAAAAACCGGTCCGGGAGAGACTGAGCCATCTGCCGGTGGACATCTATGTCCGGTACGGATTTTCCATTGACCAGTCCGGGATCTATTACTTCCATGTGGAGGCGCAGGACGACGACACCGGCCGGTTTGAAACCTTCGGGGAGCCGATCCCCCTGGACCGGTACAACCGGCTCTTTGAGGATATGATCGAGCTGGACTGGGATTACTGATATCTAGAAAGGGCTTTTCAAGGGCTTTTGGAAAAGCCGCGGAGGGAGAAACGATGGTTTTTCAGAATATGGAGCATTATCTTAAGATCCTGGGATCGAAGGAGGAGATTTCAGCCGAACAGGTGCTGGGGGGTTTTCAGGAGCTCTGCAGGGACGTGACCAAAGCCGGAAAGAACGTGGCCTATCACGACATCGAGGATATGCCGGCCTTTCTGGAGCTGCTTTTCTGGACCGGGAATCTGTACTGCCGGCTGTACGAGAAAAAGAAGGATGAGATCCGGGGGTATGACGAGGCGGAGGACGTGGGAGAGCTGGACACGGAGATCCGGGGCATCCAGGAGACCTTACAGCAGATCAGGGGGCGGGCGCAGAGCGCGCGGGACGAGAAGGAGCAGCTGGCCCGGGCGGTGAAGGAGGCCGAGGAGTGTGAGCGGGAGCTTTCTCTGGAGGCAGAACGGTTAGAGAGCCGCAGGGCGGCGCTCCGGGAGCAGATCGAGGCGGAAAAAAAGAAGAAGCAGGGGGCGGAGGAGGAGATTTCTGCACTCCGGGCCCGGTTCGAACAGTACAAGCAGGAGGCCCTGATGGCCCTGGACGACGCGGAGAGCATCCGGAAGAGCAACGAAAAATTCCGGAACGGGGAGCTTGCGAGGGCGAGGGAGGAGCTTGAAGGGGCAAGGGCAGAGCGGGAAGCCCGGGAAAGAGAACTACAGGAGATAGAGGCAGGCAGGGCGGCACAGACAGAGCAGTTAAAAGAGTGGAAAGCCAGGAAGGAAGAGCTGGAGAGCCAGACCGCCTCCGTGGAATTCGGCCGGGATCAGATGAAAAGCCGGCTGGAGAAGCTGGAGGCCAGGTACCGGAGCCTGTCGGAGGAAAACAGAGAGCAGGCGGAGCGGGCCGGGGATCTGGAGGCGCAGTGCCTGGAGCTTGAAGGAAAGAAGGCCGAGCTGGAGAACAAAAACCTGCTGGCCGAGGCGGCGGCGGAAGAGCTGCAGGAGGAGCTTGGGCAGAAGGAAGAGAAAAACCGCAGCCTTCTGGCCATCCTCGAAAAGAGCCGGGGCGAGGAGGCGCGGCTCAAGGAGGAGACGGAGCGCCATGAGGGCGAGATCCGCCTTCTCCAGAAGAAGCTGGACGATCTGGACGCCGAGAGGGAAAGCCTCCAGACGGAGCAGGAAAAAATGAATGCGCGTCTGGAAGATCTGAACAAAAGCTTTAACCCCGCCATCCGGAAAGAGGTGGAGCAGAAGTTAAAAAAGACGAAGGACAAGGAGGCGTTCCTCACCAGGCAGCTGGAGGGGATCCGGAAGGTGGTCGGGGTCATCGCCCCCCGCATCCAGACGGCCGGGGACTTTGGGGATATGGACAAGATCCGGCAGGCCCTGGCCGAGATCGATACGACCATAGATGAGCTGGCAAACGGGATCCGATTGTATGAGAAAAATATAGAGGAGAGTCTGGCATGAATTGTTATGTGTGCGGAACGAAACTGGACGAGGGGGCAGATCAGTGCCCCTGCTGTAGGGAATATGTGGCGGAGATCATCGGCGACCCGGCGGAGACGGAGCGGATCCTGAAGGAAAAGGGGGAAAAGCGCCGCAGTAAGCTTCTCTCCCAGTACGAGATCGGGATCGCCGTTTACAAGTGGGAGGAGGAGCAGTCCCGGAAGATGCGGGTCCGGATGCCTCCGGCGGAGAGCCTGTACCACAGGGAGGGGTGGCTGGAGGAGCCCTTCGCCAGGGTGCCCGGCGTGGACGAGATGGCAGTAGAGACGTCGGTGCGGAAGGGTGAGGAAGAAAAGCTTGTCACCCTGACGCTCCGGTCCTTCCAGGAGCCGACCTTTCTGCATGTCGGGGCCGTGATCGAGGACGGCTTCAGGCTCCGGCTGGCGTTAAAAAACGACGACGGGGAGATCCGCCGTTCGGAGGCAGTCTCACTTCTGGAATTATAATAAAAGAAAAAACAGCGTGCGGCGGGACGCAGCCGGCCGCAGGGGAGGATAAGAGCATGGCATTGAAGAAAAAGATCAGACGGACCCAGAACGCGATCATGAACAAGATCCGGGGGACGAAAAAGACCGACGCGGAGCGGGAGAAGGAGATCAAGGAGCAGGTCGCGGAGCAGACCAGGAGGATGCGGGACATCAAAGGGATCCTGGAGGCCATCGACTTTTCCCTCAGCGAGCTTCCGCCGGAGGAACTGGAGAAAAGGATGTCGTCCGGACAGTCGGTGCCGGATTATGAGCTGGCCCGGAAGATGGCGGTGGCCTATCTGGACCAGGCGAAGGCCACGGAGATGGACACCTCCAGGATCGACGAGAGCATCCGCTACGCTGCCAATGCCTTTGCGGAGGGGGTAAAATACGGACAGCTTAACAAGGCCAGGTGGGGTATGGTCGCCATGATGCACCTGATCCAGTATGAGCGGGAGGATGTGGACGAGACAGACCGGGAGCAGTTTGCCGAGATGGCCGCCAAGAAGGAGCGGCAGGCGGAAAACTATGTGACCATGCTCAAAGAGTGCAAAAAGCTGGATAACCGGGAGAAGCGGAAGGCAAAATTAAATTCCCTCTACCGGAAATTTGTCGATGAATTTGAGTCGAAGCGGGAGGAGTTCAACAAGATCCGGGAGACGGAGGAGGGCGAGTACGCCATGGGAGAGCTGGAGGAGAACGCCCATCATCCCATCAACCTCTCCATGATGGCCTCCGAGCTGGACGCGCTGCTCACGGTGATCAGCCGGAAGGATATGGATATCCTGCTCCTTCGGGGGGAGATCCGGGAGATCAACCGCCAGATCGCCCTGATCCAGTCCACCATGGATCAGATCTATCTCGCCCTGAGCGAGGATGCCTATGTGGAGGATAAGGATCTCCTGGTCAGGATCGAGGAGGTCAATAAGGAGCGGCAGGAAGCAGTCAGCAGGATCATCGTGGAAAATGAGCGGATGGACACCGCGCTGACAGAGCATCAGACGGCCATGAAGCAGATCCTGGATTCCCCCTCCAGCGCGAAGAAGACGGCCCAGAACCTGGTCTACCTGGAGAGGAAGGAACAGGAAGAGATCGAAAAGAAAGAAAGAATGGAAGCCAACCGCGCAAGACGGAGGGCGGAGAAGGAGCGGAAGATCGAGGAGCTCAAGAAGCGCCAGCAGGAAGAACAGGAGGAGCGGGAGCTGGACCAGGCCCTGAACGATCTGGAGCAGGAGCTGGAGGAGGGCCTCGAGACAGCCTATATGGAGGATACCCTGGAGGAAGTGGAGGCCGAGAACTACCAGTACAACGAGGATTATTAAGAGGAGAAGGAGGACCCATGGCATTCGGCGATTTATTTGACAGAGGAAAAAAGGAAGAGAAAGCGTTAAAGAAGGAACGGAAAAAGAAGAATAAGATATGGCAGGAGAAGCTTTCCAGGGAGCTCAGCTACGCGGACTGTGCCGCGACCCTGGAGCGGTGCAAGCTGGAGCTGGACACGATCATCAAGCTGGAGCGGATGCGTTATAACGAGCGGGTGGACAAAGGGCTGGATCCCAAAAACCAGAAGGAGCGGATCGCCAATGCGGCCAAGGGCCGGAGGATCGTGGACCAGGCCTTGGCGGAGCTGGAGGACAACCGCAACACGGAGGACTTAAATACCAGCATCAACCTGGTGTGTCTGGCCGTCCGGCAGCTGGACCGGGTGTCGGATTCGACGCCGGCGGTGAGCAAGCGTTTTTACGGCTACGCCAAGGGCCTGTTCCGCTCCGAGGATGATTACCTGGCGGAGCTCAACAAGCTGGAGATGCCGCCGGAGGTGGACAACCTGGTGAGCGGCAGCTTTGTGGACGACCTGGTGGGCGGGGACAGCTATGACGCCTGCCTGCGGAAGCAGCTTCGCGGAAACAAGGAGGCCAGGAGCCAGACGGCGGCCCAGTACGGGGCCATGCTGGACGAGATCCCTTCGGGCGGCACGGAGTACGGCGCCTCGGCACAGGGCGATATCAGGGCGGCAAGGAAGATGACCGATCTGTAGGGCACACCCTGCAGAACCTGGGAAGGAGAACAGGATATGGAAAGGCAGTATATACGGGAGATCAACCGTTTGGACAACGAATATCATTCCCTGCGGAACCAGGCCATAGCGGCCAACATGGCGAACGGAGGAGCCGTGTCCAGGGAGGAGGGGAAGCTTTACCAGAAGGCGGCCGAGGTCTGCGCCAGGGCGGCTTCCATGAGCGTGAGCGCGGCCCAGGATAAATGGATCGAGAGGCAGATCGACTGCGAGGGCGAGCTCCGCCACATCGTGGAGATCCTGAATCCAAGGGCGGTCAAAAATATGGACGCGGAGACGGCGGCCGCCCAGGCAAAGAAAAAGAGCGCGGCGGCTTCCGGGCAGCAGGCGGAGGGCGGCAGCGGGGGCAAGGCCCCCGGCAGTCCGGTAGCAGGCGGAAACGGGGGCAAGGCTCCCGGAAATCCGGCGGCCGGCGGCCGGGACGAGATCAGCGAGGAGACGGTGGCGTCCTGGTTCCGGGAGGCCCCGAAGACCGGCTTTGAGGGCGTGGCCGGCATGGAGGACTTAAAAGCTTTGATGGAGCGGATCATCCGGGACATCGGCAACGCGAGCCTGAACGCGTTTTTTGAGATGGAGACCGTCCAGTCCTTCTTCTTCTACGGCCTCCCCGGCTGCGGGAAGACCTTCCTGCTGGAGGCCTTCGCCCACGAGCTGATCGGGCGGTTTGGCTTTAAGTATATGTCCCTGTCCGGGGCGGACATCCACGAGAGCCTGGTGGGGCGGACGGAAAAGATCATCAAGCGGATGTTTGAGGAGGCGGAAAAGAACGCTCCCTGCATCCTGTTCATCGACGAGATCGACGGCGTCTGCGGCAACCGCAAGAAGAGCCACCAGCCGGCCCACGTGATCTCCGCCACCAATCAGTTCCTCACCAGCTACAACGACCTGATCAAATCCGACAAGCAGGTGATCTTCATCGGGGCCACCAACAATCCGGAGGACGTGGACATCGCCATGCTGGACCGGGTGGAGCTCATCGAGGTGGATCTCCCGGACGCCGCCGCCAGGGCCAACTATTTTAAAATGCGGCTGGAGCACATCATCCGGAACGAGGAGGGCTTTTCCTACGGGGACATGGCGGCCCAGACGGAGGACTTCAATTACCGGGATCTGCGGAAGTTTACCGCAAGGCTCAAGAAGGAGTTGGTGACCGAGATCGGGGTCTCCTATGGAAACGATACGGCCGCCGCCACCAAGGCCATGGAGGACAATGCCTTCTGCCTGAAGGGGGAGACCTTCCGGAAGGTCAGGGAGGAATACCATCTGCTGCCCAAGGACACCGACCATCTGAAAAAATGGGCGCAGAGCGCCATGGAGGAGCTTGGCGGTTGAATAGAGAGGAACGCTTATGACGGACAGAGAAGAAAACGCGGCCGGTCAGGCGGAAGAGGGCGAGAAAGGCGGGGCCGGGCAGGCAGCAGGGGCGAAAGACGCGGCCATGCAGTGGGCGGAAAAGAGGCTGGTCCTCCTGGAGGAGGCCGGGCAGTATGAGGAGGATCTGTCTGCCCTGACCGGTTCCGGCTATAAGGGGGATCTTAAGCGGCTCAGCCGCATGGACCATTACGGCCAGGCAGAGCTTCTGGAGATGCTCTTTGAACAGTCGGAGCGGAGAGCAGATTTTGGCGAATTGCTTGGCGTGGAGGACGCTTACGGCCTGCTCTTTGCAGGTCCCTCCGGCTGCGGGAAAATGACGACGGCGGAGCATCTCGTTGGAAATCTAAAGAAGATGGGCTATACCCGCCTGGCGGCGCTGCGGGGCGTCCGGCTGGGAAGCCATTCCAGAAAAAAGGCCGTGAGGCGGATGCGGGCGGTCCTTGGCCTCGCCTCGGAGGATACGCCGCTGGTCCTCCTCCTGGAGCAGCTCAGTGACAATCCCTGGGCCGGGGAGCTCTATGACATCCTTCTGGAGTTTGCAGAGGAGCAGGAGCCGGGAGTCCTGTTCCCGATCCTGATCGAGCGGGACGCGGCAGTGTTTTCCGCCGCCCTGAAACGGGATTTCCCGCTGATCTCCTTCTCCCTCCCCTCTCTGGAGGACCGGAAAAATTACATCCGTCTCCACCAGAACGTGGAGGTGGTTTATGAGGATGACGGAACAGACGGGGAAGCGGGAGAGGACGAGCCCTTTTTCTATAAGATCGTGTTTGAGGGGATCACCCCGGAGGAGATCGCGGCGGAGACGGAGGGCTTCAGCTATGCAGGGCTGAAACAGCTGACGGAGTACGTGAAGGTGTACCTGACCGATATCCTGGTGAGGGACAATGTGCCGGAGCAGTACGCGTGTGAACGGGTCCAGGAGGAGGGCTACTATAAAGTAAAGGGCCATATGGTGCGGCAGGCAGTCGCCATGCTGAGGGAACGGGGAGGCGGGAGCGCGGGAGGTCCCGGCCCGGAGGCGTGGGGCGCCGGTCTGGAGCCGGTGATCCGGCTTCTCTCCCAGACAGAGCTTCTATCCGGGCTTTCCCAGACGGCCCGCCCGGCCGGACAGGCGCAGGGCGCAGATCCGGCTGCCGGCCTGACGCTTTCCGAGATCGAGCAGAAGGTGAAGATCGCGGCGGAGGGCGGGCCGAAGGACGCCCGCGCCTTGGCGCTCCGCTACCGGGAGCAGGTGTATCAGACGGATGAATTTGGGAAGGTGGACGAGCGGCTCGCCAACTCGTCCGACGAATACGACGAGGAAGAGTGACGGAGGAGAGCCGGCAGATCAGAGGGAAGCCGAAGAGACCGGCGGAAGTGGAAATAACCGGTGAAAGAGGATATGATCGGAAAAAGCCGAAGAAGTCGGTGAAAGCGGAAATGACCGGCAGAGAGGATCCTGCGGGAGAGCCGGGGAGAGGGAGTGCGAAAAGAGACTATGGAAAGACTGGATCTGAAAAAGCTGTCCGGGCTGGCGGGGCATCCGGAATTAAAAGAGAACATGGAGGGCGCCCTGAGGCAGATCGGGGCCGGGGAATACCGGGCCGCCGCATCCGAACTCAGGCAGGCCTTGGAGTATATGGTGGACTGCTACCTGGAGGCAGCCCGGGAGGAGGATGAAGTCCCGGGGAACCTGTCCCTGTATAACCGGATCGAATTTTTGAAGAGCGGGGACTGGATCACCTTCTCCCAGGCAGATTCTTTCCATTCGATCCGCATGCGCTGCAATGCGGGGGTCCACAGAAATGCCGACCCTCAGAAAAAACAGATGACATCGGCGGACATCCGCTACTGCTATGAGCTCCTTGTCCAGGAGCTGCCGGATTTCCTTGCGGTCTTTCCGGGGGAGGAGCAGGAGGTCCCGGAAGCCGAGGCGTTCACGGAGGAGCCGGCTGCCATGATGCCTGTGGAGGTCCCGGAAGCCGAGGCGTTCACGGAGGAGCCGGCTGCCATGATGCCTGTGGAGATTCCGGAAGCCGGGGCGCTCACGGAGGAGCCGGCTGCCACGGGGCCTGCGGAGAAACCGGCCGTCCCGGAGCCTGCGGAGAAACCGGCCGTCATGGCGTCTGCAGAAAAACCGGAAGCTCTGGAACCTGTAGCGGAGCCGGCGGCCCCAATACCGGACCTGCCGGGAAATGTGGAGACTTCAAATGCAGAGACTTCAAATTTGGAAATCCCAAAAGCCGGGAGGCGCCGGCCGGAGGAGGGATATTCGATCCTGCAGGACAGGTCCGGGGAGGCCAGCGAGGATGTGTTTTCCGATATGATGAGGGGGCTGCTGAAGAAGCTGAGATGATGAAAAAAGGGCAGTCTGATTCTGAGCCTGGTTCATTATTCTATCACAGGATTTCCATTAAAGGATAAAAAATAGATCAAAATTAGCACTCACACCTTGACAGTGCTAACAACCTGTGCTATCATACAGAATGAAGTGATTGTTATATTACAAATAGAACAGAGATTGGCACAGGAGGCGTCTTATGAATATCAATAAATTCACACAGAATTCCCTGCAGGCCGTGCAGAACTGTGAGCGGCTGGCTTCGGAATACGGAAACCAGGAGATCGACCAGGAGCATCTGCTGGCAGGGCTTTTGTCCCTGGACGAAAGCCTGATCAAAAAGATGATCGTCAAGATGGAGATCCAGCCGGAGTACTTTGCGGACCGGGTGGAGGAGGCCTTGAACCGGAAGCCAAAGGTGTCCGGCGACGTGAAGCTCTATGTGAGCCAGGCGTTAAACAAGGCGCTGGTAAGCGCCGAGGACGAGGCAAAGCAGATGGGGGACGAGTATGTGTCCGTGGAGCATCTGTTCCTGGCTCTGCTAAAATATCCCAACGGGGCGTTAAAGGCGTTGTTTACGGAGTTTGGTATCACCAGGGAGCGGTTTTTGCAGGCCCTCTCCACGGTCCGGGGAAACCAGCGGGTGACCAGTGACAATCCGGAGGCCACCTATGACACGCTGGCGAAATACGGCACGGACCTGGTGGAGCGGGCCAGGAAGCAGGAGCTGGATCCGGTGATCGGGCGGGACACGGAGATCCGGAACGTGGTCCGGATCCTGTCCAGGAAGACGAAGAACAATCCGGTGCTGATCGGCGAGCCGGGTGTGGGCAAGACGGCCGTGGTGGAGGGGCTGGCCCAGCGGATCGTCCGGGGGGACGTGCCGGAGGGCCTTAAGGACAAGACGGTGTTTTCCCTGGATATGGGCGCTCTGGTGGCCGGGGCCAAGTACCGGGGCGAGTTTGAGGAGCGGCTGAAGGCAGTCCTGGAGGAGGTCAAGAAGAGCGAGGGGAAGATCCTTCTCTTTGTCGACGAGCTCCACACCATCGTGGGGGCCGGGAAGACGGACGGCGCCATGGACGCGGGCAACATGTTAAAGCCCATGCTGGCCAGGGGAGAGCTCCACTGCATCGGGGCCACGACCCTGGACGAATACCGCAGATATATCGAGAAGGATGCGGCCCTGGAGCGGCGGTTCCAGCCTGTTTTGGTGGATGAGCCCACGGTGGAGGACACCATCTCCATCCTTAGGGGCCTCAAGGACCGGTACGAGGTGTTCCACGGAGTGAAGATCACGGATTCGGCCCTGGTGAGCGCCGCCGTGCTCTCCAACCGCTATATCTCCGACCGGTTCCTGCCGGATAAGGCCATCGACCTGGTGGACGAGGCCTGCGCCCTCATCAAGACGGAGTTAGATTCCATGCCCACGGAGTTAGACGAGCTGTCCAGGAAGATCATGCAGCTTGAGATCGAGGAGGCGGCCCTGAAAAAGGAGACGGACAATCTGAGCCGCGACCGGCTGGAAGCCATTCAGCGGGAGCTGGCGGATTTCCGGGAAGAGTTCGGCAAGATGAAGGCCCAGTGGGACAATGAGAAGACCTCCGTGGAGCGGCTGCAGAAGCTCAGGGGCCAGATCGACGAGATCAACGGCCAGATCGCCCTGGCCAAGCAGAATTACGACCTGGAGAAGGCGGCGGAGCTTCAGTACGGAACCCTGCCCGATCTGACCAGGCAGTTGGAGATTGAGGAGGAGAAGGTGAAAAAGCAGGATATGTCCCTTCTCCACGAGGCGGTGACCGAGGAGGAGATCTCCCGGATCATTTCCAGGTGGACCGGGATCCCCGTGGCGAAGCTCACCGAGAGTGAGCGGAACAAGACGCTCCATCTGGACGAGGAGCTCCACAAGAGGGTCGTCGGCCAGGACGAGGGCGTGACCAAGGTGACGGAGGCTATCATCCGTTCCCGGGCCGGGATCAAGGATCCCACCAAGCCCATCGGCTCCTTCCTGTTCTTAGGACCCACCGGCGTCGGCAAGACGGAGCTGGCGAAGGCCCTTGCCCAGAGCCTTTTTGACGACGAACAGAATATGGTCCGCATCGACATGAGCGAGTACATGGAGAAGTATTCCGTGTCCCGCCTGATCGGGGCGCCTCCGGGATACGTGGGCTACGACGAGGGCGGACAGCTGACGGAGGCTGTCAGACGCAAGCCCTATTCGGTGGTGCTCTTTGACGAGATCGAGAAGGCCCATCCTGACGTGTTCAACGTGCTTCTGCAGGTCCTCGACGACGGGCGGATCACCGACTCCCAGGGGAGGACCGTGGACTTTAAAAATACCGTTCTCATCATGACCTCCAACCTGGGTTCCTCCTATCTGCTGGAGGGGATCGACGAGGCGGGCAGCATCCGGCCGGAAAACGAAAAGCTGGTCATGGCGGAGCTTAAAAACCATTTCCGCCCGGAATTTCTGAATCGGCTGGACGAGACGATCATGTTCAAGCCCCTCACCAAGGGCAATATCAGCCACATCATCGGGTTGATGGTGGCGGATGTGAACAGACGGCTTGCCGACAGGGAGTTTTCCATCCGCCTGACGCCGGAGGCGGAGGCCTTCGTGACGGAAAACGGTTACGATCCGGTATACGGCGCAAGGCCTCTGAAGCGGTATCTGCAGAAGCATGTGGAGACCCAGGCGGCGAAGCTGATCCTGGCGGACCAGGTCCGGGCCGGCGGTGTCATCGTCCTGGACGTGAAGGACGGAAGATTGGAGGCATATGTAGAATAAGGAAGAACCGGCGGAGCGTGCGTGACGCGGAGCCGGGAGAGGCCGGCGGTATATGTGGAATAAGGAAGAACCGGCGGGGCGCGTGCGGCGCGGAGCCGAGGGAGGCCGGCGGCATACGTGGAATCAGAAGAGTGCCGGGGAAGGCCGGAGGATCGGGAGGAAGATATGGAGTTACCGAGGGATGCGGCGATGCTCCTCAGTGTCGTCAATATGAAGTTACGGGATTTTTATCCGTCCCTCCCGGCATTCTGTGAGGATGCCGGGGTCGACGAGGCGGAACTTAAGGAACGGCTGGCGGCCATCGACTACGAATACGATGCAGAGAGCAACCAGTTTGTGTAAACGGCAGATTCTTCTGTGGTTTGCCATAAGCCGGAACGGCAGCGGCCAAAAAGGGACAGGAGGGAAGATCCCGAGCGGTCTTTCATGGGGAAAAAGCCCGGTGTGTGAGGAACATACCGGGCTTTTTCTTCATATAATATTTCAAACAGACTGCCTGAAAGGATAGAAATTTGAGCAAACGGGGAGTCACGATTCTTTTAACGCTTTTGCTGACCGTATGCCTGGTGGGGATGCAGCAGGTGAGGGCAGGCCGGGAGGGACAGAGCCTGGCGGCGGAGGCGGAGACAGCCGGCGACAAGCTGGTGGCGCTGACCTTTGACGACGGCCCCCACGAGGGAAGTACGGAGCGGCTTCTTGAGGGGCTTAGGGAGCGAGAGGTCAGAGCGACCTTTTTTCTGATCGGGGGAAGCATTGAAGGGAAAGAGGCGCTGGTGGAGCAGATGGCGCAGGACGGGCATCTGATCGGAAGCCACACCTTTCATCACGTCCAGCTCACGGGTCTTTCCCTGGAGAAGGCATGCGAGGAGATCACCATGACCAACGAGGCCATCACCGGCGTGACCGGGCAGACGGTGGAGTACATACGGCCGCCCTACGGCTCCTGGAACTCGAAGCTGGAATGCGCGGTCAACATGCGCGAGGTGGGCTGGACCGTGGACCCCAGGGACTGGGACGTGAAAAACACGGACGTCATCGTGAAGAGGGTGCTTGGGGACGTGAAGGACGGGAGCATCATCCTGCTTCACGATGTCTACGACACGTCCGTGGAGGCGGCCTTTCGGATCATCGACGAGCTGAAGGCCCAGGGCTATACCTTCGTGACGGTAGACCGGCTGCTCATCGACTGAATCAGGAATTCTGTTTCAGCCATTTCAGCCACTCACCGATCTTTTTCTCGTACCCCTGTCCGGTGGGCTGGTAGAAGACTGTGCCCACGAGCTCGTCGGGGAGGTACTGTTGTTCCACATAATGATGGGGGAAATCGTGGGCGTATTTGTAATCCAGGCCGTGGCCCAGCTTGGCAGCCCCGCCATAATGGGAGTCTTTGAGGTGGGGCGGCACGGTTTTGATCTTTTCAGAGCCGACCCGCTCCATGGCGGCGCCGATGGCCAGGGTGCAGGCGTTGCTCTTCGGCGCGGAGGCCACGTAGATGGCGGCCTGGGAGAGGATGAGCTGAGCCTCCGGCATGCCCACCCGCTCCACGGCCAGTGAGGCGGACACGGCCACCTGGATCGCCTGGGGATCCGCGTTTCCCACGTCCTCCGAGGCGCAGATCATGATCCGCCTGGCGATGAACTTGACATCCTCGCCCGCGTAGAGCATCCGCGCCAGATAGTAGACGGCGGCATCCGGGTCGGAGCCCCGCATGCTTTTGATGAAGGCGGAGATGGTGTCGTAATGGTTGTCCCCGGATTTGTCATACCGGACGGCACGCTTCTGGATGCACTCCTGGGCCACGTCCAGGGTGATGCGGATCCGGCCGTCGTCCCCCCTGGGGGTGGACAGGGCTCCGAGCTCCAGGGCATTGAGGGCGCTCCTGGCGTCGCCGCCGCAGATGTCGGCCAGGAAATCCAGGGCGTCGTCGTCCACCGATACGGACAGGGCGCCCAGGCCCCGCTCCTTATCCTCCGCGGCCCTGAGGAGAAGCTCCCGCACGTCCTCCTTCGTCAGACTTTCCAGCTGGAAGATCACGGAGCGGGAGAGGAGCGCCCCGTTGACCTCGAAGTAGGGATTCTCCGTGGTGGCGCCGATCAGGATCACGGTCCCGTCCTCCACGAAGGGCAGCAGGTAATCCTGCTGTCCTTTGTTGAACCGGTGGATCTCGTCGATGAAGAGGATTGTCTTCTTGTTGTACATGCCCAGATTGTCCTTGGCCTGCCGGACGACTTCCTCCATGTCCTTCTTCCCGGCGGAGGTGGCGTTGATCTGGGTGAATGCGGCTTTCGTCGTGTTGGCGATCACCTTCGCGATGGTGGTCTTCCCCGTGCCGGGCGGGCCGTAAAGAAGAATGGAACTCAGCTTATCGGCGGCGATGGCCCGGTAGAGCAGAGTGCCCTTCCCGATGATGTGCTTCTGCCCCACGATCTCCTCCAGGGAGACGGGGCGCATCCTGGCGGCGAGAGGCGCCTCCTTCGCCTGATTGTTCTCTCTCATATAGTCAAATAAATCCATAGAAACCTCCGGAATGCATCCAAAATCAAACGTATGTTCAAACTTCTTCTATTATATAAGGGATCGTGGAAAATGGCAAGAGGAAAGATGGGAGGAATTGTGTATCAAAAAGTGTACTTTTTGAGAATTTTCTGTCCTTTTATAATCTAGCACAATTATATTGCATTTTCAACTATTTTCTGGCAGATTTAGCGCGTTTTTTGAGTGATTATTTCCAACAGAATTTTTAGGAGAAGTCCTTCTCAAAAAGTACACCTTTTGAGAGGCCGGGAGGCCGCGAAAAATGCCCGCGGGTGTATTTTTTGAGAGTTGTCCTGTCCGAAAATAAAGAAAAGGAGAAGAGAAACCGATGAGAAAAAGGATGTGTTCTGCAGTCCTGGCCGCGCTCATGACCCTCAGCCTGGTACAGGTCCCCGCTTTTGCGGCGGGTGAGACATCGGAGCCGGAAACGACTGCGGAAGAGATTACGGCGGCTCAGACAGGGGAACTGTCAGAGACGGAGCCGGCCGCAGAGGAGACAGCGGCGGCTCAGACAGAAGAGACGACGGAGCCGACTGCAGAGGAGCTGCCTGGGACCCAGGAGGAACCTGCCCTGGCGGAGACCACGGCTCCTGAGGAGACCCCTTCGCTGACAGAGGCGGCGTCTTCAGAAGAAACTTCCGGGGAGACGGCGGAAGCCGCTGAGGAGGCTTCCGCTTATGCGGCTCCTACCTCCGGGGCCTGTGGGGACAATCTGACCTGGAAGCTGGAGAACGGGACCCTGACCATCAGCGGTACCGGGCCGATGTGGGATTACAAGGGCGACAAGGTCGGAGGAAATCCGGATTGGCATGATACTTCGGGTATTAAACAGGTTGTTATCGAAACCGGAGTGACAACCATTGGGGCCTGGGCATTTAACTCCATGAAAGAAGTGGAGACGATTTCCATCCCTGATACGGTGACGGAGATCCATGCCTGCGCTTTTATGGAGAGTTCGGTGAAAGAAGTTACGATCCCCGACAGTGTGACTGTGATCGAAGGTTCCGCTTTTACTAGCTGCCCAAATCTGAAAAAGGCCAATATCCCTGACAGCGTAACGACCCTTGGAAGCTATGTATTTGGGGAGTGTGAGAATCTTTCGGAAATCACCCTTTCAAAGAAGCTCACCGAAATCCCGAATGCCACTTTTAATGCCTGCTCTGCATTGGAGACGGTCGTGATCCCCGATGGTGTCACCAAAATCGGATATCGCGCGTTTGATTGCTGTACGGAGCTGCGGACGGTCGTGATCCCCAGGAGTGTGACCAGCATCGAGGGCTGGGCATTTTACGGCGACACTAAGCTGAACATCTTTTACAAAGGCACGGAGGAAGAATGGGGGAATATCTCCATAGGAAAGGGGGGAGAGGACCGCGACGACGAATATGGAGCAGCAGGAGCATTTGCAAGAGCCAAACCTACTTTCTATTATAACTATACCGAAGCCGGCACAGGCGCCGTCTACCAGACCCATGTCCAGTCCATCGGCTGGCAGGATCCCGTATCCAACGGGAAAGTAGCCGGGACCAGCGGCAAGGCGAAGCGGCTGGAGGGGATCCGGATCTCCGCGGCCGGTCTTGGGAAGCTTGGTGTGCAGTACACGACCCACGTCCAGACCTACGGCTGGCTCCCCTGGGTCTCCGACGGTGCACTCTCCGGCACGGAGGGGGAGGCCAAGCGTCTGGAGGCTGTCAAGATCCAGCTGACCGGTGCCGATAAAGACAAGTATGACATCTACTACCGTGTCCATGCCCAGTCCTACGGCTGGCTTGGCTGGGCGAAGAACGGCGAGGCGGCCGGGACCGCGGGCCAGGCAAAGCGCCTGGAGGCCATCCAGATCCTTGTGGCGGCAAAGGGCACGGCCATCAACGAGGAGGCGGAAGGCATCAAGTCTGTCCGGAAGGAAGCGTACATCGCCAAGGCCGGGACCTCGTCCTCCGTGAGCGGGGCGGACGCGCCGACGGTCTCCTATCAGACCCACGTCCAGAGCCATGGCTGGCAGGGCCGGAAATACAACGGGCAGATGTCCGGGACCAGCGGTGAGGCAAAACGGTTGGAAGCCATCCGGATCAATGTGAGCAATCTTCCCAGCTCCGGCGGCATCATCTACCGGACCCATGTGCAGTCTGAGGGCTGGCAGGATTGGAAGAGAGAAGGCGAGCTGTCGGGGACCAGCGGAAAAGCGAAACGTCTGGAAGCCATTGAGATCAAACTGACCGGAACAATGCCCGGAGAGCTGGCAGACCGGTACGATGTCTATTACCGTGTCCATGCCCAGTCCTACGGCTGGCTTGCCTGGGCAAAGAACGGGGAGAGCGCCGGGACCGAGGGCCTGGCGAAACGGCTGGAGGGGATCCAGATCGTACTGGTGCCGAAGGGCGGGCCTGCGCCTGCCGCTAACTACGGCGGAGTCACTTCCGCGAACGCGTCTGCCTTTATCAAAAAGTAAGAGGCTTGTAAGAATTTCACAGCGGGCATAAAATGGGGGCTGCTGAGGGAGCCGCCGGCCCGGCGGCTCTTTCGGCAGCCCTGATCTGTGATTCTGACAGATCTTTGTCTGCCGGAACAGATACTACTTCCAGTGTCAATTAGGCGATTGAAAGAAATTTATCCAGTGCCGACAGAAGTTTGGGAAATTTTTTGTTAAATATTCGTTTCATTTCGTCCACATTCTGTTCACAGATCAATCCGTGATCAGGATAAGAGGCGGCTTTTATAAATGAATTCCTGGAAAAGCGTTATCGGGGATTTGAAATGTGATTTTGGAAAAGGCGTTGATCACTACAGAGATGAAATGACCGCATGGATTATACGGCAAAATACAGCAAAATTAACTATCAAAAAGTATACTTTTTGAGAATTTTCTGTCCTTTTATAATCTAGCACAATTGTATTGCATTTTCAACTGTTTTTCAGCAGCTTTAGTGCATTTTTTGAGTGATTATTCCCAACAGAATTTTTAGCAGGAGTCCTTCTCAAAAAGTATACCTTTTGAGAGGCCGGGAGGCCGAGAGAAATGCCCGCGGATGTATTTTTTGAGAGTTATCCTGTTCGAAAAAAGGAAAAGGAGAAGAGAAACCGATGAGAAAAAGGATGTGTTCTGCAGTCCTGGCCGCGTTCATGACTCTCAGCCTGGTACAGGTTCCCGCTTTTGCGGCAGGCGGAGCGCCGGAGCCGGAAACGACTGCGGAAGAGATTACGGCGGCTCAGACAGAAAGGATTTCGGAACCGGAGACGACCGCAGAAGAGACGGCCGCGGCCCGGACAGAGGAGACAGCAGAGCCGGAGCTGGCCGCAGAGGAGACAGCCGAGGTTTGGGCGGAAAAGGCGGGGGCTGAGATCCAGGCCGTTTTCCCGGATGAAAATTTCAGGAAATATGTGCAGGAAGAGATTGATACGGACCAGGACGGTTTTCTATCACAGGAGGAGATTGATCGTTGTACAAATATCAATGTCAGCTATAAATCCATAAAGAGCTTAGCGGGGATTGAGATCTTCAGCAGTTTAACAGATCTGTACTGTGCACAAAATGACCTGAGCAGCCTTGATGTCAGCCAAAATACGGCGCTGGTAACGCTGTATTGCTCCGGCAATAATCTGAGCAGCCTTGATGTCAGCCAAAACACGGCGCTGGAAAGTCTGGACTGCGCCCAAAATGATCTGAGCAGCCTTGATGTCAGCCAAAACACGGCGCTGGAAAGTCTGGACTGCGC
>CAMSZT010000008.1 GCA_947066815.1 uncultured Lachnotalea sp.
AAAGCCAGCATCTCCAAGTGGTGCAGCGAATTCAGCAAAGAATGCCAGACAAGCCAGGAATCCCAAAAAGAATACGATGCCATGAAGGAAATACAGAGACTTCGTAGGGAACTGGAAGAAGCGAGGAAGGAGAATCTCTTCTTACGCCAGGGGCGGGCAGCGCCAAAAAAGCGGCGGCATTCTTTGCAAAGGAAATCGGTTAGAGGCTTACCGGTTTATTGACCAATATCATGAGGAATTCGGTGTTCGCTGGCTCCTGCGGCGTCTTAGGCTGTGTCCGAATGCCTGCTATAACTACCGGAAGCACCGGAAGGCGGATTATTATGCCAAAAAGCAGAAGCCCAGAAGCGGATTGAAGAGATCTACCACAGCCATAACGGAGTAGACGGCTACCGCAGCATGACTGTTTATCTGGAGCGTAAAGGATTCTGTTACAGCCAGGCGACCATCCATAAGTATATGAACACCGAGCTGGGCCTGCATTCCATCGTCCGCCCCATAAAGCCGGGGATAAAGCCCGGGAAGCCCCATAAAGTGTTTGAAAACAAACTGAAACAGGACTTCCATGCGGACAGACCGAACGAGAAATGGTGCACGGATTTCACGTACCGGTTCCTGAAAAATGGGGACGTGCGTTACAACTGCACGGTCATTAGACCTCTATGACAGGAGCGTGGTGGCCAGCATAACAGACCGGCACATCACCAGCGGCCTGGCGGTCCGCACACTGCAAAAGGCATTGGATTCACAGCGCCTTCCAAAGGGCGGCCTGATCCTGCACAGCGACCAGGGGAGCCAGTATACAAAGGCTTTCATAGAGTACTGCGAATCCGTCCATGTTGCCCGGAGCATGAGCAAGGCTGGGTATCCATACGACAATGCGCCAATGGAAAGATCTTTCAATACCCTTAAAAACGAATGCACCAACCTGTATGAATTCCGACCGGAAGAGGATCTGTACCGAACTGTAGAGGAATTCGCCTATGCCACCTACAACCATGTACGCCCGCACAGCTACAACGGCTACCGCACTCCATACCAGGCGCGGATGGCAGCATAAGGAAAGGCGGGAGCATTCCCCCTGATTGGATTGCTTGACCACTACAATCTCTTCCGCCAGGAATGAGGCTTATATCACAAAAACAGGCGATACGCCTGTTGCCGGTGGATCGGACACGCCAAACGTTTCCTATAAAACCCACGTGCAGACCCACGGCTGGCAGGGGTTAAAGTACAATGGGCAGATGTCTGGGACCAGCGGCCAGGCGAAGCGGCTGGAGGGGATCCAGATCGTGCTTGTGCCGAAGGGAAATGCGGCACCTGCGGATGATTATGGAGGTATCGTTTCTGTAAACAGATCGGTGTTTGTCCGGAAATAGTGATCGATCATAGGGCGGCAGCAGGTGAAAAATCTGCTGCCGCTTTATTGGCATCCGTCCGTCAGCCAGTCGATCAGGTTGTACTGCCGGATGCCGTCGTAGTTGGCCCCGGCCCCTATTTCATCGAGGGTAAGAAGGAATTTGGGATGATTGTCCCTGATTTTTTGGAGGGGATAAAGTTCCCGTTTTAAGGTGGATTCATCCAGAACGGAGGCAGCGACTTGATAATAGGTTATGCCGTTGGAACCGGCCGCTACAAAATCGACCTCTTTATCAGAAAATTTTCCGATGTTTACCCTGTATCTGCGACGGAGAAGCTCCAGAAATACAATATTTTCGATGAGGTGCCCCAGATCCGCGCTGCTTCCCTGGAGCAGAAGATTCCGCAGGCCGGTATCGACCATATAATATTTGCCTAAAGTTTTTAAAAACTGCCGTCCCTTGATATCATAGCGGCTTATCTCATAGAACAGATAGCTGTCTGTGAGCGCACGGAGATAACGCTCCACGGTGTTGACGGAAATTTTCCGCCCGGCAGAACAAAGGGTATCGGCGATTTTTTTCGCGGATATAGGGCTGCCCATACTGCTTGCGAGAGTTTTTACGATACTTTCCAGAACGGATATGTCGTTGATATTTTCCCGTTTTGCCACGTCTTTGATCAAGATCGTGTGATAGATTCCCTCCAGATAGGGCAGAACATCCGTATTTTGTCTGGGGAGCTGCGCCGCATAGGGGAAGGATCCGAACCGCAGATATTCGTTGAAGCATTCCTGCCGGGACTTACCCCGGGTCACAGGGCTTTGGCAGTATTCCCGAAAAGAAAAGGGAAGCATATCTATGGCAATGTATCGTCCGGAGAGAAGCGTTGCCAGTTCTCCGGAAAGCATGAAAGCATTGGAACCGGTGATATAGACGTCTACGCCGGGTTCCATAAAGAGGCTGTCCACGGCTTTTTCAAAGTTTTTGCAGTTTTGTATCTCGTCAATAAATACATAGTTGGAACTGCCAGGACGCAGATGTTCTTTGATATAAGTGTACAGAGCACGGTGGTCGCAGAGATCCTCGTACTCCAGATCTTCCAGATTGACCAAAATGATCTGATCGGAAGAAACCCCGCTTTTTTTCAGCCAGTCTATATAAAGGGTGAAGAGGGTGGATTTGCCGCAGCGCCGGACGCCGGTGACAACCTTGATCACATCTCTGTCCTTGTTTCCTATGAGCATCGATAAATATTCATTGCGTTCGATCATGACGGACACCTCATTTCTGGGGCACAAAAATTATTTCCCCGAATTTTTGTGATCTTTCGAACTATATCTGTGATCGGGACTTTTGTTTCAGATATTTTTCAGTATATCACAAACAAGGAGAAATAACAAAGTTTTTTCTCTGCTCAGAAAAAATATTATAAAGTCTGCCGTCCCTCCGGCCATTTTCCGGAAGCGGATGATATTTAAAAAATTTACAGGCTGTCCAGCATGCACTCGGCGAAGCCCTCCCCGAAGACATCCTGGGCGTCGCAGATGATGACGAAGGCGGCGGGGTCGACGGCGAGGACCACGGCCTTGATGGCGGCGATCTTGCTGGGCTTGAAGGCACAGATCAGGACGGTCTTGTCGTTGTCGCTGTAGCCGCCCTTGGCCCGGATCTTGGTGATCCCCAGCTGGAGGGCGGTCAGCCGTTCGTTCATTTCGGTTCCCTTATCACAGATCACGCAGGCCACCTTGGCGTTTTTCCGGCCGTAGATCAGGGTATCCATGGCGAGACTGCAGATGTACATGGCGATGATCCCGTAAAAGGCGTCGTTGATCCGCTTGAAGGCGGCAGTATAAAAAATAATGACGAAGACGTCAATGGCAAGGCAGAGCTTCCCTACGGAGACGTGGGTGAATTTATGCTTTAACAGACGGGCGGCCATGTCGGAGCCGCCGGTGGTGGCGCCCACCCACAGGAGCATGCCCATGGAGATGCCGATGAGGGCGCCGCCGAAGACACAGGCCACCAGGGCGTCCTCCATGGGGGAGAAGGTCCAGAGGCCGGCGGTCAGGTCAATGAACAGGGAACTCATCAGCATGGCGAACAGGGAAGAAAAACACAGGTGCATGCCCTGCAGCCGGATCCCCAGGATGAACAGGGGAATGTTTAAGACGGCTACGGTCACACCCACGGGAAGGAACGGGATCAGGCGGTTGACGGTCTGGGCCAGCCCGGTGAACCCTCCCATGACGATGTGGTTGGGCACGAACAGCCAGTTGAAGGCCACCGCGTACAGAAGGCACCCGGCCGTAATGATCCCATATTCCCGAAAGATCCGTTTCCAGTCTGGTTTCCAGTCTTTTATCATCTCATTTTCTCCTTATTTTCCGGAAGACATCTCCCGCATCCCGTATGTCTTGTTTATCTTTTTATTGTAGATGAACTCTGCTCAAAAAACAAGGGCTTCCGTTTATCCGGCGTGGATTTTTGTCCATCCTGTCCGTTTTTTGCCGGGGGCTCTCAAAATCCGTATCGGTCGGTGGAACTGTCGGCACTTAAGATGGACTGCGCGGAGGCTTCGGAATACATTAAGGAATTGCTCCGGGCGGGGAGGCGGGCCGGCGACCGGTTCGAGGTGCAGGCGGAGGGGGCCGCGGTTTCGGCCGTCCCATAACGTATGATCGCCAAGACCGGTATAGAAGCATTTTCTTCCCAATATTAACGGTGTACCATTGGATCTTGAGGGTTTTCACAATTATTTCTCTATGATTGCGATTGTAAAACCCGGACGCATGTTTTATAATATGGTGCAGGAAGAATTTGCGTCCATGGGTGTGTATTTAAACAGCAGGGCGGCCTGGCCATTTTCCGGGCGGAGGGATATGAGATCCATAGGAACCGGTATCCGGTGATCCATATTTCTCTTAACGAAATACCGCGGAAATGTTTTTCTTTTGATCAGTACATGGACAGGATTGAGAATCGGTTTTTGCGGGATCTGCAGGCGGAATATCCGCAGGCAGAGACGGATCGGGAGGGAGCCGTATGGGATGTCTGGCGGGAGCGCTGTTCCGGCCGGATTCCCGCGGTGGGCATCGGGTACGAAAGAAAGACGAAAACCCATGCCTGCAGGGTGGAGGTTTTGAGGGAATGACCGGAATCCGGCCGGGGCGCCAAAAAGAGGAATCAAAATAGTCTGAGGAAAAAGGGGTTAAGGATGATGTCAAACAAGACGAAGGGAATTTTATGTATCATGCTGTCGGCTTTCTCCTGGGCGGTCATGGGGATCCTGGTCCGCCTGTCCGGGGATGTGCCTTCGTTCCAGAAGAGTGTGTTCCGGAACCTGGTGGCCATGGCGGCGGCCGGGATCTATCTGCTGGCCTCCCATACGAAGGTGAAGCTAAAGAAGGGAGATATGCCCTGGCTGATCCTCCGGTCTGTGGCGGGGACCATCGGCCTTTTAGGAAATTTTTATGCCCTCGACCGGATGATGGTGGCCGACGCCAATATGCTCAATAAGCTGGCGCCGTTCTTTACCGTGATCGTGTCGGTGTTTTTGCTGAAGGAAGCCCTCAAGATCCCGCAGGTGCTCTGCATCCTCACGGCCTTTGTGGGGACGCTGTTCGTGATCAAGCCGGGGATGACCGGCATGCCCATGGGGCCGGCCCTGGTGGCGGTGCTGGGCGGAGCCGGGGCCGGGACGGCCTACAGCATTGTCCGCTATCTGCAGAAGCGGGGGATCCCGGGTCCTTTTATCGTATTCTTTTTCTCCATGTTTTCCTGCGTGGTGGTGCTCCCCTGGGTCATCCCTCATTATAAGCACATGGAGGGCTGGCAGCTGGGGTATCTTCTGCTGGCCGGGTGCTTTGCCTCGGTGGGCCAGTTTGCCATAACGGCGGCTTATCGGTTTGCTCCCGCCAGGGAGATCTCCATCTATGATTACTCCCAGATCATCTTTTCCACTCTGCTGGGGATCCTGTTCCTGGACCAGGTGCCGGATGCCTGGAGCTTCCTCGGCTACGCCGTCATCATCGCTGCCTCCGTCGCCATGTTCCTCTATAACGGAAGGCGGGCGAAGGAGGAGCCGAGATCAGAGGCCTGAGCGGTTTTCGCATTTTGCGTTCCACAGGGAACAGTTTCCGTTTTTTCACTTTTTGCGGCAAAACAGGAAGCCGGGGTATTTGCAGCACATACATTTTTGCCTTTTGGAAAGAGTCGGCCGTCTTCTGTCATGTCCCGAAAAGAAAAATGCGGAAACTCCGGCAAAAACCTTGATTGCGGGAACAATCCATACTATAATATAGCGTAGAAATTTCTGCCGTTTCTTTAGCGGCGGGAAAATATCATGACCAAAAAGAGGAAGCGGGACATGAGAGTGATCGCAGGGACAGCCAGAAGACTGCCGCTAAAAACATTGGAGGGGCCAAAGACCCGGCCGACGACCGATCGGATCAAAGAAACTCTTTTTAATATGCTCCAGGCGGATGTGAACGGATGCCGGTTTCTGGATCTTTTTGCGGGGAGCGGGGCGATCGGCATCGAGGCGTTAAGCCGCGGCGCCAGGGAATGCGTTTTTGTGGAGAATGACAAAAAGGCGGCAGATTGTATCCGGGACAATCTGGCCTTTACCCATCTGGAGGACGGCGCCGAGCTTTTGGGATGCGATGCGCTTACGGCGGTCGGCCGGCTGGAGGCGGCGGGGGCCGAGGTGTTCGATCTGATCTTTATGGATCCGCCTTACCGGAAGGGGCTGGAAAAGGAACTGATCCTCCGGCTGATCCATTCCAGGCTGGTGGACGATATGACGACGATCGTGGTGGAGGCGGCTCTGGATACGGATTTTTCCTGGCTGGAGGAGACTATTTTTACCATAACCCGTGAAAAAAACTATAAGACAAATAAACATGTGTTCATTGCCATGAAGGAACTGTAGAGAGGAGCCGCAGTATGAAAACCGCAGTTTACCCGGGGAGCTTTGATCCTGTGACTCTCGGACATCTGGATATCATCGAACGCTCCGCCAGGATCGTGGACGAGCTGGTGGTGGGCGTATTGAACAACAGTTCAAAAAATCCGTTGTTTTCTGTGGAAGAACGTGTTAATATGTTAAAGGAAGTGACCTCGCATCTTCCCAATGTGCGGGTCGAGTCCTTCGGCGGCCTTCTGGTAGACTTTGCTGCCAGGTGCCATGCCGACGTGGTAGTCCGGGGTCTTCGGGCCATCACGGATTTTGAGTATGAGCTGCAGATCTCCCAGACCAACCGGATCATGCGGCCGGGCCTGGACACCATCTTTCTGACAACAGATCTGGAATATGCATACTTAAGTTCCAGTATTGTCCGCGAAGTGGCCCAGTACGGAGGGGATATTTCCGCTTTTGTGCCGGAGGCCATTGCAGAGCGGGTGCTTGGGAAGTTTGTAGGAGAAAACTCTTTTGGAGGACCTGAACATGAGCAGGATTGAACAGTTGATCAGTGAGATCGAAGGCTACATAGACGGCTGTAAGCCTCAGGCCTTTACCAATAATAAAAAGATCATCGTGGACAAGGACGAGATGGAGGAGCTTCTGGTGGAACTCAGGCTCCGGACTCCCGATGAGATCAAGAAATACCAAAAGATCATCAGCAACAAAGAGGCTATTTTAAGCTCCGCCCAGGCCGAGGCCGACGGGGTGCTCGGAAGGGCGAGAGCGGAAGCGGATAAGATCCTCTCGGACGCTAAGGAGAAGGCGGAGCAGACCGTGGCGGATGCCAAAAAGCTTTCCGAGGAGATGCTCAATGAGCACGAGATCCTTCAGGAGGCTTATCGGCAGGCCAATGAACTGATGGAGCAGACGAATGCCCAGGCCCAGGAGTTGGCGGAGCAGGCGGGCGCCCAGGCCAATGAACTGATGGAGCAGACGAATGTCCAGGCAAACGAGCTGATGGAGCGGACCAACGCCCAGGCTCAAGAGCTGGCGGAGCAGGCGGGTACCCAGGCCAGAGAACTGGTGGAGCAGGCCAATGCCGAAGCCCAGCGGCTGGTCAATGAGGCAGCCGACACCTCTGATCACATCAAAGAGGGCGCGATCCGCTATGCGGACGATATGTTAAAGAACCTACAGTCCATCATCGGCTATATGCTGGAGCAGACGGAGGCGAAATATACAGGGCTGCTGGAAACGCTCCGTTCGGCTTACGAGACCGTGAGTGGGAACCGGAACGAGCTCCAGGTACCGGCGGCAGGAGAGGCGGCGCCGGTCCAGAAGACGGCGGCGGAGCCGGAGAAACGGCCGGAGAAGCAGAGCAGCGGCGGTCTCAATGCGGACATGCTCGGATAGTCGGCAGGCCGGAGACTTTTCTTACGATAAAAAACAGGCGGAGATGCCGGGACATCTCCGTTTTTTCATTGCCTGCGGAACTCTTTTGGATCTGTGCGGTCGGGACATTCTGTTTTGTCTGCGTCAGGGAGCAGCCGTTTGCAGCAGACGATAGGCAGATTTTGCGGATTTCGCGAACATAGCGTCGTCGAATCGGCTGACCCGTTTTGATGGAAGCCGATTCGATGATAATAGGCGGCGCAGCGAAATCAAAAAATCAACGTGTCTGCGAAAACTGCTGCTCCCTGACGCAGACACACGAAACACTCAGCCGCACAGTCGGAAATCATTTCGGAGAGAGGATCCACACCCCGGCGAAGGTGAGCGCGGCCTGAAGTAGCTTCCAGGAAGCATAACTCCGGCCGGAAAACGGCGTGGACCTTAAGACGCTCATGGTCTGGGCGAGGCCGGAGAGGCCGCCGAAGGCGGCGAAGGCAAAGCAGAGGGCGGCAGTCACCGCTCCGGAGAGACCGGACTGGACGGTGAAGGCACAGCCGGAGGTCATTTCCAGAACCCCGGGGATCAGGGAGGAGAGAAAGGGGTCGCGGATCCAGGAGCGGAAAAAATAGGACAGCATGGTGAAGAACATCAGATATCCGCCGATCTTTGCGATGATGAGAAACCCCTCCATCATGGCCTTTTCAAATTTCAGGAATGTCTGCAGGAGGCTCCCCCCGGAGGGGGAGGGGGCAGGCGTCCCGTTTTGTCCGAGGGTCCGGCTCGACGAGAGAGCGGCCTCGGAGTATCCGGCGGGCTGTGGAGACGGCGTATCCTGCCGACGTCTGCCCGGGCACTTTCCGAAAAGGAAGCAGAGGACAGGGGGAAGGTAGAGGGCCGCGAGGAGGGGGAGGCTTTCCGCGAGGGAGATCCTGAGGATCCCCGTGCAGAGAAAGCCGGTCAGGAACATGGGGCTCGGCATGCAGCAGAGCCGGAGGAGCCGTTTTCCTTCTTCCTCGGAGAGCCTTCCGTTTTTCCAGAGATCGGAGACGGTCTTGGCGCCCATGGGATAGCCGCAGAACCAGCCCGTCACGAGGGCGAGGGGGAACGGCGGCAGGCGGCAGATCAGGCTTTCGGAGATCAGATATCCGGAGAGCACCATACAGGGGAGCAGGGTGGGGAGGACGGTACAGTACCAGAGGGATAATCCGGCGGCGGCGCCGGCCACGGCCTGCTGCGGCCGGAGGATGCACAGGAAGAACAGAGAGAGGATCGTCAGAGGAAACCAGAGTTTTTTCATGGGAATGCAGGGTCCGTTGTTTTTTTACAGTTTATGTGGGACGGGCGGCGGCTATGACCGGCAGTTCGTTTCCGGGGAAGGCGGACAGTTTAGGGAAACGCTGACCAAAGCGTTTCCTTAGGTGTGCGGCCCGCTTTGGTAATAAAACCGGGAAAGCCGGCATAATGGTTTATAAAAATGGAACCGGAGCGCGCCATGGGGAAAAAACACAGTCTGGCAGCTTTGGGTGGGAGTGTTCTTCTTCTCGGGATCCTTCTGACCGTCATGCTGCATCATCTTCTGGAGAATCCCTTTTATGACCAGCTGGGAGCGTATACCATGGAGGAGGAGGGATTCCGGGCCATGGCTTTCGGGGAGGGAAACCTGGAGGCCATGGCGGCGCTGGCAGAGGAGAACGGCGTAAGCGTCGGCGAGGTGTGCTGTGCCTTTATGACAGAGGCGGAATATGACTTGACCGGTGAAAAACCGGAACGGATCACCTTTCACCGCTGGGATTCTCTGAAAAAATCCATGACGGAGAGGAAGCCGGTGGAGTTTGCCAAGCTTGCCAAAGTCTATGAGGCCATTCTCTCCGATGCCGTCTGTTTCCCGATCCCGGCCGGGGACAGCGGGGGATCGGGGAACTATGGCTACGGGGATTCCTGGGGGGCGGAGCGGACCTACGGCGGGGAGCGGCGGCACGAGGGAACGGACCTGATGGACGGCGGGAACGGCCGGGGCTTTTTCCCGGTGGTCAGTGTCAGCGACGGTGTGGTGGAGCATGTTGGATGGCTGGAGCTTGGCGGCTGGCGGATCGGGATCCGGGCCCCCGGCGGGACGTATTTTTATTATGCCCATCTGGACTCCTATGACCACGAGTTTGCGGTGGGGGAGGAGATCCGGGCCGGGGAGCTTCTCGGCTTCATGGGGGATTCCGGTTACAGCAAGGTGCCGGGTACCGTGGGGAATTTTGCGGTCCATCTCCATTTTGGGATCTATCTGCGGACGGACCATTATGAGGAGCTGGCGGTGGATCCTTACTGGATCCTCCGTTTTCTGGAAGATAAAAAGGTAAAATACGCGTATTAGTTTCCTATTTGGAGAGAAGTGTGTTATACTTATTATAACAAAAATGATCGAAATAGAAGTTATCATGCAGTACAGGAGTGGGATTTATGAGAATTGAGCTTTGGCGGGAAACGCTCGCCCCTTACCATTTGGCAGTCCAGGAGCTGGTGGTCAAATTCAATCATATCATCAAGGAGTGCCGGGAGGCGGGGATGTATTCCCCCATCGAGGCGGTCAACGGCCGGGTGAAGCGGATCTCCAGTATTCTGGAGAAGGCCCAGCGGAAGAATATTCCCCTGGACCGGTTTACGGAAGAGATGGACGACATCGCCGGGATCCGCATCATCTGCCAGTTCGTGGAGGATATCGACACGGTGGTAAAACTGATCCGGAGCCGCAGGGACATGGAAGTGGTCAGCGAGCAGGATTATATCAATCACACGAAGGAGAGCGGATATCGGAGCTATCATATCAACGTGCTGTACGAAGTCTTTACCATGAGCGGCAGCCATAAGATACAGGTGGAGATCCAGATCCGTACCATGGCCATGAATTTCTGGGCCACCATCGAGCATTCTCTCCGGTATAAATATAAAGAGGAGCTGCCGGAGCTGCTGGCGAAGCGGCTCTCCACGGCGGCGGAGGCGGTGCTGGCCCTGGACTGTGAGATGTCGGCGATCCGGGACGAGATCGTGGATGCCCAGCATCTGTTTCAGGAGAAGGCGGCCGTGGTGGCGGATATCCTGAACAATATCCAGAATCTTTACAGCGGAGAGGGCTACGAGGATGCGGTCCTGAATATACAGAACGAATTTTACGAGGTCTATCACAATGGCTCCCTGGAGGAGTTGGAGGATTTCGGGCGGCGGCTGGATAAGCTGGCCGCCCTGCGGAAGGTTCAGGGATTTCACACCTTTACGGACCTGGGTGCCTGACCGGATTGGAGAAAAACATGGAACTGCCTGCGGCTTACCTGGAGGAGATGAGGCTCCTTCTGGGACAGACGGAATACGAAAAGTACAGAAGCAGCATGGAGGAGAAGAGCGTTTCCGGGTTGCGCCTCAATCCCCTGAAGGTACCGCCCCGCAAGCGGGAGGCGGTGTTGCATAAGGTCTTTGGGGGGAGGATGCCGGAGGAGGTGCCCTGGTCTCCGGGGGACGGATATTATGGGGACCGCGGGGAGGGAGTGACGCCGGGAAAGCACCCCTATCACTATGCGGGGCTTTATTATCTGCAGGAGCCCAGCGCCATGGCCCCGGCGGCGCTTCTGCCCGTTGAGCCGGGGGAGCGGATCCTGGACCTGTGTGCGGCGCCGGGCGGGAAGAGTACGGCCCTCGGGGCAAGGCTTTCTGGGACGGGCCTTCTGGTCTCCAACGACCGGAGCGTTTCCAGGGCCAGGGCTCTTCTTAAAAATCTGGAGCGTTTCGGCATCGGGAACTGTCTGGTGACGGCGGAGGAGCCGGAGCGGCTGGCGGCGTGTTTTCCGGAGTTTTTTGACAAGATCCTGGTGGATGCCCCCTGCTCCGGGGAGGGGATGTTCCGGCGGGAGCCCTCCATGGCCTCGGACTGGGAGAAAAAAGGACCGGGATACTATGCGCCCGTCCAGAGGGAGATCCTGCGCCTGGCCTGCAGGATGCTTCGGCCGGGAGGGATCCTGCTCTATTCCACCTGTACCTTTTCCGAGGCGGAGGACGAGGGGGCGGCGGCCTGGCTTCTTAAGGAGGAGCCAGAGATCGAGCAGCTTGCGCTCCCGGCTGCCCACGGGGCCGTGCAGGGGACGGACGGGGCGTCCCTGCGGCTGTATCCCTGGAGGGTAAAGGGAGAGGGACACTTTGCGGCCCTGTTCCGGAAGAAAGGCGGGGTGTCCGGGAGAGGGGCGGACAGGAGTCGCCCGGAGGCCTTTCGGGAAACGGAGAGTGAGGAGGAAGGGAGACGGCAGAAGCACAACGGGCTGTTTCTGAAAGGGCAGCCGGATCTTGCGAAATTTCGAGCACAGATCCGGGCGCCTTTTGACCCGGAGGAGCGGGGATATTACTGGGAGCGGGACGGGGAGCTTTATCTGCTGCCCCTCCCTCCGGAGGAGCTTCCCTCCCTCCGGTATCTTCGGACCGGGCTTTTTCTGGGGACGGTGAGGCGGGGGCGGTTTGCTCCCTCCCAGGCTCTTGCCATGTATCTCGGGAAGGATGCCTTCTCCGATACGGCGGATTTCCCACCGGAGGATGTCCGCACCGTGAAATATTTAAAAGGGGAGACGGTGACGGCAGAGGGGGCTTTTGGCAGAGGCGGCGACGGCTGGTGCCTGGTCTGTACGGACGGCTGGCCCTTGGGCTTTGCCAAAAGGAACGGAGAAACCCTCAAGAATAAATACGATCCCGGATGGAGATGGATATGACTTTGACGCCAGAGAAAAAAGAAGTACCGAAGAAAATGACGGCTCCGGAGCAGAGGAAGCTTTCAAAAAAGACCGCCCTGCCGGAGGGGATCCGGGCGGTGATCTTTGACCTGGACGGAACCCTGGTGGATTCCATGGGGATGTGGAAAAAGATCGATATTGAGTTTTTGGGCCGCTTCGGGATCCTGCTCCCGGACGGTCTTCAGGAGGAGATCGAGGGGAAGAGCTTCTCGGAGACGGCCGTCTATTTCAGGGAGCGGTTTGACCTGCCCATGACCCTGGACGAGCTCAAGGACTGCTGGAATGAGATGGCCATGTACCAGTACAGTCATGAGGTGCCTTTAAAGCCGGGGGTCCGGGAATTCCTGGAATATCTGAAGGGGAGGGGAATCTCCATGGGGATCGCCACCAGCAATTCGAGGGAGCTTGTGACGGCGGTGACAAAGGCCCTGGACATTGCCGGCTATTTTTCCGCCGTGGCCGTGGGATGCGAGGTGGAGCGGGGGAAGCCGGCTCCGGATGTGTATCTCCATGCCGCCGGGCTTTTGGGGGCAGAGCCGGAATCGTGTCTGGTCTTTGAGGACATCCCGGCGGGGATCCTGGCCGGAAAGAGGGCGGGGATGACGGTGTGGGCCGTGGAGGACGCCTATTCTTCGGGGATCCGGGCGAAAAAGGAGGCCCTGGCGGATGCGTTTATCGGCTCGTATGAGGAGATCGATCTGGAGGACTGAGGTTTATGAGGGATTTTCTTCCTGTCTGCAGGGCGGATATGGAGCGGCGGGGCTGGGAGCAGCCGGATTTTGTCTATGTCATCGGGGATGCCTACGTGGACCATCCCTCCTTTGGGCCGGCCATCATCAGCCGCCTTTTGGAGTCCAGGGGCTATAAAGTGGCCCTCATCCCCCAGCCGGACTGGAGGGACGAGAAAAGCATCCAGGTGTTCGGGCCGCCAAAGCTCGCTTTCCTGGTCTGCGGCGGAAACATGGATTCCATGGTGAACCATTATTCGGTCTCCAGGAGGAGGCGGGAGACGGATGCCTACACGCCGGGGGGCGTCATGGGGAGGCGGCCGGACCGTGCGGTGACGGTCTACTGCAACCTGATCCGGAAGGTTTACGGGCAGATCCCCATTGTGATCGGGGGCATCGAGGCAAGCCTGAGGCGGCTCTCCCACTATGACTACTGGTCGGATCAGGTGAAGCGTTCGGTCCTGATAGACTCCCAGGCCGACATCGTAAGCTGCGGGATGGGAGAGCATTCTGTCATCGAGATCGCGGAAGCTCTGGAGGCGGGGATCCCGGTCTCACAGATCACCTATGTGGCCGGGACGGCTTACCGGACGAAATCTCTGCCGGAGGATCTTCCCCTGGAACTCCTGCCGGATCATGAGGCAGTGAGGACGGACAAAAGGGCTTATGCGCAGAGCTTCCGGATCCAGTACCGGAACACGGATCCCTTCCGGGGAAAACGGATGGCGGAGAGCTACGGGAGCCGCGGCTACGTGGTGGTGAACCCGCCGGCCCTGCCTCTCTCGGAGACAGAGATGGACGATGTCTACGCCCTCCCCTACATGCGGGCCTGGCACCCCATGTACGATAAGGCGGGAGGGATCCCGGCTTTCTCGGAGGTGAAGTTCAGCCTGGTGAGCAACAGGGGGTGCTTCGGCGGCTGCAGCTTCTGTGCCCTGACCTTCCATCAGGGGCGGATCGTCCAGACCAGGAGCCACGATTCCATCGAGGCGGAGGCCAGGCTTTTGACCGGGCTGGCGGATTTTAAGGGCTATATCCACGATGTGGGCGGGCCCACGGCGGATTTCAGGATGCCGGCCTGCGAGAAGCAGCGAACGTCGGGGGCCTGCCCGGACAGGCAGTGCCTGTTTCCGTCGCCCTGTCCCAATCTGAAGGTGAGCCATGGGGATTACCGCAGACTTTTAAAAAGGCTCCGGGAGATCCCCGGGGTGAAGCGGGTGTTCATCCGCTCCGGGATCCGTTTTGATTACGTGATGGCGGACAAGGACGACGGCTTTCTGCGGGAGCTCTGCGCTTACCATGTGAGCGGCCAGCTGAAGGTGGCGCCGGAGCACATCTCACCGGAGGTCTTAAAGCGGATGGGGAAGCCGGAGGCGGGGGTCTATCTGGCCTTTGCGGAAAAATACAGGAGGATGAACGAGCGGCTGGGGAAAAAGCAGTATCTGGTCCCCTATCTCATGTCCTCCCATCCGGGATGCACCATGAAGGATGCGGTACTCCTGGCGGAATACCTGCGGGATACGGGGCATATGCCGGAGCAGGTGCAGGATTTTTATCCGACACCGTCGACCCTCTCCACCTGCATGTACCACACCGGTTTGGATCCCAGGACCATGGAGCGGGTCTATGTGCCGAAAAGCCCCCATGAGAAGGCCCTGCAGCGGGCGCTGATCCAGTATAAGCTCCCGAGGAACAGGAAACTGGTGGAGGAGGCCCTGCGCCTCGCGGGCCGGGAGGATCTGATCGGCTATGGGCCGAAATGTCTGATCCGGCCGGAGCGGCCGAAGGCCGCTCCCACAGAACCGGCAGGGCAGACGGAGAGAGGCCGGGAGAGAAAGGGCCGGCGGAGGGAAGGAGGAAAGAAAAAAGCAACCATAAGGAATCGGCATAAGAAAAAATAGGCAATTTCAAGTTTTGCGATCGCCTGTGAGAAAAAATGTAAGGAGGGTATTTATGGAACTGATCTTTTTAGGGGCGGATCATGAGGTGACGGGAAGCTGCCATATGGTGAAGGCAGCAGGAAAGAATTTTTTGGTGGACTGCGGCATGGAGCAGGGGGAGGACCTTTATGAGAATCAGGAGATCCCGGTGCAGGCTTCGGAGATCGACGCGGTATTTCTGACTCATGCCCACATCGATCACTCCGGGCTCCTGCCGTTACTCTATGCCCAGGGTTTTCGGGGGGAGGTTTACGCCACCAGGCCCAGCTGTGACCTGTGTCAGATCATGCTCCGTGACAGCGCCCACATCCAGGAGTTTGAGGCGGAGTGGAGAAACCGGAAGGCGAAGCGGTCCGGCGACCCCGAATATGTGCCTCTTTATACCATGGAGGACGCGGAGGGGCTTCTCAAACATCTGGTCCCCTGCGAGTATGACGAGGAGGTTTCGGTCTGCGAGGGGATCCGGGTGCGGTTTACGGACGTGGGGCATCTCCTCGGCTCCGCCAGCATTGAGATCTGGATGACGGAGGATGGGGAGACCAGGAAGCTGGTGTTTTCCGGGGACATCGGGTGTCGTTTCCAGCCGCTCATCAAACACCCCAAGTATCTGGAAATGGCGGATTATGTGGTCATGGAATCCACCTACGGGAACCGGTTCCACAGCGAGGTGCCGGTGGATTATGTGAAGGAACTCACGGCGGTGATCCAGAGGACCTTTGACCGGGGCGGGAACGTGGTGATCCCGGCCTTTGCCGTTGGGCGGACCCAGGAGCTTCTGTTTTACCTGCGGAAGATCAAGGAGGACGGCCTGGTGAAGGGCCATGGCAACTTCAAGGTCTTTGTGGACAGCCCGCTGGCCGTGGAGGCGACCAATATTTTCAACAAGCACAAGTACAACTGCTTCGGAGAGGAAGCCATGGAGCTTCTGAACCGGGGGATCGATCCCATCAAGTTCGACGGGCTGACCCTGTCGATCACCAGCGACGACTCCAAGATGATCAATTTTGACGAGGAGCCGAAGGTGATCCTCTCGGCCTCCGGCATGTGTGAGGCCGGCCGGATCCGCCATCACTTAAAGCACAATCTCTGGCGGCCGGAGTCCACGGTGCTCTTCGTGGGCTATCAGTCCAAAGGGACCCTCGGCCGTTCTCTGATGGACGGGGCGAAGGTGGTGCGGCTCTTCGGCGAGACCATCGAGGTGCGGGCGGAGATCAAGAAGCTGGACGGGATCAGCGGCCACGCGGACAAGTTCGGGCTCCTGGCCTGGATCAACGCTTTCTGGCCCAAGCCCCTCAAGGTGTTCGTGGTCCACGGTGAGGACAGCGTGTGCGACGAGTTCGCGGAATGCCTGAGAAAGGAGCACGGCTTTGAGACGGAGGCACCCTTCAGCGGCGGAGTCTACGACATGAAGGCTGATACATGGATCAAGGAGGGCGTGCCGGTCCGGGTCAAGAAGGAAAAGGCGGCGGCAAAGAAAGCCAGCCAGGTATTCGAGCGTCTGCTGGCGGCCGGGGAGCGCCTGCTGGCCATCATCCGGAGGAGCGAGGGCGGCGCCAACAAGGATCTGGCGAGGATGGCGGATCAGATCCATATGCTCTGCGACAGATGGGAGAAATAGGAACGGCGATGGAAAAAGGAATTTATGGTTACGGAAAGAAAAAGCTTCTCAGGCAGTGTCTTTTCTGCGGGATCTGCCTGGCGCTCTCCTTCGGGGCGGTGCTCATCGGGTACCTGGCCACCGGAAAAAGGACTACGATCTGGACCATCGGGGCGGTGTTCCCGGTGATCCCGGCCGCCATGTTCCTGGTGAACATCATTGCCAGGTGCAAGGGTCTGCCTCTGGGGAGGGCGGAGTACGACCGGTTTGCCTCCGCGAGCGAGGGGCAGGTGACGGCCTGCGATATGATCCTGACGGCCGGTGACAAGCTGGTGCCCATCCAGGTCTCCGTCCTCCATGGGACGGGGATCGCCGCCTACACGGCCTCAAAAAAGCTGGACGTGAGGGAGACGGAGCGGGATGTGAACGGTCTGTTGAAGAGCGTGGGGATCTATTCTAAGATCCAGCTCTTTACGGACTATGAGGCGTTCCTGGGGCGGGCCAGGGGGATCCAGCCGCCGGCCTCGGAAGAGCAGCGGGCAGAGCTCGAGAAGAAGCGGGCGGAGCTTTTGGTGTATTCCATGTAGGAGAAATGTGATGAGAGAGATCCTCGTAGGTGCGGAGGGCGCCGGGCAGCGTCTGGACAAGTACCTGCAGAAGTATATGGCGAAGGCGCCGAAGAGCTTTTTTTACAAAATGTTCCGGAAAAAGAACATCACCTGCAATAAGAAAAAATGTGACGGCAGCGAGCGGCTGGCCGCCGGGGACAAGATCCAGCTGTTCCTCTCGGAGGAGACCATCGAGGGGTTTCGGCGCGGGGAGGCCGGGATCCGGTTCCCCGCGGCAAAGCTGGATATTCTTTACGAGGATCCCGACGTGCTCCTCATCAACAAGCCGGCCGGAATGCTCTCCCAGGGGGCGGAGAAGGGGGAGCTCTCCCTGGTAGAATATCTCCTGGGCTATCTGCTGGCTTCGGGGGAGACCACGGGGGAGGCCCTCCGGAGCTTCCGCCCCTCTGTCTGCAACCGGCTGGACCGGAACACCAGCGGCCTCATTACCGCCGGGAAGACTCAGGCGGCCCTCCGGGATCTCTCCCTCCTGTTTAAAGAGCGGAAGGTAAAAAAATATTACCTCTGCCTGGTGAAGGGAAGGCTCGCCCGGGCGGGCCGCCTTTCCGGGTGGCTGATCAAGGATGAGAGGACCAACCAGGTGACGGTCTGCAGACAGCAGGGGGAAGGGGCCGCCCGGATCCACACTGCCTATGAGCCGCTGGCTCACGGTGCGGACGCAACCCTTCTCAGGGTGGAACTGATCACCGGGAAGACCCATCAGATCCGGGCCCACCTGGCAGATCTGGGGCATCCGGTCGTCGGCGATCGAAAATACGGGGACGGCGGAATCAACCGCAGGTACCGGGAGCAGTACGGGATCTCTTTCCAGCTCCTCCACGCCTGGCAGATGGAGTTCCCGGAGCTCTCCGGAGCCCTCTTGGGGCTCTCCGGCCGGACAGTGGAGGCGCCCCTGCCGGAAGTCTTCCGGAGAGTCCTCGCGGGGGAGGAAATCTACCTGGAGGCACGGCAAAACCGGAATCGCACAGGCAGAAGTTTTCCGGAAAAGAAGGGATGGGAAATTTATGGCGACCTGGGGCTCCAGGGGCCTCCGGGGTTCGACCCTGGAGGAACTGATCAATCACACCAATGAGAAATACCGGGACGGCGGGCTGGCCCTGATCCAGAAGATCCCCACGCCCATCAAGCCGGTCAATATCGACAAGGAGAGCCGCCATATCACTCTGGCTTATTTCGACCAGAAGAGTACGGTGGACTATATCGGGGCGGTCCAGGGGATCCCGGTCTGCTTTGACGCGAAGGAGTGTGTGAACACCACCTTCCCTCTCCAGAACATCCACGAGCATCAGATGGCGTTCATGGAGGCTTTTGAGAAGCAGGGAGGGGTCTCCTTTATCGTCCTGTATTTTACCGGGCTGGATGAATTTTATTACGTGCCCTTCCGGGATCTGCTCTCCTACTGGGAGAGGGGGAAGAATGGGGGGCGGAAAAGTTTCACCTACGCGGAGCTGGACAAGAGCTTCCGGATCCCCTTCCGGCACGGGGCCTACGTCCATTATCTGGAAATGCTGGATAAGGACCTTGCGGAGCGGGAAGAGTGACAGGGAATGGCAGGGGCTGCACCTGGAAAGGAGAGGAGTAACGATGGATACCACGAAAAAACTTCCGATCGGGATCGAGGGTTTTGAGGAAATACGCACGGAGGGTTTTTACTATGTGGATAAGACGGATATGATCCGGGAGCTTTTAAACAACTGGGCCAAAGTGAATCTGTTTACCCGTCCCAGGCGGTTCGGGAAGTCCCTGAATATGGATATGTTAAAATATTTTTTTGAATACGGGGCGGATCCAAAGCTCTTTGAGGGCCTGAAGATTGAGGGAGAGCGGGAACTCTGCGAACAGTACATGGGGCGGTTCCCGGTGATCTCGGTCACTCTGAAGGGGGCGGCGGCCGGAAACTACGGGGAGGCGCTGGCCATGCTCCGCTCCATCATCGGGGACGAGGCCATGCGGTTTGAGTTCCTTCTGGAGAGCGGGCGGCTTACGGACGCAGAGAAGGAGAGATACCGGCAGCTGATCCAGATCGACCCGGAGGGAAAACAGGAGTTTGCGATGTCCCTGGAAATGCTTGGAGGGAGTATACAGCTTTTATCCCAGCTTCTCTGTAAGCATTACGGGCAGAAGGTGATCCTGCTGATCGACGAATATGACGTTCCCCTGGACAGGGCGCAGAGGGCCGGCTATTATGAGGAGATGGCGGAGCTTCTGCGAAACCTGTTCGGGCAGGCGCTCAAGACGAATCCGAATTTATATTTTGCGGTCATGACCGGATGCCTGCGTATCGCGAAAGAGAGCATTTTCACAGGGCTTAACAACCTGAACGTCTTCTCGGTCATCGACGTCTCTTATGCGGGATATTTCGGCTTTTCCGACGAAGAAGTGAGGGATATGCTCGCCTATTACGGCCTCAGTGAGAAATACAAGGTGGTGCGGGAGTGGTACGACGGCTACCGGTTTGGGAATGGATCGGTTTACTGTCCCTGGGACGTGATCAGTTATGTAAAGCTTCTGCGCTCCGACCCGGAGGCGGAGCCGAGGGCCTTTTGGGCCAACACCAGCGGCAATGAGATCGTCCGGACCTTTCTGGAGCGGGCGGGGGCCAGCACCAGGCGGGAGATGGAGATTCTGATTGACGGCGGGACGGTGGGGAAAAAGCTGAATCATGAGCTGACTTACCGGGAGTTGTATCAGAACATCGACAATCTCTGGAGCGTTCTTTTCACCACGGGGTATCTGACCTGGCAGGGAAAGCCGGACGGGGATGTGTACGAGCTGAAGATCCCCAATCTGGAGCTCAAGAAGATCTATATCGATCAGATCATGGAGTGGTTTAAGGCGGAGGCCGGAAAGGATGCGCCGAAGCTGGACGCCCTCTGTCTGGCCTTCGCGGCGGGGGATGCGGGGGAGGTCGAGCGGCAGTTCACGGCCTACCTGAAAAAGACCATCAGCATCCGGGACACCAGCGTGCGGAAGGGGAAAAAGGAAAATTTCTATCACGGTATCCTCTTGGGGCTTCTCAGCCACAGGGAAGACTGGGTCATCCGCTCCAACCAGGAGTCCGGCGAGGGCTTCAGCGACATCCTGGTGGAGATCGAGGAGGAGAACAAGGGAATCGTGATCGAGGTCAAGTATCCGGACGGAGGGGAACTGGATGCCGGCTGTCTGGAGGCGCTCGCCCAGATCGAGGAGAAGGGGTATGAGGGGAAACTCCGGGAGGACGGGATGGAGACCGTCATAAAGTACGGGATCTCCTGCCGGAGGAAGAGCTGCCGGGTGATGGCCGGGAAAGAGGAAGGCGGAGGAGACGTATGTTCAGATCACCTCTTTTGAGTTCGGGGCATTCCTGCCCAGGTTCCGGTATTCCCGGGGAGAACAATGCTCCAGCTTTTTAAAAGCCCTCGTGAAGGAGGAGCAGCTGTCGTAGCCTACCTGGTGGGCGATCTCCGTTATTTTATATTTTGTGTGGGAGAGGAGCGCCTTTGCCTTCTCGATCCGCACGGTCTGTATGTATTCGCTGGGAAGGACTCCCGTCTTGCTCTTGAACCAGTCGGTATAGTAGAACCGGTTATAGTTCTCGATCTGGGCCAGTTTTGCCACGGTGATATTCTCGGCGTAATTATCCGCGATATATTTCAGAGATTTGAAATGCTGTCCGGCCACGAATTTATCGTAGATATAGTAAAACAGATAGCGGACGGAATCGGAGTAGGGATCTGTCATGATCTCGTGGCGGATCAGCTCCATGAGGGGCATCAGCGTCTGGTCCACCGGAAGGATCCGGTTGGCGGAAAATGCCGCGTGATCTTTTTTCTTGATCATCGTCTCCGGGATATCCATGACGATGATATCCTGGTGGCTCTGCCCGCTGAACCTGTGGTAGGAATGGGGCAGTATGAAGGACATGTAGCTGGCCGAAAGCGTATAACTCTGGCCGTCATGGGTGAGCCTTACCGGCTTTTCCATGGGGACGATGATATGTCCGTGGGAATGGCTGTGCCCCTGTTCGTGACAGGGAAAATCTACGATCTTACAGATCACTTTGTTGAACATTTATATCCTCCGTTCGATCCTGCGGCAAAATATATGGTATATTTAAAATAATAGTGGCAAATGCGGAAAATTGCAACTGTTTATGTGAGAATCAGAAAGTTTTTATCTGAGTATCCGCAAAGTTTCCTGATAGTTCCTGTGATACAATGAAAAAAGATTATGAGGAAAAGGCATTTCGGATGCAGAGGTGGAACATGAAGGTTCAAAAACAGGAGAACCCGCCTGCCGGGTACAAAAAAGCGATCAGCCTGGAGGGATTCCTGTGCATTTTTTCTGCGGCAGTTCTGTTCTGGCTGATCGGCAGCAGGATGGGCGGAGTCAATATGGTCAACACTATGCTGAATACGGCGTACACCTTATTGATGGAAACGGTATGGTATATCATGGCCATCGCCGTGATCGCGGGCGCATTGTCGGGGATCCTGGCGGAATTCGGGGTGATCTCCATTGCCAACCGGCTGATCTCTCCTCTGATGTATCCGGTCTACCGGCTCCCCGGGGCCAGTATCATCAGTGTATTTGCCACCTATTTTTCCGATAATCCCGCCGTGCTGACCCTCTGCGACGACAAACGGTTCCGGCGGTATTTAAAAAAATATCAGCTGCCGGCGCTGACAAATCTGGGCACTGCTTTCGGGATGGGGCTGATCATATCCGTATTTCTGGTCAGCCTGCCCTCCCAAAACGGGGAATCTTTTACGGCGGCCGTGGTGGTCGGGAATGTGGCCGCGGTCATCGGAAGCATCATCAGCACCAGGCTGATGATACGGCGGACAAGAAGATTTTACGACACGGAAGCGGGATTTGAAGAAGAGGCGGGGGAGACGGTCGATCTGATTCGCTACCGGGAAGTGAGGGAAGGGAGCATAGCCAACCGTTTTATCAATGCGCTTCTGGAGGGCGGCCAGTCGGGGGTGAAGATGGGATTTGCCATCATCCCGGGCGTCCTGATCATCTGTACGGTCGTGCTGATGCTCACCAACGGGCCGGGGCCGGAGGGCGTATATACGGGTGCGGCCTATGAAGGAGTCCGCTTCTTCCCCTGGATCGGGGAGAAGCTGCAGTTTCTCCTCGTCCCGCTCTTTGGCTTCACTTCCCCGTCGGCGGTTTCCGTACCGATCACGTCTCTCGGTTCCGCGGGGGCGGCGATCAGCCTGATCCCAGCCATGGTGGCGGAGGGGACCGCCAGGGCCAATGACATTGCCGTCTTCACGGCCATGAGCATGTGCTGGAGCGGGTATCTGAGCACCCATGTGGCCATGATGGACAGCCTGAACGAGCGGAAATTTACCGGTGCGGCGATCCTCTGTCATACGATCGGAGGTTTATGCGCGGGAGTGGCGGCCAATCTGCTTTATCGCCTGCTGACGCTGATCTGGTGAACGGTCCTGCTGCGGCAGGGGAGGGAAACGGAAACAGGATACGGATGGAACAAACAGGGACTGCGTGTGCAGTCCCTGTTTTTCGGAATGTGTCTTTGCCGGGTGGTCAGAGGATCGGTATGTCAGTATCGGTACCCCTGTTCCGCGGAGGTGGTCTTGCCGCCGTTCTGGGTGAATTCTCCCACGGCGCCGCCGTCATCGATGTAGAGCCCGTCGTTTAGAACGAGACGGTCCACGTTTCCGGCCATGAGGGAGATGTTTCCCCCGTTGACTGTGATGCTCCCTTCGATGGAGCCGGCATTTTCCAGATATCCGGTGTTCTCGATCCCCTGGGCAGCGACGATCCGGCAGTTCTGTGTCTCCACGGGTGTCTCATCCATCCCTTTCTCGATCTCTCCGTTGGAGAGCATCCCGGAATTGGCGAAGGCGCCGCCTACCTGGAGGGAGGCGCCGTCCAGGATCCAGAGGAACCCGTCGTTGGAGAGGTCGGACCGCACATCCAGTGTTCCATAAATGTTTAACTGGGCGTCTTCGGAGATGGACAGATTGACGCCCTCCTCCAGGATCAGGTGTCCGGAAATGCTGGTAAAGCCGTCGACGGACAGGGTGTTGTCCCCGGCACCGGCCCGGATGGTGATCGTCTGGTCGGACTGGCTGTTTCGCATGAGCTCTTCAAAGTCAGCCGAGGACATGGGCAGGGTGTAGACACCGGTATCCGCCGCTTCCGTCTCCGGCGGCAGGGATTCGGTCTCCGGTTCCGACTCGGGGATGCTCTGTACCAGTTCGCTGTCCAGCTCGTCCAGCACGAACCGGGGGATGTCCATCCGGGTGAAGGGTTCTACCTGGATGCGGTCCTCCGTGCTTTTTACCAGATAGGCCATCTCCCCGGCGGAGACCTGGGCGCTCAGGTTCTCGTCGGGGATCTCACAGGTCACGGTCCCCTCCAGGATGTAGACGGCGCGGGGGGCGGCGGCGCTGACCCAGCCGCAAGTTCCGCGGATGCCCACGATCATGTCGCCGAACTCGATCTCCATGGTCTCATCCTCGGCCAGGGGCTCCGTCACGTTGAAAAACAGGCTTCCCTGACTGGCCGTGAGTGTCAGGTGTTTACCCTCCTTCTGGATGGAGGCGGCGCTTTCCTTGTCCATCTTGGCAAGCTTCGTGTCGTCCAGGTTGATCCAGCTGAAACTCTCCGCCCTGGTGAAGAGCTGATAGCCGCTGTACAGGGGGAGCTTTTCCTGGAGCTCCACGTTTTCCTCCTCCTCGTCCCACACGGCCACCTCGCCAACGGTCTTTTCCAGCCGCATGGTCGTTGCGTCTGCGCTGGCTTCCTTTCCGGCCTTCTTGTTGGCTTCCCCGCTCTCCCCGCTGTCTCCCGCCTTGCCGCCGCAGCCGGCGAGAAGGAGCGCCGCCGCAAGCAGAAGGGCGGTGATTTTTGATGATCGTTTCATACCCGATGATTCCTCCCATTATTTTTTGATCGTACCGCCGGAAGTGTCCGGTGGAAATAACAGGAAACGGCAGCTGTTTTTGCCGTTTCCTGCATGTTCTCATAGTAGCATGAGGAGTGGCCGGTGTCAATTGGAAATGGGGATTCCCATATTTTTTGTGGTTTGTCCTTGTCGATTTTGTCATTCGGTAGTACAATACCTTTGTTGAGCGGGAACCTTTTTTGAAATCCGGAATTGACAGATGATATGAGATTCGCTATAATGAGCTTCACGTGATAATTTGATAACACGTTACTATAGTAAAGCGATATGGGAGACATTCTATGAAACAACTGCTTCATACCCCGGAGGGCGTCCGGGATATTTACAATTCGGAATACGAGAGGAAGCTGGCGGTGGAGGGCCGGATCCGGGAGGTCCTCCGGTCCTACGGCTACAGTGAGCTGCAGACACCCTCCTTTGAGTTTTTTGACATTTTTAACAAGGAGCGGGGCAGCGTGGCCTCCAGGGAGATGTACAAGTTTTTTGACCGGGAAGGGAACACCCTGGTGCTCCGGCCGGACATGACGCCGCCGGTGGCCCGGTGTGCGGCCAAATATTATATGGAAGAAACTCTTCCCATCCGGCTGTCTTATCTGGCCAACACCTTTATCAACCACTCCAGCTATCAGGGGAGGCTGAAGGAGTCGACGGTGCAGGGAGCGGAGTTCATCGGCGATGCCTCCAGTGACGCCGATGCGGAGATGGTGGCCCTCTCGGTGGAGGCGCTTCTGGCGGCGGGCCTTAAGGATTTCCAGGTGGATGTGGGCCAGGTGGAGTTTTTTAACGGGCTGGTGGAGGAGGCCGGACTTGAGCCGGAGACCGAGGTGCGCCTGAGAGAGCTGATCGAGGAGAAGAATTTCTTTGGCGTGGAGGAGCTGGTGTCCGGGCAGAAGCTTGACGGGCGGATCTCGGAGGTGTTCCGGAGACTCCCGGAGCTGTTCGGCCCGGCAGAGCTTCTTGGGACGGCGGAGGAGCTGGCGGTCAACGCCCGCATGGGGGCGGCGGTGGAGCGGCTTGAAAACCTCTGGCGGATCTTGAAGCTCTACGGCCTCTCAGATTATGTGTCCTTCGACCTCGGCATGCTTGGAAAGTACCAGTACTATACGGGGATCATTTTCCGGGGGGTCACCTTCGGCATGGGGGAGCCCATTCTGTCGGGGGGGCGCTATGACGGACTGATGCGGCAGTTTGGGAAGGAGGCCCCGGCAGTGGGCTTTTCCATTTCCGTGGACGGCCTTTTGTCGGCCCTCTCCAGGCAGCACGTCCCAGTGCGGATTCCGGAGCCCGCTCTGCTGTTCGTCTATGACAGGGAGCAGAGGGAGACTGCCGTTCCCCTGGCGGCCAGGTGGCGGCGGGAGGGGCGGAAGCTCCAGTTCGTGCGGAAGGGGGAGGGAATTTCCCTGGCGGAGTACAAGAGCTTCGGGGAGAGGAACCGCATGGACACGCTGTATTATCTCTCGGCGGATGGATTTTTTGTCTGGGAGAGGGGAGCGGATGAGGCGGAGGAGCGGGAGCTCTCAGAGGTAAGGCCGGAAATACCGGAACGGGAGGAGGACGTGCGGTGAGATATCTGACGATCGCCCTGGCGAAAGGGCGGATGGCGAAAAAGTCCATGGAGCTTTTCGAGGCCATCGGGATCCCCTGCGAGGAGATGAAAGAGGAAGGAACGAGAAAACTGATCTTTGTCAATGAGGACCTCAAGGTGCGGTTTTTTCTGGCCAAGGCCAACGACGTGCCCACCTATGTGGAGTATGGGGCGGCCGATTTGGGGATCGTGGGAAAAGATACCCTTCTGGAGGAGGGCAGACGGCTCTATGAGGTGCTGGATCTGGGGATCGGCCGGTGCCGCATGTGCGTCTGTGGGCCGAGGGAGGCGGCGGATAAGTTAAAACACCATGAGCTGATCCGGGTGGCCACCAAGTATCCGGGCATTGCCAAGGATTATTTCTATAATAAGAAGCATCAGACGGTGGAGATCATCAAGCTGAACGGTTCCATCGAGCTGGCTCCCATCGTGGGTCTTGCGGAGGTGATCGTGGACATCGTGGAGACCGGGTCCACTCTCCGGGAGAACGGGCTGGACGTGCTGGAGGAGATCGTGCCTCTCTCGGCCAGGATGGTGGTCAACCAGGTGAGCATGAAGATCGAGCATGAGCGGATCAGCCGGATCCTGGACGCCATGCGGGTGCTTTTAAGGGAACAGGGAGGTAGGATGATATGAAGATGGTAAGGCTTGGGGAGGATTCGAGGCGGGCGCTTAAAGAGCTTCTTGCGAAACGGAGTCCTTCCCAGTACGGGGCTTATTTAGGCACGGTGAATGAGATCGTGGAAAATGTGAGGAAAAACGGGGATGCCGCCCTCTTTGCCTACACGGAGCGGTTTGACGGCTGTCAGGTGTCTCCGGAGAACGTGCTGGTGACGGAGGAGGAGATCGAAAAGGCCTACGAGGAAGTGGACAAAGAACTTCTCTCGGTCATCCGGAAGGCTCTTGTGAACATCCGGGCTTTTCATGAGAAACAGCGCCGCTGCAGCTGGTTTGACTCTTCGGAGGAGGGCATCCTTCTGGGGCAGAAGCTTACGCCCCTAAACCGGGTCGGCGTCTATGTGCCCGGTGGGAAGGCGGTGTATCCCTCGTCGGTGCTCATGAATATCGTGCCGGCAAAGGCGGCCGGCGTGGGGGAAATCGTCATGACGACGCCGCCGGCAAAGGACGGAAGCTTAAATCCGGCGGTCCTGGCGGCGGCGAAGGAGGCCGGGGCAGACCGGATCTTCAAGGCAGGGGGAGCCCAGGCGGTGGCGGCCCTGGCCTTCGGGACGGAATCCATCCCCAAGGTGGACAAGATCGTGGGACCGGGGAATATTTTCGTGGCTCTGGCCAAGAAGGCGGTCTTTGGATTTGTGAGCATTGACTCCATCGCCGGTCCCAGTGAGATCCTGGTGCTGGCCGACGAGACGGCCAACCCCCGCTATGTGGCGGCGGACCTTCTGTCCCAGGCGGAGCACGACGAGATGGCCTCGGCCATTCTGGTGACCACCTCGGAGAAGCTGGCAGACGAGGTCAACCGGGAGATCGACGGGTTCCTGAAGGAGCTATCCCGCCGGGAGATCATGGAGAAGTCCCTGGATACCTATGGCTGTATCCTTTTGGCCAGAGATCTGGAGGAAGCCGTTTCGGCGGTCAATGACATTGCCTCGGAGCATCTGGAGATCATGACAAAGGACGCCTTTTCGGTCATGACGAAGATCCGCAACGCGGGGGCGATCTTCATCGGGGATCACAGCTGTGAGCCGCTGGGGGATTATTTTGCGGGGCCCAACCACGTGCTTCCCACCAACGGGACGGCGAAATTTTTCTCGCCCCTGGGCGTGGATGATTTCATGAAGAAGTCCAGTATCATTTCCTATTCCAGGGAGGCCCTCATGCCGGTCCATGAGGACATTATGCGGTTTGCCAGGAAGGAAGGGCTGACGGCCCATGAGAATGCCATCAAGGTGAGGTTTGAATAAGGAGGATATTATGGCCAGGACGGCGACGATCGAACGGAAAACAAAGGAGACGGAGATTTCTCTGACCCTGGATCTGGACGGGACGGGAGAGAGCAGGGTGGACACGGGGATCGGCTTTTTGGATCACATGCTGACCCTGTTTGCGAAGCATGGTTTTTTTGATCTGGAGGTCACGGTGAAGGGGGATCTGGAGGTGGACACCCATCATACCATCGAGGATACAGGCATTGTGCTGGGCCAGGCGATCGCCCGGGCGGTGGGGGACAAACAGGGGATCTGCCGCTATGGCTCCTGCATGCTCCCCATGGACGAGGTGCTCATGGTCTGCGCCCTGGACCTCTCTGGCCGCCCCTATCTGGTCTTTGACGCGGAACTCAAAGCGGAGCGGGTGGGGAGCCTGGAGACAGAGATGGTCCAGGAGTTTTTCTATGCGATCTCCTACGCGGCGGCCATGAACCTTCATATCAAAGAGCTTCACGGGGAGAACACCCACCATGTGATCGAGGCCATGTTCAAGGCCTTCGCCAGAGCCCTCGACATGGCGACCGGGAAGGACGAGCGGATCCGGGGACTGCTTTCCACGAAAGGGTCCCTGTAATAAAGAAAATGGTGAGGAAAGAAATGATGACGGAGAAAAAGAAGCTGGGGGTTTTTTCAGCCCTCTCGGAGGGGGCCGAAGAGCGGTTTTTGTTTTTTGACCATGACGGGGCGGATCTTCTGATGGCGGAGGACGCCTCGGGCGACGACAGGGGGCATGAGGAGAGCATCGGACTGCTGAAGCGGCTGATCCGGGAGCTGGACGTTCCGGTGCTCGCTGGAGGCCTTGTGAAGCGGGTGGAGGATGTGAAGAAGTACCTCTACGCCGGGGCGAAGATGGTGTATTTAAAGGCTTCGGAGCCTGAGACTTCGGAGCTTCTTAAGGAAGTCTCGGACCGGTTTGGAAAAGAGAAGATCTTAGTCTGGCTGGATGCACCGGGAAGCCCTGCCCGTGCGGCGGAGTATGAAGCCCTGGGGGCGGGCGGTTTTCTTCTTGCGGCAGGGGATTGTCCCGGGGAGGGGATCTCTCACCCGGTGTATCTTTTGTCGGAGGACGGGAGGGAGGAGACAGTCTCGGCTCTCCTGTCCGTTCCCGGCGCGGCCGGGGTGATCCTCACGGGAAAAGCCGGGGAGGCTTCCATGGAAATTTCTTCGGCGGAATCCTCTTCCGCGGGGGTTTCTTTTATGGAGCTCAAAGCGGGGCTCTCGGAGGCAGGCTTTTCCATGGAGATCTTCCGGTCGCCGGTCTCCTGGGCGGAGCTTAAAAAAGGGCCGGACGGCCTTCTGCCGGTCATTGTCCAGGATTACCGGACGAACGAGGTGCTGATGATGGCCTACATGGATGAGCCGGCCTTTCTGGAGACCCTCCGGTCCGGGCGGATGTGCTATTACAGCCGGAGCAGGAAGAGCCGGTGGTTAAAGGGAGAGACCTCCGGCCATTTCCAGTATGTGAAGTCCCTGCACCTGGACTGTGACAGCGACACGCTTCTGGCGAAGGTCTTCCAGGTGGGGGCGGCCTGCCATACCGGCTCCCGGTCCTGCTTTTTCCGGACGCTGGTGAAAAAGGAGTACGACGAGACCAATCCGCTCCTGGTGTTCGAGAAGGTCTACGAGGTGATCCGGGACCGGAAGCTCCATCCCAAGGAGGGCTCTTACACCAACTATCTGTTTGACAAAGGGCTCGACAAGATCTTAAAGAAGGTGGGGGAGGAAGCCACGGAGATCGTCATCGCGGCCAAGAATCCCGACCCGGAGGAGATCATCTATGAGCTGTCGGACTTCCTTTACCACGCTATGGTTCTGATGGCGGAGAAGGGCGTCACCTGGGAGGATGTGACCGGGGAGCTGGCCAATCGGTAGGCGGCGCAGTAAAATCGGCCAAACCGACGTGTCTGCCGGGGAATGTCGCCGGACACTCTGAAAACACTTGAATCCGCCCCCGAAATGAAGTAAAATAGAACTAAAGGACGTCGGAGGGTCGGAACGGCCTTCCGTGAAGTAAAGGGGGAGCAGCTATGGCATGGCAGGATCAATGTCTGCGTTCGTTGACAGACGCAAAACTGTTTTTATCGACGGCCCACATGGACCGGTTCAAGGAGACTTGGAAGGTGCTGAAAAAACAGCCTTTCTGCACGAAGGGACTCTGTAAATGTCTGTTTCTTTCGGCCTGGGACCAGGAGCATTACCAGTTTCTGAAGGATACGGTGGAGGAGATGATCGCGAGGAAGGACACCGATACCTCCTATATGCTGGAGAAGGGCCGGGTGGTACTGGGCAATGTGGCTCTGAGCGAACGGGAGCTTTTCAAACTCTCCATTGAGTTTCTGGAGAAGGAAGGGAAGACTCCGGACGAGAGGTGCCTGTTAAAGCTGTCCCACCACTGGGTGCCCATCACGGACAATACGCTGGAGATGGGAAGGCTTCTGGATTCAATGGAATAAAAGAAACGGTAGAGAAACATAGAAAGCAACAGAAGGCGCTCGGATGCTGGCCGGCAGCTGAGCGCCTTTTGAAATGTGGAGGAGGGGCAGGCCTTGTCCGCCCTTGTACAATCTGTATGGTTTTTGCGGGGATATTACAGGCAAAATGCGGGTTGTTTCTTCTCCGGAAAATGCGTTAAGATTGGGGCAGGGGTTTGATGCTTGTTGACGATGCGCAGGAAAAGGAGAAGGGGTATGGATGTAAAGGGATTATTTGGATTTGAGAACAAGAACGTGGTCATCACCGGGGCGGGCTCCGGCATGGGGAAGGCGGCGGCGAAGCTTCTGGCGGAGCTTGGGGCCAACGTCTATGCGACGGTGAGGAGCAAGCCCTTAGATTTTGCGGTGGCGAAGGAGATCAGGACGGATTTTAGCCGGCCGGAGGCGGTCCGGGAGGTGGCGGACCAGGTGCCGGAGGAGATCGAGGCTTTGTTCATCTGCCACGGGATCTCGGACAAGCCGGGGCGCACCAACGCCATGGAGGTCCAGCTCACCAACTATTTCAGCTTTCAGTGCCTGACCGAGGCCTTAAAGCCCAGGATCGCCGACAACGGTTCCGTCACCTTCATTTCCTCCAACGGCGGCAAGGAGTGGAGGGCCCATATCCCGGAGTGCGAGGCGGTGCTCGCCTGCGCCTCCTGGGAGGAGGCGGTCTCCTGGTATGAGGCCCACCCGGAGAGCACGGGCCGGGGCTATGTGTTCGCCAAAGAGTGCCAGAATTTTTATGTGATGTCCAAGGCCTACACGCCGGAGTATACAGAGCGGAGGATCCGCCTCAACGCCATCGCCCCCGGTTTTACCATCACGGGGCTCAGCGACGATTTTAATAAGTCCATCAACGGGGACGTTCAATTCGGGAAAAATGTCCTGGAAAATCTGTATCTGGGTTCCTGGAACGGAAGGGCCGCCATGCCGAAGGAGATGGGGCATCCTCTGGTGGCGCTGGGGAGCAAGATCTGCAGCTACGTGAGCGGCCAGGTACTCTATATTGACTATGGCAATGCCAGCGCCTGGGAGATCCAGAGCCTGAAAGAAGGGAGATAACGGCTAAGGAAACGCTGATCAAGTCACCGTTTCCCTAAAATATAAAATTCGTTTCGTGCATTCCATGGCCGCGCGGGGAAGCCTGCGCGGGGGAAAGGCGGCAGGGATGAGCCGGGCGCTTGTCTTGGCCGCTTTTTCTATGCGCAGGGGGCAGATGCTGCTTCCCTGCTCGATCCATATAGGAATGTCCTCCGGATTTTCTATATGATAGAAAAAGCGCTTGAAAAAGTTTTCTATTTCGCATATGATGCATCATGGAAGCATAAGAGAAGAGCGGGAGTAAAGGAGCGGCGGGACAGATATGGACACAAATGGAACCGGTCGGGAACGGCTTTTTTTGGTGGAGGATGACAGGGAGATCCGGGAGATGCTCGGCGGCTTTCTGGAGGCGGAGCATTACGAGGTGGTCTGTGCGGCCGACGGGGACGAGGCGTTAGAACGGTTTTTGGAAGGGAGCTACAGCCTGGTGCTTTTGGATCTCCGGCTTCCGAAGCGGAGCGGCCTGGAGGTGCTCAAGGAGATCCGAAAGGTCAGTACGGTGCCGGTTCTGATCCTTTCGGCCAAAGATACGGATTCGGATAAGACTCTGGGGCTTTCCCTGGGGGCGGACGATTATGTGACGAAGCCGTTTTCCGTCACGGAGGTGCTGGCCAGGATCAAGGCGAACATCCGGAGGAATACGGAGTATGCCGTCTTGGGCGCTCCGGCCGGGAGCGGGCATTCCGGCCGCGAGGGGCGGGACGGGGGTCCCGCCCGGACGCTCCGATGGGGGCGGCTTTTGCTGGACGAGGAGACCTATTCCGTGAGCAAGGGCGGGGAGCCGGTCAGCCTGACGGCGAAGGAGTTCGAGATCCTCAGGCTGTTTCTTCGGAATCCGAAACGGGTCTACACGAAGGCCGGGCTCTACGTCAAGGTCTGGGAGGATGAATTTCTGGCCGACGAGAACGCGGTCCAGGTCCACATCAGCAGACTGCGGAATAAGATCGAGGACGATCCGAGGAATCCTCGGTGCATCGTCACGGTCTGGGGGATCGGCTACCGGCTGGGGGAGGAAGGGCCGGATCGGACGGAGAAGCCGGATCAGGCGGAGGAGCCGGATCTGATGGGGAAGCCAGATCGAAAGGGAAGGCCTCAGGATCTGGAGAGCGGACCGTATTCGGGAGGAAGGTCATGAGGCGGCGGGAGGAGACGGCTTTTTTGGGAAGGGAGCTTAAAAGGATCCTGGATGAAAAAAGCGATGAGAAGCTGACAGTCTTCACGGGGCGGGAGGAGACGAAGGAGCTCTGTGCCCAGATCAACCGTCTTCTGGACGAGCGGCAGAAGCTCCGGGCGGATCAGAAACAGAAGGAGGCCGCCATGGCGCAGATGCTTTCCAATGTCTCCCACGATATCCGGACGCCCATGACGGTGCTCCTCGGTTACCTGGAAATGCTCTGCCTCCAAAAAGATAAGGATTCCGGGGCGGACAGAGCCCTGTGGGGATCCGCCTGGGAGATGGCGGAAAAGGCGGAGCGAAAGGCGGCCCAGGTCATGGAACTGATGGAGCAGTTTTTTACGCTGTCCAGGCTCCGGGCCGGGGAGGAACGGCTCACCCTGCGCTGCTTTGAGCTCGGTGAGGTCTGCAGGGAGTGCGTGCTGGATTTTTATGAACTTCTGACACGCAGGAAGTTTCAGGTGGAGGTTTCCATCCCGGAGGAGGAAGTACCGGCCTTCGGGGACGAGGCGGCCGTCCGGCGGATCTTATCCAACCTGATCTCCAACGGGGTACGTTATGGGGGAGACGGGAAATACCTTGGTTTTTCCCTGCACAGGGAGGCGCCCTTCGCCTGTATCCGGGTGAGGGACAGGGGAATGGGACTTTCGTCGGAGGCGGTCTCCCATGTGTTTGACCGGCTGTTCCGGGCGGAGGCGGAGAGCGGGCGGGAAGTTCCGGGGACCGGGCTGGGCCTTTCCATCGCAAAGCGGCTGGCGGAGGAGATGGGAGGGACGCTCTCTGTCTTTAGCGAGCCGTTTGTGGAGACCTGCTTTACCCTGCGGATTCCGCTGGGGGCGGAGGGCGGAAGGGCCGAAGAAAGAAATTCGTAAGGTTTGGTTCAGCACTTCGAAAGCACTGCCTGCTAAAATGGTTCTAGGCAATTGCGAAACATAAAATCGCGAGAATATTCGATAAGCTTTTGAGTTTCGCGATCGCCTGAAAATGGTCCCATAAGGAGGAAATGACAATGTCGTATCTTTTGGAAACATATGATCTGACGAAGGAGATCGGCGGGCGGAAAATCCTGGAGAGCGTGTCGCTCCATGTGAAGAAAGGGGAGATCTACGGATTTCTGGGACCCAACGGGGCGGGCAAGACCACAGTGCTAAAGCTGGTGACCGGACTGCTGCGGCCGACGGCGGGGGAGGTCATCCTTTTTGGAAAGAGAGCAGGCGGGGGAGACCGGGACTGGGCGGCCGGGGATTTTTGTTATGCCTTAAAGCGGATGGGAATCCTTTTGGAGTATCCCGTGTTTTATGACAGGCTCACGGGGCGGGAGAATCTGGAACTTCACCGGGAATACATGGGGTATTACCGCCATGGGTGCGTGGAGGAGGCTTTGGAGCTTCTGCACCTTACGGAGGCGGCGGACCGGCCGGTGAGGAGCTATTCCCTGGGCATGAGGGAGCGGCTGGGCATTGCCAGGGCGCTGCTCCACCGGCCGGAGCTTCTGCTCCTCGACGAGCCCTTAAACGGGCTGGACCCGGAGGGGATCCGTCAGATCCGGGAGCTTCTTCGGAGACTGTCCGCAGATCACGGGGTGACAGTCCTGATCTCCAGCCATATCCTGTCGGAGGTGGAGAGCATTGCGGATGCGGTGGGGATCCTTTCGAAAGGCAGGCTCAGGGAGGAGCTTTCCATGAAGGAGCTGTCCGAGAGGAGCGCCTCCTTCCTCGAGGTCGTGGCGGCGGACGAGAAGAGGGCGGCTTATCTGCTGGAGGAGAAGCTGGGGCTTTCCAAATTCCGGGTCCTCGAAGACAAAAGAATCCGCATTTATGAGAAGGAAATCTCGGTGGAAGCGCTGGCGAGGACATTTTCCGAGGGCGGGGCCGGAGTCCTCTCCATCGGCCGGAAGAGGGAGACGCTGGAGGAATATTTTTTAAAGCTTGTGGGGGAGGAATGAGATGAGAAAATTGATCTGGCTGGAGTGGAAAAAGAACCGCGCGGGGCGGTACGTGAGAAATGCGTTTTTTTTGACCGTCCTACTGACGCTGCTTGTCTTTGGAATGGCCTTTTTCGGCATTGCCGACGACCCGGCGACGGGGATGCCGGATGCGGCTGCCGGAATGCTCAGCAGTTCGGCCAATGTGGAATTTCTGACCAACAGCGTCTCGATCGTGTTCACGGGAGTCATGCTGGCGGCCTTTGTGGTGGGGGCTTACAAAAACGGGATCATGGCCCTCATGGCCACCTATCCCATAAGCAGGAGAAAGCTTTTAGCCTCCCAGTTTTCGGCCGTGTGGCTCTTCAATTTCGTGGCCCTGGCCCTTACGAAGCTGTTCCTCTACGGCTGTCTGGCCCTCGGGGGAAGGGTTTACGGGGCTTCCTCGTTCCCGCTGGATTTTGACCTGGGGAGCGGGGCCTTTTACGGCTCGTTGCTTCTGTCGGCGGCGGCCGTGGTGACGGTGGGCTTTCTGTCCCTCTTTGCGGGGCTTCTTGCGAAGTCCTCGAAGGCGGCGGTGGTCGCCTCCTTCCTTCTGGTACTTCTGACCCAGGGGAGCGTGGGGGATCTGAGCCTGGCGGGGAATCCGGCGTTTTTCCTGGGGCTGGCCTTTCTCGCCCTTTTGCTTGCGGCGGGGAGCGTGGCGGCGGCCGGGAAGCGGGACGTGGTGGGAAAATAAAAGCGCTTGACTTTTTGTATATATTTATAGCAGACGACATAAATCTTTTCTTTATGGCGTCTGCTGCGCCGATTTTTGCTGCGTGTAAGCGCAGAATCTATCTTACAAAAATCGTGCGCATCCCCCGGAGGGCTTATAGAAAACGGCAAATACTTTTGTCGTTTTCTATAAATACAATTGAAATATGGAAAAATGCAAGTGAAGGGAGATGTAGGCCATGGCAAATGCTTTGATTCAGTTGCGGATTGATGAAAGACTTAAAGCGGAGGCGGAGGGCATTGCAGATATGACGCTGGACGAGATCAATGCAGAAATCTCTGCTGCCAGAAAAGAGGTGTGACGTGAAATATTATGCAGTGATAGATACGAATGTCCTGGTATCGTCACGCCGAGGGAGATGCTGACAATTTTAGAAGACGAATCATGTGGCTTTGATTGATTTTTTTATTTTCTGTGTTCTCATCCTCTGGCAGTTATCAGAATCTGCCGTCAAAATAACGAAAAAATTTTATATCACATCTGAAAAATATAAAAAATATATATAATCCCCCCTCAAAACAAAATTCCTCCCCTCTTTTGTATCCGGCAATATTTGTTATACTTAAGACCAGAAGTGTAAAGTCGGTATGAAGGGGTGAGAGAATGCAGGATGTAATTGTTTCCATGGAAAACGTCAGCAAGAGTTTTCCGGGAGTGAAGGCGCTGGACAACGTGCAGTTTGAGCTTCGGGCCGGGGAGGTCATGGCTCTTCTGGGGGAAAACGGCGCCGGAAAATCGACCTTGATGAAAATCCTCAGCGGCGTCTATACGAGGGACGGTGGGACCGTGCGCATTTTCGGACAGGAGTACGGGGATATGACGCCCAAGCAGGCCCAGGCGGCCGGGGTGGCCATCATCCACCAGGAATTGAATATGTGCAGGCACCTGTCGGTGGCGGAAAACATGTTCCTCGGGCGGGAGATCAAGGGGACCTTTGCCCTCAACAATGCGAAGATGGAGGAGGAGGCGGGCCGGATTTTAAGCGAACTGAAGATCGACATCAGCCCGAGGCAGATCGTCGGCGATCTGCCCGTGTCCAAGCAGCAGATGGTGGAGATCGCCAAAGCCCTCTCCATCAACGCCAAGGTCCTGATCATGGATGAGCCTACCTCGGCCCTGACGGCCAAGGAGATCGACGACCTGTTCCGCATCATCCACCAGCTCAAGGAGGAGGGCCACGGGATCGTCTATATTTCCCACCGGCTGGAGGAGCTCCAGCATATCGTGGATCGGGTCACCATCATGCGGGACGGCCAGTACATCACCTGCCGGGATTTTGCGGACATGACCATGGACGAGATCATCGCGGGCATGGTGGGCCGGGAGATCAAGGAGAAGTTCCCCCATGTGGAGTGCGAAAAGGGAAAGAAGATTTTTGAGGTAAAGAATCTAAACGCCGGAAAGCTGGTCCGGGATATCAGCTTTTCCGTATATGAAGGGGAGATCGTCGGCTTTGCCGGGCTGATGGGCGCGGGGAGGACCGAGACCACCAGGGCGATCTTCGGGGCGGATCCCAAGGAGAGCGGGGAGATTTTCGTGGACGGGAAGGAAGTGAAGATCCGCTGTCCCATGGACGCCATCAAAAACGGCGTGGTGCTGGCGCCGGAGGACCGGAAGAAGGACGGGCTCTGCACGAAGTTAAGTATCCGGCAGAATCTGGCCCTTCCCAACCTGGATCTGGTCTGCACGGGCCTGGGGGTGGTGAGCCGTGGGAAGGAGCAGAAGCTCTGCGACGAGGCGGTGGAGAATTTAAGGATCAAGACGCCCGGCGTGGACATTGACGCCGGAAATCTGTCCGGCGGAAACCAGCAGAAGGTGGTCGTCGGCAAATGGCTGGCGAGAAATTCCCGGGTGGTGATCTTTGACGAACCCACCAGGGGCATCGACGTGGGAGCCAAGGTGGAAATTTACAACCTGATCAACGAGCTCAAGAAGCAGGGGATCGCCGTGGTCATCGTCTCCTCGGAGATGCCGGAGGTCATGGGGGTTGCGGACCGGATCATCGTCATGTGCGATGGCCGGATCACCGGCGAGGTGATGGCGAAGGAGACCACGCAGAACGAGATTTTGACCTTGGCCACTTCGTTTGAAAATAAAAAGATTGCCAGTCATTAAGGAGGGAGAAACGATATGAATACGAAAAAACAAAATCCCTGGAAGCGGCTGCTCGGGATCCGTGGGATGGGAGCCGCACTGACGGCTTTTGCGGGGTTTATCATTCTCTACGTGGCCTTCGGCCTCATTGAGCCGACGGTGTTTTCCGGGCAGAACATCATGAACCTGCTGCGGTCCATGTCCAAGTACCTGCTGATCGGAATCGCCCAGAGCTTTATCCTGATCACGGGGAACATTGACCTCTCCATCGGTTCCATGGTCGGCATGAGCGCCATGATCAGCGCCACCATGATGGCGAAGGCGTTCCACCCGGCGGTGGCGCTTCTGGTCGCCCTCTTGAGCTGCCTGGCCGTGGGCCTGATCAACGGGTTCTTGGTCGGAAAGTTCCGTCTGCCCCCCTTCATCGCCACTCTTGGCACCATGTTTGTGGCCAGGGGCATCGCCTACATGGTGAACGGGAACCGCAACACTGACGCCATCACCACGGGGATCGGCAAGGAGGCGGGGGACGCCTTCCAGAATTTTTTCTACTATGGCTCGGTGTTAAAGATTTACAATGCGTTCTGGATTGCGCTCATCGTTTTTGTCATCATGTTCTTTATCCTGTCCAAGACCAGGACGGGCCGGCATATTTACGCCATCGGTTCTAACATTGATGCGGCGAAGTTATCCGGCGTCAACATCGTGGCGACCACCACCAAGGTGTATCTGGTCAGCGCTGTCTGTTCCTGGCTGGTGGGCCTGATCCTCTGTGCCCAGGCCGGCATGGGAAACATGGAGGCAGGAATCAGCTATGAGATGTACGGCGTGGCCGCAGGCGTCATCGGCGGCGTCTCTCCCCTGGGGGGCACCGGACTTCTTCTCGGCACCCTGGCGGGCTCGGCCGTGTGGCAGACTCTTGAGAACGGTCTCAACATGATCGGCGCCCAGGTGGGCATCCAGCGGCTGGTCATCGGCATCATCGTGGTCTGTGCCGTGCTTCTGGACGTGGTGGTGCGTAACGGCCAGTTCGGGAGAAGGAAGAAAGCTTAAATGGAGCTGAACCGCTTAAGGCGGATAAGCAATATAAAAAAAGGAGGAACAACATGAAAAGAAAGGTATTGGCTATGCTCTGTGTTCTCGTCATGGTGACGGCGGCTCTTGCCGGCTGTGGCGGTGACAAGAAGGAGACGGAGGCCCCCACGGAGGGCGCAGAACAGAAGGAGGAGAGCAAGGCTCCGGAAACCCAGGGCGCTTCCGGCGACGTGAGGATTGCCCTGATCACCATGGATTCGGTGGACCAGCACTGGGTGAACCTGAATGAGGGCGCTCAGAAGGCTGCCTCGGAGCTTGGCGTGGAGGTGACGCTGCTTGCCCCCAACATGAAGGACGACGCACAGCAGATCGAGTGCGTGAACAATGCGGTGGCCGGCAAGTATGACGCCATCATGGTGGCGGCCAACGGTCCTGACGCCATCTCTTCCGCACTGAAGGAAGCGCAGCAGGCGGGCATCAAGATCGTCTATGTGGACTCTCCGGCCAACGTGGACGCCGAGGCGACCTTCTCCACCGACAACAAGGCGGCGGGCAAGATCGCCGGCGAGGAGATGATTAAGGCCCTGGAGGCGGCGAACATCACCTCCGGTAACATCGGTATCGTCAATGTCAACGCTTCCACCGAGACGGCCGTGGCCCGTGAGGAGGGCTTCCGCTCGGCTTTCGAGGGCAAGGGCTACACCCTTCTGGAGACGCAGTACGGCGAGGGGGATGCGGCCAAGTCCCAGACCATTGCCGAGAATTACATCACCCAGGGCGTGGTCGGCATCTTCGGAACCAATGAGGGTTCCACCACCGGGACCGGAAACGCCATCAAGGCTTCAAACTCTGACGTGATCGGCGTGGGCTTTGACAAGTCCGATGCCATCCAGAACCTGATCGCCGACGGTTATCTGCTCTGCACCATGGCTCAGAATCCCGACGTGATGGGTTATGAGGGCGTGAAGGCCGCTGTTGCCGCCGTGAACGGCGAGAGCCTGGGCGGCAAGGTGACGGACACCGGCGTGTCTGTCCTGACGAAGGACACTCTTGGCGGGGGCAGCAGTGAGGGCGGCAGCTCTGACGTCACGGCCAGCAAGGCCTGGAAGATCGCCCTGATCACCATGGACTCCGTGGACCAGCACTGGGTCAGCTTAAATGAGGGCGCCCAGGCGAAGGCCAAGGAGCTGGGCGTGGAAGTGACTTTCATGGCTCCCAACAGCAAGGACGACGCACAGCAGATCGAGTGTGTGAACAATGCGGTGGCCGGCAAGTATGACGCCATCATGGTGGCGGCCAACGGCCCGGACTCCATCACTTCCGCACTGAAGGAAGCGCAGGCGGCGGGCATCAAGATCGTCTATGTGGACTCTCCCGCGAACCTGGAGGCGGAAGCCACCTTCTCCACTGACAACAAGGCGGCGGGCAAGACGGCCGGCGAGGAGCTTCTCAAGGCTCTGGAAGCGGCCAACGTGACTTCTGGCAACATCGGCATCGTCAACATCAACGCTTCCACTGATTCCACGGTGAACCGGGAAGCCGGCTTCAGGGAGGCTTTTGAGGGCAAGGGCTACACCCTTCTGGAGACTCAGTATGGCGAGGGTGATGCGGCCAAGTCCCAGACCATTGCCGAGAATTACATTACCCAGGGCGTGGTCGGCATTTTCGGCGCGAATGAGGGCGCTACCACTGGTGTCGGTAATGCCATCAAAGCCAATGGCTCCGGGATCATCGGCGTGGGCTTTGACAAGTCTGACGCCATCCTAAACCTGATCGAGGACGGACATCTGCTCTGCACCATGGCTCAGAATCCTGACGTGATGGGTTCTCTGGGCGTGGAGGCCTGCGTGAAGGCATTGGAAGGTGAGAGCCTCGGCGGCGCAGTGACCGATACCGGCGTCTCCGTTCTCACAAAATAAGACAGCAGAGAGTGTTCTGACATAGGAAATCGAGAGGAAAGTCCGCCGGAATGTGTTTCTGGCGGTCTTTCCTTATGAACGATACTTGTCAGAGAAAGCAGGTTTCTGTTACAATAAAAGAAAGAGCGGGGGAGGGCGGATGTGATGTTGCGTGTCATGATCGCAGATGACGAGGAACGGATCTGTAAGCTGATCACGGCGCTGGTGGACTGGGAGGCGCTGGATATGGAGATCGCAGGGACTGCCGGGAACGGGCCGGAGGCCATCCGGCTGGCAAAGGAGCTTCACCCGGATATCCTGATCACAGACATCCGGATGCCCGGGTGCAGCGGATTGGATCTGATCGAGGAGATCAAAAAGAGCGATCCGGCGCTGGAGATCGTGATCATCAGCGGCTATGCCCATTTTGAGTATGCCCAGACGGCCATCAAATTCGGGGTGGGGGATTATCTCTTAAAGCCGGTCAACCAGGAAGAATTAAATGCCACGCTCCGGAAGTTCAAAGAGAGGATCCTGGCCAGGCAGGCGATGGCCAGGCAAGGCGGGCGGCTGTTCCAGAAAAGTGAAAAGGATTTGAGAAGGCTCCGGGCAGGGCTGATCGACCGGCTGATCTCGGGAAAGGGAGAGGCGCTGTCCCTCTCTGTTCTCCGGGAAGCCTATTACCTTTCGGTAGAACCGGGGATCTTCCAGGCGGTCTGGCTGAAGCTTGACGGCCCCCGGACGGCTTTCACGGAGGCGGGCCTTCAGACGATCATGGAAAAGGCGGACAGCATTCTGGAAAGCAGTCTGCGCCCGAAATGTGCGGAGATAGTCTTCGGCCGTGCCGGCTCCTCCTGTGTGGGATTTTTAAATTACCGGCCCGGGAGAAAGGAGGAAGTGAGGAAAGGACTTAAAGACTGCCTAAACCAGCTCAGATCCCAGCAGGCGCTCTACGGGCCGGCCCAGTTCTCCCTCGCCGTAGGAAGGGCGGCGGCAGTACCGGAGGAGCTTAAGCTTTCTGTGTACGAGGCCTCGGTGATCATCAAAGAGCGGCTGGTGAAGGGGAGCGGACGGATCCTGGACCGGATGCCGGGGCACTCCGCCCTCCACGAACAGAAGCTTCTGGACAAATATCTGAGGAACATCACCCATGCGGTGGAGGTGATCAGCCTGGAGGAGGCGAAAGCCGCTCTCCTGGAGCTTTCCGGAGCGGTAAAGGCCATGAGGGAGGCGCGGGGGTATGAGGTGCTGGAGCTGATCCATTCCTGCGCCAGCCTGTTTTTCAGCCGTCTGGAGCTGACGGGGCGCACGGAGCTCTTGCGGGAGTTTGACGAGCAGTGCGAGTGGTGCGGGAGCGCGGAGGAGCTGTTTGCCCTTCTCGAAACCCTTCTGGAGACCCACCTTTCGGCCCTCAGGAAAAAGCACGAGAACGACGCAGACCGGCCGATCCGCCAGGCAAAAGAGTATATCCAGAATCATTACAGAGACCCCATCACCCTGGAGGAGGTCAGCGGCCATGTGGGCCTGAATCCGGCCTATTTCAGCGTCCTTTTTAAGAAGACGGAGGGGGAGGGCTTTGCGAAGTATCTGATCCACCTGAGGATGGAGCAGGCCAAGGTCCTTCTGCGGGAGACCAACGAACCGGTGTCGGCTGTCTGCCGGAGGGTCGGCTACAACGACGTCAAACATTTTACCAGGACCTTCGAGAAGGATACGGGAGTGAAGCCGGCCACTTACCGGAAACTATATGGATGATCTCAAGGGGAAAGGAGACAAGTTTTGAAAAGACCGTTCAGGCTCCACTATCTCTCCAACCGGGTACTTTTTATGGGAGGGGTCGTCTTTGGATTTCTTTTTATCCAGACAGTCTGCTTCCTGTTTCTCTTTTTCCGGGGAGAAGCAGAGATTTGGCCCTTTTTTCTCTATCTGGGGCTTTTTGTGGGCGGGATCTCTGCTTTTCTGCTGTGGATCGTCCATCCCTATCTGCGCTCCGAAATGCTTGCCAGACGTTTTTTGGACGGTTATATCCTGGACGGCAAACAGAACCTGCAGATGGCGCTCCTCACCCCTTCCTCGAAGGAGCAGTGGGAGGAGGTGGAGCGGGTGCTCCATTCTCCCCAGATGATGGAGTTAAATAAAAGGCAGGCCCAGTATCTGGCCCTCCAGAACCAGATCAATCCCCATTTCCTCTACAACACACTGGAGAGTATCCGCGGGGAGGCCCTGATCGCCGGGCTTGGCGGTGTGGCAGATATGACGGAGGCCCTGGCAAAATTCTTCCGGTATACGATCACCAAGGTGGAGAATCTGGTCTCCGTGGAGGAGGAGCTTGACAACTGCGAGACTTATTTCCGCATCCAGAAATACCGGTTCGGAGACCGGCTGGAGCTCCATGTGGAATATGAGGCGGAGGAGTTTGAGGAGATCATGAGCTGCCGAATTCCCAAGCTGACCCTTCAGCCCATCCTGGAAAACAGCATCATCCACGGGACGGAGCCCAAGGTGGGGACGGGAAATTTAAAGATCCAGTTTGAACGGACCGAGAGCCGTCTGATCATCCGGATCTCAGACGACGGCGTGGGCATGGACGAGGAAGCTCTGGCCAGGCTCAACCGCCGCCTGGGGCGGGACGGAAAGAGCCTGGACTGCCACAGGGAGCCGGAAAAAGGCGGGATCGCCCTGGTGAATGTCAACAACCGGATCCATCTGATCTTCGGGGAGGAATACGGCATGCATGTCTATTCCATGGCAGGAGCGGGGACGGATGTGGAGATCACCCTCCCCACGGCTGTGGACGAGGAGGACATCCGGCGGAAGGGGATCTTATAATGAGGCGGGAGATATTTCGGATGGAGCGGGTCACCTGCATCGAGCAGGGGATCACCCAGCTTGAGGATTTTAACCTGCAGATCTACGAGGGGGAGATCATGGGCCTGCTCCTCATCAATGCCTACGGCCTGCAGACTTTTCTGAGCCTACTGGAGGCCAGCCTCCCTCTCTATGACGGCTATATCTATTATAGCGGGAGACAGGTCAACTCCTGGAGGAGTTTCGGAAAAACCTATAACCGGATCAGCATCATCCGGACCCAGAGCAGTCTGGCGGAGGGCCTCACAGTGGCGGACAATGTGTTTGTCATGCGGCGGGGCTTTAAACAGCGCGTCATCCGGCCGGCCCTGCTGCAAAAACAGATGGAGCCGTTTTTTGAGGAGATCGGCATGGAGCTTTCCGCCGACATGTACGTGGAGAGGCTGAATACCTTTGAGCGGATCGTGGTGGAGATCCTGCGGGCGGTGATCCTGGGGCATAAGCTTATCGTCCTCCACGAGGTGGGGACCATCGTCAGCGGGGCGGAGCTGGAAAAGCTCCACGAGATCCTCCGCCACTATGCGGCCCGGGGCACTTCCTTCCTCTATATCAGCCTCCACTATGAGGAGATCCTCCAGATCGGCGACAGGGCCGCCCTGTTTGCCCACGGAAGGATCCAGAGGGTGACCGGCCGGGCGGAGATGGAGAAGGATATGGTGCGGTTTTACTGCGGGGAATATGACCAGATGGTGAGGGGACGTCTGGAAAAGCTGGGGCCGCCGCCGGAGGACCGGAAAACCGTGGTCTCTTTCCAGGATGTGTCCTGTGACGGCCTCGACGGCCTCACTCTGGAGATCCGGGAGGGAGAGTGCCTGACGATCCAGAGCCTGAGCGAGGCTGTGTTCCAGAAGCTGGTGGGCATCCTGGAGGAAGAGGAGCCATTGACCGGCGGGCGGATCCTTGTGGACGGGAAGGCGGCGGGGCCGAGGAGGAGCAGGAGTGTCGCCGTGCTGAAAGAACAGCCCGCCAGGACCATGCTCTTTTCAGAACTGAACAACATGGACAATCTCTGCTTCGGCCTTTCCAGGCGGGTGGGCCATGTGTGGTTTGGAAGAAAGATTCGGGCCAGCCTCCGTCAGGAGTACGGGGAGGTGTTCGGGGAAGAGATTTTTTCCCTTTATCCGGACCAGCTCTCCGAGAGGCAGAAGTGCCGTCTGGTCTACACGAGGGTCCTCCTGCAGAGACCCCGGGCAGTATTCTGTATCCAGCCCTTTAAGGGGGCCGATCTGCCCCACCGGATGTTTATCTGGCAGATGTTAAAGATGCTCCTGGACAAAAAGATCGCCGTGGTGATCCTGGCGGTAAACCTGGCGGACGCCCTGTCCCTGGCAGAACGGCTTCTCAGGATCGATGCCTCCGGCGTGGCAGAGGAAATTGACAGAAGCGCTTTCGGCTCCCTTCCGGCGACGGCTCCCTGGAAATATCTGTATCAGGAAGGGGAAACCGGGAATCGGTTCCGGCCATGAGGCTGGTGATCAGGAAACCGGCCGCGGCCAGAAACAGGCAGAACAGAAGGCCTTCCCCTGTGGGGAGGGACGGCAGGGCGGAGAAAATGTCCCAGAGGGAGGCCATGACAAAGCCGAGGATGACCATGTAGGAGACTTCCGGCCGGTTTTTCATGGCCCGGTCCAGAAAACGGGTCAGGAGCAAGATGCCAAAGACCATGCCGGCGAGAAAGGGGATCAGCAGGAAGATCTGTCCGGTCCCCATGGCGTTCAGGATAAACTCATAAACTCCCATGAGGTAGAGCATGGAAGAAAAGGAGATCCCCGGAAGCACCAGGGCGAGGGCGCCCAGGATCCCGGCGGTAAACTGGATGAGGATCCCGGACAGGGAGGCGCTCCCTCCCCGGAAGAGACCGTCCGGGAGAAGGCGGAGTAAAAAGACCAGGGCGATGCCGGCGGCGAGACAGAAGGCGGTGCGCCCGGAAAGTCCGGGACATCCTGCCGCCCGGTAAATGACGGGGACGCCGCCCACCATGACGCCCAGTACAAAAAAGGCCATTTCCTGGGGAAAATGCCGAATTAAGGCGGCCATGGGCGCAGAGAGGAGAAGAAAGGCCGCCCCCGCGCCAAGTACGAATCGGAGCAGGAAGAGCAGGTCTTCTTTTTTGTGGGTATTTACCGCCGCGATCAGGCGTTCATAGACTCCGAAGATCATGGACATGGTGCCGCCGCTGACGCCGGGGATCAGCATGGAACCTCCGATGAGAAATGCCTTGAGACAGAGAGAACGGTCCATGGGGTTTCTCCTTTTGCCGGACCAGAGATTATTTTTATTTTATGTGGACGGCCCGCGGGGTATACCTTATATAACTTAATTTACCGCGCGGAGCGCATGCATTTTAAAAGAGGCTGTCCGGAAACAGACAGCCCCTTTGTCATTTGTGACCGGTCACTTAAACCTGTGCGGCCTCTTTTGTAGCAGCAGTATGCCCATCAGTGACATCAGCATAAGCAGAAACCATGGAAGCGCCTGTGTGCCGTCCCCGGTCTGGGGCGAAGTCTGCCGCCCGGAACTGCCTGAATTCTGGCTGCCCGCTGCCGTCGGTGTTTTGCTTCCCGGCATAGACGGCCCGGATGTGCCGGAGCCGTTCGGATCGTTTGGCGGTTGAGAAGGAGGGTCGGTTTTTTCACCCGGCGTAGACGGTCCGGACGAGTTCGGATCATCCGGGTCTTCCGGCGATTGGGAGGGAGGATCGTCTTCCCCGTCCGACGTCGTCCCCTGGGGCGTATGCCGGTTGGTGATGACATATCCGTTTACCGCGGACGTATAGCCCTCCGGCACATGCAGCTCCTTTACGGAATAGATGTAAGGTGCTCCGCTGCCGTCTCTGGCCTCCAGCCCCGTATATTCTTTCCTCCAGCTATTGGCCTCTGACAAAACGATCCGGTCAAATTCCCGGTCATTTTGATATAGGACCACTTCGATGGATCCCGGCCGCAGGCCGTCCTTGTTGTTTTCGTCATCCCAGATCTTCACCACCAGAAGCCGCGTTTTTTCCGGCTCCTCCCGATGATCGAGATAATGGTTGGTGATCGTATAACCGCTTACCGTTGAGGTATAATCCTCCGGGACATCGACTTCCTTTACCGAATATACATAGGGCGTGCCGGATGCATCTTTTGCGTTCACATCCAGATAGGTATGGCTCCAGTTGTTGTTGGCACTCAACAATACGGAGTCAAACCAGATGCCGTTCCGATATACGGCGATCTCTATCATTTCCGGCCGGACGTTGTCGGCGTTGTCGTTGTCATCCCATCTTTTTTGAACGGTAAAGGATGTTTTTTCGGTTTCGGTATCTCCTTTCAGGACATGCTTGTTGGTGATCTCATATCCGTTTACCGCAGACCGATATCCGTCCGCAACGGTTTCTTCTTTCACGGTATATACGTATGTGCGGCCCGCGCCGTTGGTTTTTGGCATGTGTTCAAACTTATGGGACCAGTGATTCCCGGCATTTAAAGTCACGCGGTCCAGCTCCTCGGTATCCCGATATAAGATCGCAACGACCGCTTCCGGGCGCAGGCCGTCCTGGTCGTTCGCGTCGTCCCATATCTTCCGCACCTCAAAATCCGTATACTCCACGGGCGTATGGGTATTTGTCACGGTAAATCCGTCTGTGCTTGCCGTATAGCCGTCGGGAACCGAGACTTCTCTCACCGAATATCGGTATTCGTTTCCGTTTGCATCAAACCGGTCTACCTTGGAATATACATGCTTCCATTGGTTTGACGCGTTCAATGTGACAGTCTCCCATACAACGTCATTTCTCAGGACCTGGATCTCGATCTCTTCCGGACGGATGCCGTCCTGGTCGTTTGCGTCGTTCCAGATTTTTGAGACCGTAAAGTCCCGGTATATGTAGGAATTGGTAATGACTGTACCCGAAATGCTCTTCAGATAGTCGGGTACTTCGATTTCGTCCACATAGTAAACCCAGGGTTGATTTGCGTCGTCCAGTGTCGGCAGGTCTGTCCAGGTGTATTTCCATCCGTCTGCCGCCGAGACGGGCCGGGTATCGATGACTTCGTCTACGTCGGTCAGTTTACCCCCCACAAACTGACTGCCCTTGTGCTTTAATGTGACCTCCAGGCTTTGCGGCCTTTCGCCGTACTTGTCCTGAAAATCATCCCAGACTTTGCGGGCGGTTATGGTCTGTACGGGCATACCGATGTTGATCGCGCCGTTTCCGCCGATCCCGCCCCCATGGGTGTTGCAGGTGTTGCCGGATATGACGACGCCCGCGATCCCATTGGCAAGTCTTTTATGATCTTCGGACATGGTGGCGGTAAAACGCATGCCTTCCAGATATTTTTCGGCCTGTTTGATCTCCATCTCCTGCCAGGGGCCGGATGCGGTGTCACGTCCCAGACCGGCATAATCGATATCCGTACGGCCGATCCCCTGTGTGGCGAGCGTTCCCTTGCCGTCCAGATATAAGTCCTGGGCCCTGGCATTTTCCCCGCTTCCCGTGGATGCGTTTCCATACAATGCCATGCCGGTACCGCTGTGGGCCTGCACGATCGCTTCCCCGCAGCCGCCGATGCCGCCGCCTCCGCGGGCCGTGTTATCTGTGATCACGACGCCGTTTATCTGAAGGTCCGCACCATATGTGCCCTGCGTGCTGTCAACCTTGTGTTCCACAAAGATGCCGCCGCCGGCAAATTGATGACTGGCGGTATCCAGCGCCTGGTTTCCCTGGATCAGGATCTTATTATTCGGCGTGCCCTGGATAAATCCTTTGTTGAATAAGAAGATACCGCCGCCGATATCGCCTGTATTATTCGTGATATGTCCGGCTGTGATCCTCAGATCGTGCCTGGAGTAAATGCCGCCGCCCCCGTAGGCGCAGGTATTCCCGTCGATCTGCGCATGTCCCTCCATTTCCAGGTCATAGGCCCATACGCCGCCGCCCTGGCTTCTGTAACTGCTGTACTCCACGGCCTTGTTGCCGGATATCTGCGCGTTTCCGCTCAGATACAGGTTTCCGGGGCTGTTCATATAGGTAGTCGACGCGCCCTGCGGGCCGATACAGCCGGCTACCACGCCGCCGCCCCAGCAGGCCTGGTTATCGTGGATGTTTGCAGAGCCTTTTAACGTGAGGTTCTGGCCGTGGACCGCGCCGCCCATCTGATAGGCGGTATTGCCGGAAAATTCGCCGCCCTCGATGACGGCTTCTCCCAGCACGTAGACTGCGCCGCCAAATCCGGCAGTGTTATTTACAAATTTCGGGGCGCCCCCGATCTGCAGGCCGCCTTCCGTATAGACGGCGCCTCCATAGGTAAAGTGGTCGCCGTTACCTGCCTGATTGTTTTCGAAGGTACCGGCCGTTATCCGGATCTGGCTTTGCTGTAGGGCTCTGATGACGGCTCCCTGATTGGACCGGTTATCATAAAAGCGCCCGCCGGAAATCGTTATATTACCGGCTATGGCCACGACCGCACCGCCCGCCGTATTCGCGGCGCCGCAGTCATGCATGCTGCCGGACGCAAAATGCAGCGCTGAATCTTCGATCAAAAAACCGCGCTGGTTTTGGCCGGACACTTCGATGCCGTCCACCGTAAACTCGCTGTTTCCCTGCACATTGACGATCACATAATAGGCATTCGACACGGGTTTTTGTGTCAAAACACCGTTTCCGCGAAATGTAACCTGGCCTCCCTCGATCAGAAAGAGCTGTCCGGTGTTTGCGCCGGAGCCCTCTATGGTATGTCCGTCAAAATCAATCGTTATATTTTTTGTGACCGTCACGCTCTCCTGTTCCCGGAAATTACGGGGAAGGATCAGCGTTCCGTCCACAGGCGTTTTATCGATCAGCTCCTGCAGTGTTTCTGTATTTCCTACGAATGCATTTCCGGAAGTGTTTATGACTGCACTCCCGGTCTGATCTGTCTGGTTGATGCGGTTATCGACGATCCGGCAGTCGCCGTCAAGATCCAGCGTTGAATTACCCTCGACATAGATGCCGCCGCCCAGCGGGGAAGAATTTTCGGATACCACCGCGTCGCCATAAATACGGCATGCCGCGTTGAGCACATGGATGCCGCCGCCGGCCGTATCGGCGCTGTTGTCCGTGATCCGGGCGCTGCCATGTATATCCGCCGCCGCGCCGCTCTGTATCCGGATACCGCCGCCAGAACCGCTCGTTTTATTTCCGGATACCTCTCCCCCGGACATATCCAGGCGGCCGCCTGTGCCGTGCACGACGATCCCGGCGCCGTTGGCAGAGGAGGTATTTCCCGATATGCATCCGTCGTACAGCATAAATGTGCCGGCGCAGAAGACACCCCTGTTGCAGCTTATGCTGTGGATATCCGTCCCCCGGTCCACAAGTGTCCCGGATGCGGTCACACTGATGACGTTATCCCCGCCGGAGAACCGTAAACTGCCCTCTCCGGAAAGCTCCAGGCTGCCGGAGACGGTGATCATATTGTCTGCAGAGGAAGCTGCCGTGCCGGACAGTTCATATCCGTTTAGATCCAGGACCAGCGTTTCCGTTACAGAAAGTGCGGTGGATATGGATCTGTCTTCCAGCAGGGTTATGGTATCGCCGTTTACAGAAATGCCGTCCGGGCCGAGAGCATCCGTCCACGCCTGGATGTCGGCCGATGAAGCCTGTATGGCGGCATCGGTCTGAGCCTTCTCAGGTCCGGTCTCTGCCGTTGTTTTGTTTTCGGGTCCTGTCTCTGCCGGGCTGCTGCCTGCATCCATGATCTCATCCGGGGTGGTCTCCGGTGATCCGCTGTCTGGTCTTTGGGTATCGTCGTTTGCTTCTGCCGTCTCCACGGCATAGGACGCGGATGCCCGCGCAGCCTGAGGGACGGGGATTGCCAGCACAGCCGCAAGGATGACTGCCAGGCTTTTTCTTGCAAAAGCATGTTTCAACCTGCATCTCATCTTTCTAAAACGCCTCCTGCTGTATTTATTAGAGAGATTATAACCGATTTTTTATAAGAATACAAGAATAAGCTTCTGTCCGCCGGCCGCCGTGCAAGAGGGCGCAGAGAAATTGACAGAAAATTTGAGGGGCGGTGAAAACCGCTTGCATATTGACGGCAGGTATGGTACAATAACTTTCGGTTTGAGGGGCGGTCAGGCCCGGAAGACCCTTTGCGGATGTGGCGGAATGGCAGACGCATCAGACTCAAAATCTGACGGGGGCGACCTCGTGTGGGTTCAAGTCCCACCATCCGCAGGTACGATTAGCGTCGAAGAATACAGGAGATCGTGAAAACCCGGTGTTTATGCGGGTTTTGCGGTCTTCTTTATTTTTTTGGAACCGACTCAAAAGGTGCAGGATCCGGGAAGTGTCCGGATGCTGCACCTTTTTTACAGAATATTATTTTTTGTAGGAAGAGGCCGCCTCTATGGCCACATGGAGCCGGTGCAGGTCCACGTCCGTGGGGAGGGTGCAGTCGGCGCCCAGGATCCAGTTTTTGGAGCCGAAGGTGTCCATGACCTGATGGACGGCGGCGGTGATCTTCTCGTCGGTGCCGTCGACCAGCACGCCGTCCCGGTCGTCCAGTCCGCCCAGGTACACCTTGTCCGCGCCGAAGATCCGGCGTCCCTCGACGAGATCCGGGTTGTCGGAGAACACGCCCCAGTTGTAGATGTGGGCGTCATAGTCTTTATAACGGTTCAGGTTCAGGTGGTCCTTGCACATGTGGAGTACGTTGCAGGGGGCGCCCTTTGCGGCGTTCAGGATCTGCAGCTCGAAGGGCTTGATGAAGGTCTCATATTCTTCGTCGGTGAAGAGGAAGTCCTCTGCGCCCAGGGCCGCATAGTAGATGCCGTCACAGCCGGCCTTTAAGCATTCCGCGGAGAGATATTCCAGATAGTCGGCCAGGATGCCGAACACGTGCTTCATGCCCTCGGGGTTCGCCCGCAGGTAATCCACGAGAAGCTTACGGTTTTCCTCGAAATTTTTCTCGACGCCGACCAGGGCGTGGAAAGCGGAGGCGATGATCCCGTGGATGGTGACAAGCATCACGGCTTCGCCTTTCATCTGTTCACAGATCTCCTTTACCAGCTCCACCTCCCGGAGGATGATCGGATCGTCGTGAGGGATGGGCTGCATTTTGCCGAGGTCGGCGGGGGACTGGATCTGTTCCTGTCTGGGCACCGTGTTCTCATTCATGATCTTGCAGAGAGAGGTGCCGCTCTCTTTAAAAAATTTCAGATGGATGTCCACGGCCGGTTTTCCGTACTCATTGCCCTTGGGGAAATGAAGCCAGAAGCCGCAGGGGATCTGATCGGGGGTCTCGCCGCGGAGCACCGCCAATACTTGTTCTTTCTTTGTCATAAAATCCTCCTTTCAGGATGCGGGTCATTGCGCCCTCACTGATATGATTAGTCGTAACCTCATTATAGCAGAAATGAGGGAAAAAGCAATCGGATTTGACCGCCCAGATGGGAATTTTTCCGGCATTCTTTGTTATGGATTGCCGGGGCGGGGAAGAGTCTGTTATAATAAGGAAAACAGACAGCAGAAGGGAGTTTGAGGATCTATGAGGATTGGGATGGGATATGACGTCCACCGGCTGGCCGAGGGGCGGGAGCTGATCCTGGGGGGCGTAAAGATCCCTTATGAGAAAGGGCTGCTCGGCCATTCGGATGCGGATGTGCTGCTCCACGCGGTGATGGACGCCCTCTTGGGGGCGGCGGCCCTGGGGGACATCGGACAGCATTTTCCGGACACGGACGACGCTTATCGGGGAATCTCCAGCGTGAAACTTCTGGAGCAGGTGGGAGAGCTCCTTTGGAAGCATCAGTACCGGATCGGGAACATCGACGCGACGGTGATCGCCCAGAGGCCGAAGCTCTCCCCCTACCGGGAGGAGATGCGCCGGAATATCGCGGAGGCGCTCCGCATTCCCGTCTCCCTGGTGAATGTGAAGGCGACCACCGAGGAGGGGCTCGGGTTTACCGGGAGCGGCGAGGGGATCTCCGCCCAGGCGGCAGCCCTTCTCGAGTCCTTCGAGGCTGTGGAAATTTAGGGCTTGACAAAACGGAGAAAACTGCATAGACTGAGAGAAAGAGTAAACCTGCGGAATCCGGGGGCTTCGTCTCTTTCGAGACGGGGCCCTTCACTGCATCAGGAGGAAGAAGAACATGAAAGTTTTCAATACGCTTTCCAGAAAGAAGGAGGAGTTTGTCCCGCTGGAGCCGGGGAAGGTGCGGATGTATGTCTGCGGCCCCACCGTGTACAATTTTATCCATATCGGAAATGCCAGGCCCATGATCGTCTTTGACACGGTGAGACGGTATTTCGAGTACAAGGGTTATGATGTGAATTATGTCTCCAATTTTACCGACGTGGACGACAAGATCATCAACAAGGCCATCGAGGAGGGAGTGGATTCCTCCGTGATCTCGGAGCGCTACATTGCCGAGTGCAAAAAGGATATGGAGGGCATGAATGTGAAGCCGGCCACCACCCATCCGCTGGCCACGGAGGAGATCCACGGCATGATCGACATGATCGGGAAGCTGATCGAGAAGGGCTACGCCTATAAGGCGGAGGACGGGACGGTCTATTACCGCACCAGGAAGTTTAAAGAGTACGGGAAGCTGTCCCATAAGAACCTGGAGGACCTGCAGGCGGGCCACCGGGAGATCAAGGTGGTGGGAGACAAGGAGGACGATCTGGACTTCGTGCTCTGGAAGCCGAAGAAGGACGGGGAGCCTTACTGGGAATCTCCCTGGTGCGACGGACGTCCCGGCTGGCATATCGAGTGCTCCGTCATGGCCAAGCATTACCTGGGGGACGAGATCGACATCCATGCGGGCGGCGAGGATCTGATCTTCCCTCACCATGAGAATGAGATCGCCCAGAGCGAGGCGGCCAACGGGAAACAGTTTTCCAAATACTGGATGCACAATGCGTTTTTGAATATCGACAACAGGAAGATGTCCAAATCCCTGGGGAATTTCTTTACCGTGCGGGAGATCAGCGAGAAATATGATCTGCAGGTGCTCCGGTTCTTTATGCTGAGCGCCCATTACAGAAGCCCCTTAAATTTCAGCGCCGAGCTGATGGAAGCCTCCAAGAACGGCCTGGTCCGGATCCTGACAGCGGTGGAACGGCTGGGCGAGCTTCTGGAGACGGCCGCGGACAGGGAGATGGCGGAGGAGGAAAAGGCCGTACAGGACCAGGTCAGAGAACTGGTGGAAAAGTACGAGGCCGCCATGGAGGACGACTTCAATACGGCAGATGCCGTCTCGGCCGTGTTTGAGCTGGTGAAGCTGGCCAATACTTCCGTGGATGAGGGAAGCAGCAGGGCTCTTGTGGGATACGTGAAGGGCACGGCAGAGAAGCTCTGCGACGTGCTGGGGATCCTCACGGAAAAGAAGGAGGAGCTTTTGGACGCCGACATCGAGGCTCTGATCGCCGAGCGGCAGCAGGCGAGGAAGGATAAAAATTTCGCCAGAGCCGACGAGATCCGGGATACGCTGGCGGCAAAGGGGATCCTCCTCAAGGATACCAGAGAAGGGGTCAAATGGACGAGGGCGTAAGAGAAGATATGCCGGACGTCCGCACCTATTCTCCGCTGACGCTGGCCTTTATCGGGGACGCCGTGTTCAGCCTCTCTATCCGCACGGTTGTGGTGAAAAAGGGCAACGCGGCTCCGGGAAAGCTCCACGAAGCCTGCAGCGAGCTGGTGCAGGCGAGGACCCAGTCCCGGATGATCCGGGGAATCCTCCCGGAGCTTTCGGAGGAGGAAAAAGACGTTTACCGGAGGGGCCGCAATGCCCAGGCGCCCAGCCGGGCGAAACACGCCACCATGTCGGAGTACCGCCATGCCACGGGGTTAGAGGCGCTGTTCGGCTACCTCTACCTGGTCGGCCGCAGGGAGCGGATGAGGGAGCTTGTGGAGTCCTGCCTGCGGTTTTATGAGGGCGGGCAGGAGAGGCCGGCCGGGCCTGTACAGGACGTATCCGGGGAGGAAGCATGAATGAGATATGAGGAATCGGTGATCGAGGGGCGCAACGCGGTGCTGGAGGCATTCCGCTCCGGAAAGACCGTTGACCGGCTGTTCATCCTGAAGGGATGTCAGGACGGGCCGGTACTGAGCATTGCCAGGATGGCGAGAAAGCAGGATACGCTGATCCAGTATGTGCCGAAGGTCCGGCTGGACCAGCTCTCCGATACGGGAAAGCACCAGGGGGTCATCGCCTACGCGGCGGCCTATGCGTATGCCTCGGTGGAGGACATGCTGGCCCTGGCGAAAGAAAAGGGGGAGCCGCCCTTTTTGTTCCTGCTGGACGGGATCGAGGATCCCCACAACCTGGGGGCCATCATCCGGACAGCCAATCTCTCCGGGGCCCACGGGGTGATCATTCCCAAACGGCGGGCGGCGGGACTCACGTCTGTGGTGGCGAAGGCCTCGGCGGGCGCTATCAATTATACGCCGGTGGCGAAGGTGACAAACCTGACGGCGGTCATGGAGGACCTGAAAAAAGAGGGGCTGTGGTTTGTCTGCGCCGATATGGACGGGACCCTCATGTACGACCTGGATCTGACAGGCCCCCTCGGCATCATCATAGGGAACGAGGGGGAGGGCGTGAGCCGGCTGGTGAGAGAACGGTGCGATCTGACGGCGGCCATCCCCATGAAGGGGGATATCGATTCCCTCAACGCGTCGGTGGCGGCCGGCGTGCTGGCCTATGAGGCGCTTCGCCAGAGGCTGGAGTAGGGTCTTTATTTGCAGGAATATTCCTGCAGTTACTGAGTTATTTTAAACAGGCAATCGCGAAATCGCGAAACATGGGAAGGATCCTGACAATTGCATCCAGGAAAAGCCCTCTTCGCCATAGAAAGGAGACCATGGAAAACGGGAGGGCCTCTGCCCGACTGTTTTCTGTGCTTATGGGCTCCTTGGAATGTTTGGCGCTGCAGGCTTTGGATGGATCAATTGTCAGGATCCACTCGACAATTCTACGTTTCGTAATTGCCCGAATCATTTTAAAATGGGAAAGGAGAAGTGTACCATGACACCTTATGAGAGGATCAGGGCGATGGTAAAGGGGGAGCCGGTGGACCGGCCCGGCGCGAGCGCATGGAAGCATTTCCATGAGGAGGACCGGGTGGTCTCTGACCTGGTGAAAAAAACCATTGCTTTTGAGGAGCAGAACGAATGGGATTTTGTGAAGGTCATGGCAAACGGCGTCTATGTCCAGGAGCAGTACGGGGCGGACATACAGTGGTCCCGGGACGGCATCGAGTTTCCGACGACCCTGAGGAGGGTCATCAACAGTCCCAGGGGATTCCGGGAGTTAAAGCTGGTGGATGTGACCACCGGGCCGGTCCACAGGGAGGTGGAGGTCATCAAACGGCTCATGGAGCATTACGGCGGAAAGGTCCCGGTGACGGCGACGGTATTTACGCCTCTGACCTATGCCCAGGAGCTTTACAACGGTTTTCAGAACCCCTATCCCTTCGTGGATCTGGTGCGCTACTACGGGGAGGACCTGAAGGAAGGGCTCAAGGTCCTGACGGAGCTGACCAGAAATATCATCGAAGAGTTTGTGAAGGCGGGAGTGGACGGTTTCTTCTATTCCACCCAGTTCGGGAACGGGCTCCAGATGACGCCGGAGCTCTATGAGGAGTTCGGGAAGCCCTCGGATCTGGAGGGCTTTGCCCCCGCGGTCGGAAAGACCTGGTTCAATGTCCTCCACATCCATGGGGATGATGACCTGTTCTTTGACCAGTTCCTGGATTATCCCTTTGAGGCCTTTAACTGGCAGTCCACCATCTCCAATGTGTCCCTGGCAGACGCGGCAAAGAAGACGGACAAGATCCTGATCGGCGGGCTGGAGCGGGAATATGATTTCCGCATCGCGGACAGGGATCAGTTAAAGGAATCCATCCTGGCCAAGGTGAAGGCCGCCGCGGAGGCGGTGCCGAAGAACCGGCTGATCCTGGCGCCCGGCTGTGCCCTCCCCAACGATGTGCCGGAATTCCGCTTCAACGTCTTAAAGGAAGCGGTGGAGGAGCTCTATGGTTGACCTTGTGATCGTCGGTGCGGGCGATATCGCCCGCAAGCGGCATATCCCCGGGATCCGGAAGGCGGAGCACGGACGGCTTTTCGGGTTCTACAACAGGAATGTGGAGCGGACGAGGGAGCTGGCCGCACAGTATCAGGTGAAGTGCTATGAGAGCGCGGAGGAGATCTGGGAGGATCCTTCGGTGGATGCCGTCCTCATCTCCACGCCGCCGGCTTCCCACGAAAGTCTGGCAGTGAAGGCCCTGGAGGCGGGGAAGCATGTCCTTCTGGAAAAGCCCATGACTCTCCGCGAGGAGGAGGCAGAGCGGATCCGGGAGGCCGCGGAAAGATCCGGGGCAAAGTTCATGATGCTCCATGTACAGCGGTTTTACGGACCCCATAAGAAGGCGAAGGAGCTCTTGGAGCAGGGGCGGATCGGCCGGCTTTTATCCTGCCGGACCTTCCTCGGCAACGGAAATGCGGGCGGGGGAGGGGATCTGTCGCCCTCCTGGCATGACACCCTTTTTGATGTGGCGATCCACCGGATCGACCTCCTGCGTTACCTGGTGGGGGCGGAGGCGGAGCAGGTCTTCTGCCACAGGAGCAGCCTGTCAGGCTGCAGGAGCGCGGGGGCAGAGACTCCGGCGGAGGATCATATGGTCGGGCTTTTCCAGTTTGCGAACGGTGCGGTCGGGACTCTGATCTCCACCCGCTGCGCCTACGGCGGCGAGGACCGCTCCACGGAGCTGTTCGGGACAGAGGGACGGATCACCACCTACCGGGATGGCCACGGCCTGATCCTGGAAAGAAAGGACGGGGAGCGGGAGGTCTTTGATTTTCCGGACGGCTTGGACCAGAGGAAATTGGAGCTGACGGACATCCATGAGAGGTTCTGCCTCTGCATCGAGGAGGATACGGAGCCTCCGGTGACGGTGTGGGACGGAGTGATGTCGGTGCGCCTGGCGTCCGCCCTGGAACGGTCGGACCGGGAGAAACGGTGGGTGGAGCCGGTCTGAAGGGAAGACGGGAGATCCGTTCGTCAGGAAGATATGAGAAACCAGACATCGAAAGCAGATAGAAATACATAGGGAAACGCTGATCAAAGTGTTTCTTTAGGCAAAGTTATAGAGCCGGGAATCTAAAAAAACAGGTTCCCGGCTTTTTCTGCCCGGATCTGCACTTTTAAAGTTGTTATTAGATAATAAAAATACAAATTTCAAAATCATACTGATAATACTAGTGAAAAAACAAGATAAATAAAAAATAAGTATTGACATATTGTGCAGAGTGATGTATAAATAAATCAGAAACAAAGAAAAAACGTACAAGTAGACCATGGGAAGTACAAATCAGGAGAGGGAAGGTGATAAAACAATACAAATTGTTCTTGTATCCCGGGGCAAATGGCATTACAATAGAGAATAGACGGAGAAGTTGATCGGAAGACAACCGGACAATCAGACGAAACGAGATAGAAGAACAGGAAAGAGACGGAGCAATGGCAAAGTATCAGGTATTGGCAGATTGGATCAGGCAGGGGATCGAGACGGGGACGCTCGGCGCCGGGGAGCGGCTGCCCTCGGAGCAGAAGCTCCAGGAGCAGTTTGCGGTGAGCCGCCAGACCGTGCGGAGGGCGCTCTCGGTGCTGGAGGAGGCGGGGATCCTCCGCAGCCGCCAGGGGAGCGGGACCTTCGTGGTGGACCGGGAGGCGGAGGAGCAGAGGAGGAGCCGGCGCGTCGCCGTGGTGACCACCTATGTGGACAATTATATTTTCCCGGGGATCATCCGGGGGATCGAGGGCGCGCTTTCCGGACAGGGCTTTCAGATGCAGCTTGCCTTTACGGGCAATCGGCTCTGGCGGGAGGCGGAGGTCTTAAAGGACCTTCTGTCCCAGGATCTCAGGGGGCTGATCATCGAAACCACCAAGAGCGCCCTGCCAAATCCCAATCTTTTCCTGTACCGGGAGCTTATGGAGCGGGGGATCCCCATCGTATTCCTGAACAGCAGGTACCCGGAGCTTGAGGGATGTCCCATGGTCTCCCTGCAGGATGAGGAGGCCGGATATCTGGCGGCAGGGCATCTGATCGCCTGTGGACACCGGAGGCTGGGCGGGCTCTTCAAATCCGACGACGGGCAGGGCATCCGGCGGTACCAGGGCTTTATGAGAGGGCTCTGGGAGGCCGGGATCTATGACCGGGAGAGAAGTATGGTCTGGTTTGACACGGAGGATGCCGCCGATCTTTCGCAGATGGAGCGGAAACTGGTGGAGCGTCTTGGGGGGTGCGACGGCATTCTCTGCTACAATGACAGCGCAGCCCTTGAGGTGATGGAGCTGTTCAAAAGGAACGGGATCCTGGTGCCGGGGGATATTTCCGTCGTGAGCGTGGACGATACGGAGCTGGCCCTCCGCGGAAACGTGGGGCTGACCTCCGTCCAGCATCCGAAGGGACGTCTTGGAGAGAAAGCGGCCGAGGTCCTGCTCTCTATGATCAGAAGCGGCATCCCGGGAGAGGATCACGAGTTTGAGGCCCGCCTTTCGGAGCGGGATTCTGTGAAAAAACGTTTGTAGTTTTTATTATTTTAGGAGGATGAAAAACATGAAAAAGTATCAATTTTGGTTTGCGACAGGTTCTCAGGATCTTTACGGCGACGAATGCCTGACCCATGTGGCGGAGCATTCCAAGATCATCGTGGAGCGTCTGAACGCGTCCGGCATGCTTCCCTGCGAAGTGGTCTGGAAGCCCACGCTGATCACTAACGAGCTGATCCGGAAGACCTTTAACGATGCCAACGCGGACGAGTCCTGCGCCGGAGTGATCACCTGGATGCACACCTTCTCCCCGGCCAAGTCCTGGATCCTGGGGCTTCAGGAGTACAGAAAGCCGCTCCTCCATTTACATACCCAGTTCAACGAGGAGATCCCCTATGACACCATCGACATGGATTTCATGAATGAGAACCAGTCCGCCCACGGCGACCGGGAATACGGCCATATCGTGACCCGCATGGGGATCGAGCGGAAGGTGATCGTGGGCCACTGGGCCGACGAGAAGGTGGTGAGGCGGATCGCTTCCTGGATGCGCACGGCCATCGGCATCATGGAGAGTAGCCATATCCGCGTGGTGCGGGTGGCGGACAACATGCGCAATGTGGCCGTGACCGAGGGGGACAAGGTGGAGGCCCAGATCAAGTTCGGCTGGGAGGTCGACGCCTACCCGGTCAACGAGATCGCCGCTTATGTGAAGGATGTGTCCAAGGGCGATATTGACACCCTGGTGGAAGAATACTATGATAAATATGAGATCCTGCTGGAGGGCCGGGATCCGGAAGAGTTCAAAAAGCATGTGGCTGTGCAGGCCGGGATCGAGATCGGCTTCGAGCGGTTCCTGAAGGAGAAGGAGTATCACGCCGTCGTGACCCATTTCGGCGACCTGGGCGCTTTGAAACAGCTTCCCGGCCTGGCCATTCAGCGGCTCATGGAGAAGGGCTACGGCTTCGGCGCAGAGGGCGACTGGAAGACGGCGGCCATGGTGCGCCTCATGAAGCTGATGACGGCAGGCATGAAGGACGCCAAGGGTACTTCCTTCATGGAGGATTACACCTACAATCTGGTCCCCGGCAGGGAAGGGATCCTCCAGGCCCATATGCTGGAGGTGTGCCCGACCATCGCGGAGGGAAAGATCGGCATCAAGGTCAATCCTTTGAGCATGGGCGACCGGGAGGACCCGGCCCGTCTGGTGTTTACCTCCAAGACCGGCCCGGCCGTGGCGACGTCCCTCATCGACCTGGGGACCCGGTTCCGCCTGATCGTCAATTCGGTGGACTGTAAGAAGGTGGAGAAGCCCATGCCGAAGCTTCCGGTGGCGACAGCCTTCTGGACGCCGCAGCCTGACCTGGCGACCGGGGCCGAGAGCTGGATCTTGGCCGGCGGCGCCCATCACACGGCATTTTCTTATGACCTGACTGCGGAGCAGATAGGCGACTGGGGTGAGGCCATGGGCATCGAGGTGGTGTACATCGACAAGGACACCACCATCCGCGGCCTGAAGAATGAGCTGCGCTGGAATTCAGTGGCCTTCCGCTAAAAGACAGGCAATTTCGAAAGGAGAAGGATTTTATGGGAAATGAAAGAGACATGATCGAGAAGGGGAGGACGGCCCTGGGGATGGAGCTTGGCTCCACCAGGATCAAGGCGGTTTTGATCGGGGAGGATCACAAGGTGCTGGCTTCCGGCAGCTACGAATGGGAGAACCGGCTGGAGAACGGGATCTGGACCTATTCTCTGGAGGATGTCTGGAAGGGGGTACAGGGAAGCTACCGGGCACTCAAGGAGGATGTGGAGGCCCGGTACGGCGCAAAGCTCACCGCCATCGGCTCCATGGGCTTCAGTGCGATGATGCACGGGTATCTGGCCTTTGACGGGGCCGGGGAGCTTCTGGTCCCCTTCCGCACCTGGCGCAATACGATCACGGGCGAGGCGTCGAAGGAACTCACGGAGCTGTTTCAGTATAACATTCCCCAGAGGTGGAGCATTGCCCATCTGTATCAGGCGGTCTTAAACGGGGAAGAGCATCTGCCGAAGCTTTCCCACATGACGACCCTGGCGGGCTATGTCCACTGGAAGCTGACCGGGAGAAAGGTGCTGGGCGTGGGGGAGGCCTCCGGCATGTTCCCCATCGATACGGAGACGAAGAAATTCAACGGGCGGATGATCGGCCAGTTTGAGGAGAGGGTCGCGGCGAAAGGGTATCCGTGGAAGCTTTCGGAGATTCTTCCCGAGGTCCTTACGGCCGGGGAGCCGGCCGGGACGCTGACAGAGGAGGGGGCGAAGCTTCTGGATCCTGACGGGGATCTTGCGGCCGGGATTCCGCTCTGCCCGCCGGAGGGGGATGCCGGCACGGGGATGGCGGCTACCAACAGCGTGAAGAAGCGCACGGGGAATGTCTCCGCCGGCACCTCCGTTTTTGCCATGATCGTCCTGGAGAGGGAGCTCAAGAAGGTGCATCCGGAGATCGACCTGGTGACGACGCCCGACGGCAGCCTGGTGGGCATGGTCCACTGCAACAACTGTACCTCCGACTTAAACGCCTGGGTGAACCTCTTCCGGGAGTTTTCCGAGGCCATCGGCGCGGAGGTCTCCATGGACAAGCTGTTCGGGACCCTGTACAACAAGGCGCTGGAGGGGGATGCCGACTGCGGCGGCCTCCTGGCCTACAACTATTTTTCCGGGGAACATCTGACCGGCTTTGAGGAGGGACGGCCTCTCTTTGTGAGGATGCCGGACGCAAAGTTCAACCTGGCCAATTTCATGCGGGTGCATCTGATGACTTCCCTCGGGGCCTTAAAGACCGGGCTGGATCTTCTCTTCCGGGAGGAGGATGTCCAGGCGGACGAGATCCTGGGACACGGCGGCCTCTTCAAGACAAAGGGGGTCGGACAGAGGCTCCTGGCGGCAGCCGTGAACGCGCCGGTCTCCGTGATGGAGACGGCGGGGGAGGGCGGCGCCTGGGGCGCGGCGCTGCTGGCGGCCTACATGAAGGACCGGAATGAGGGCGAGAGCCTTGGGAGCTATCTGGCGGACCGGGTGTTTGCGGACGCAAAGGCGGAGAAGCTTCTCCCGGACGCTGCGGACGCGGCCGGCTTCGATGCCTTCATCAAACGGTATGCAGGGGGCCTTCCCATCGAGCGCGCCGCCGTGGACGCCCTGCGGTAAGCAGTGACAGGAAGGGGAGCGGTTCTTGTTTCCGACTGAAAGAACCGCTCCCCTTCCCTGTATTTCCAGAACAAAAGGGAGGGCAGAAATGCTGAAAGTATTTTTGGTGGAGGATGAGATTGTCATACGGGAGGGCATCAAGAACAACATCGACTGGGAGCGGGAGGGCTTTCTTTTTGTGGGAGAAGCCGGTGACGGAGAACTGGCCTATCCTCTGATCCAGAAGACGAGGCCGGACATCCTGATCACGGACATCCGGATGCCCTTCATGGACGGGCTGGAGCTGTGCCGCCTGGTGAGGCAGGAGATGCCGGATGTCAAGTGCATGCTCCTGAGCGGATATGACGAGTTTGAATACGCGAAGGAGGGTATCAACATCGGCATCACGGACTACCTGGTGAAGCCGGTCTCAGGGGCACAGCTTCTCGCGGCAGTGAAAAAGGTGGGGAAGCTGGTGGAGGAAGAGCGGCAGCAGAAGGAATTCCTGGAGACCTTTGAGCGGGAGCGGCGGGAAAATGTGGAGCTGGAGAAGCAGAAATTTTTCCGGAGGCTGGTGTCGGGCAAGAAACCGGTTTCTGCCCTTCTGAAAGAGGGACGGGAGCTGGGGATGGACCTGGCGGCCAAACGTTACCGGATCGTCCTGTTCCAGATCTTTGCCGGCGGGGAGGCGGAGGGATATTCGGAAGAGCAGAATGCGGCCGCCGGGGCAGTGGAGGAGATGGCCGGAGAGCTTCCGGAGGTCCTGACGGTGGAGCTTGGCCTGGAGGGCTGGGCCTTTATCCTCAAGGAGATCGGGGAAAAGCCCCTGGAGCAGATCTTATCGGGATTTTTGGAAAAACTCCGCAGTACTGTGGAACAGGCAGGGCCGGAGCTTGAATATTTCGGCGGCGTGGGGAAGGAGACGGAACGGATCAGCGAGTTCGGCCGCTGTTATGAGGAGGCCAGCCGCGCCTTTGCCTACCGGTATCTGAGAAAACGAAACCGCATCATTTTAAGCGGGGAGGAGCCGGTGGTGAGCGATGAGGAGCTGGAGCTGGGATCGCTGCATGTGGGCGGCCTGGACCGGAGGGCGATCGAGCAGTTCTTGAAAACCGGGACCAGGGGCCAGGTGGAGGGATTCCTGAATGAATATTTCCAGAGCTTCGGAAAAAATATCCAGTCCCTTCTGTTCCGGCAGTATGTGACCATGGACGTGTATTTTACGGCGGTGGCCATGACGGAACAGTTTGGCTGCGGTTCCGGGGAGCTGGCAGGGCGGTGCGGGGATTTCCGGGATATTTCTGCGGTATTTGCCACGGCAGACCAGGCCAGAGCCTATCTGAAAAAGGTGCTGGAGACGGCTCTGGAGCTTCGGGAGACGGCCTCCCAGAAGACCTACCTCTCGCTCCTTCAGGAAGCTAAAGCCTACATTGAGAAAAACTATGACAATGAGGGGATCTCCTTAAACTCGGTGGCGGCCAGCGTGAATCTAAGCCCCAACCATTTCAGCACGATCTTCAGCCAGGAGACGGGGCAGACATTCATCGAGTTTCTGACTTCGGTGCGGATGGAAAAGGCGAAGGAGCTTCTCCGCAGTACTTCCATGAAGACGGCGGAGGTGGCCTTTGCGGTGGGCTATAAGGATCCCCATTATTTCAGCTACCTGTTTAAAAAGACTCAGGAGTGTACTCCCAGGGAGTTTCGTTCCAAAGCTTAGGAGGGGATATGTGGAAGAAAGGCTCTACGCTGAAAAAGCGTCTGAATACGCTGCTTCTGGTATGTCTGATCCCTCTGGCCGCGCTGCTCTTTTACCTGCTGATCATGGTGGAGCAGTTTTCCAGGCGCTATGACGTCATCGTGGAAAACATTACCAAGGCCAATGCCTACAACATCAATTTTAAAGAAGACATGGATTATCTGATGTACATCATCGTGGTCAACGCGGAGCGGGCCGACGAGCTGGTGGACACGGAACAACCTCACCTTCTGATCGCGGATGCCAGACAGGTGTTCCAGGGGCTCTATGAGACGGCAGATGCGGAGTATGCGAAAAACCGGCTGAACGGGATCATAAAAAGCCTGAACACCTTGGAGGACCGGGTGGAGGAGATCGAGGCGGATGCCCTGGTGAGCGGCACCTACGACCGGAACATGGAACGGCTGGATCTCAATATCCGGATCCTGACAGAGCTGATCCAGGAGCAGATCCAGAAATACATTTATTATGAGACGACCAACCTGGAAAGCCTTCGGATGGGAGTCCGGGCGGACGTGGACGGAGCCGTCCGCACGGTGAGCATCGGCTATGTCCTGATCCTTTTCGGGGCACTGCTCATCAGCCGGAAGATCATGACCAACATCACGGAGCCTGTCCGGAGGCTGTGTGAGATGACCAGGCAGGCCGGGAGGGGAGACTTTGCCGTCCGTGCCAGCGAGGGGAGCGACGACGAGCTGGCGGTGCTCAACTCCAGCTTCAACCGGATGGTGGAAGAAGTGGGAAAGCTGGTGGAGGACATCCGCATCGAGCAGTTAAATCTGCGGGCCACAGAGCTCAAGCTCCTGCAGGCCCAGATCAATCCGCATTTCCTGTACAATACGCTGGACACGATCATCTGGCTGGCGGAGGCCGGGGACAGCAGACAGGTGGTCACCATGGTTTCCGCCCTGTCGGATTTCTTCCGGACAACCCTCAGCAAGGGCAGGGACTACATCACGGTCCGGGAGGAGGAGGCCCACATCCGCAGTTATCTCCAGATCCAGAAGTTCCGCTACCGGGATATCCTGGAATATGAGATCCGGATCCCGGAGGAGCTTTACCAGTACCAGATCCTGAAGCTGACCCTGCAGCCGCTGGTGGAGAACGCCCTCTACCACGGGATCAAAAACAAACGGGGGATGGGGCATATCCGGGTCACGGGGGAACGCCGGGGCGACCGTCTGGTATTCCGGGTGTGGGACAACGGAAAGGGGATGGAGCCGGAGGAGCTTGAACGTGTGAGGAAGCTGATCCGGGGAAGCCAGGCGGGAGGGGACGGGCCCTCCGGCTTCGGGCTTTTCAACGTGGCCCAGCGTATTTTTCTGAATTACGGGGCGGAGTACAGCCTGTCCATGGAAAGTGTGACGGGAGAGTGGACGGAAGCCGTCGTGGAGATCCCCGCCGTAAAAAATTAAACCTTTTCCGTAAAAAAACCAACTTTTTTTTGAGGCCGCAGGAAAGACAGTAAGAAAACCAACTTTCTTCCGAAGGATGTCCGTATCTAAATTTTTTTTCATGGGTTAGAATGGCATTACAACAAAGCTGCAGGAACTTTCCGGCAGCAAACCAAATAACATGAGGGAGGAATCTACCATGAGAAAAAAATTTGTTGGTTTCTTACTGTGTGCGGCGATGACGGCCACGCTGCTTGCGGGCTGCGGAGGCGGTTCCGATACGAAGGAGACGGACGCTCCTGCTGCGGCGACGGAAGGGGACACCAAGGCGGCCGAGGATACCAAGGCGGATGAGGGCACGACGGCGGCCGAGGGAGACACCCAGGCGGCGGCGCCGGCTGCTTCCGGCGAGCTGATCAAGATCGGCATCATCAACAACGATACCAGTGAGTCCGGCTACCGTGTGGCCAATGACAGGGACTTGCAGAGGAAGTTCACGGAAGAGAACGGCTATGATGCGACTTTCGCATATGGCAAGACCAACGACGAGCAGGTTGCCGCCGCCAACAAGATGATCCAGGACGGCGTGGATTATCTGGCCATCGCCGCGGCAAACACCTCCGGCTGGGACAAGGTTTTGCAGGATGCGAAGGATCAGGGGATCCGGGTGATTCTTTATGACCGTGTCATTGATGCGGACGAGGAGTTTTATGTGGCTTCCATCGTTTCCGACATGGCGAAGGAGGGCGAGACGGCCGCCAACTGGCTGAAGGATCAGAAGCTGGAGTCCTACAACATCATCCATCTTCAGGGCCAGATGGGCTCTTCCGCCCAGGTGGGCCGCAGCGAGGCTCTGGTGAACATGGCTCAGGCAGAGGGATGGAACATCGTGACCCAGCAGTGCGCAGACTGGAATGCGGAGACAGCCCAGCAGATTGTGCAGTCCGTGATCGACGCCGGCACTGATTTCAACGTGATTTATGCGGAAAATGACAACATGGCGGACGGCGCCGTGAAGGCTCTCGACAAGGCCGGTATCAAGCACGGTGTGGGCGAGAAGGTCGTCATCATGGGCTTTGACTGCAACACCTTCGCTCTGGAGAACGTCATGAACGGAACCTGGAACTATGACGGACAGTGCAACCCTTATCAGGCAGATATGATTGATGAGATCATCAAGAACCTTGAGAATGGCGTTGAGCCTGCGGAGAAGGTCATCTACATGGAAGAGGTAGGCTTTGACCAGAGCAACGTCACCCAGGAAGTGATTGACAAGTTCGGAATCTAAATAAGTGTAAAGAAACCTGACTGGCGCGGTGCAGCAAGACTGAGATCTGACAGAAAAGCTGCGCCGCGTTTTTCTACGGAGAACGAAATATAGGAGGTAAGCGTTAAGTGGAAGAAAACATAGTATTAAAAATGCGGAACATCCATAAAAGCTTCCCCGGTGTACGCGCTCTGCAGGGGGTGGACTTTACGCTCAGGCGGGGGGAAATCCATGCGCTGATGGGAGAAAACGGCGCGGGGAAATCGACGCTGATCAAAGTTTTGACCGGCGTGTACTCAAAGGACGAAGGGCAGATCAACCTGGACGGAAAGGACGAGGCGATCCATTCGCCCCAGGACGCCCAGAGGGTGGGCATCAGCACCGTGTATCAGGAGATCACCCTCTGCCCCAACCTTTCGGTGGCGGAAAACATGTACATAGGCCGGGGAAAGGGTGCCGTGCAGAACTGGAAGAAGATGAATGCGGATGCCGATCAGATCCTCACGAATCTGGGGATCCCGGCGAGGGGCAGCCAGCAGCTTTCCAGCTGTTCCCTGGCGGTCCAGCAGATGGTGGCCATCGCCAGGGCGGTGGACACGGACTGCAAGGTGCTGATCTTGGACGAGCCGACCTCTTCTCTGGATGAGCAGGAGGTGGAGAAGCTCTTCACGCTGATGCGGGACCTTAGGGAGAAGGGCGTGGGCATCATCTTCGTCACCCATTTCCTGGACCAGGTCTACGAGGTCTGTGACCGGATCACCGTCATGAGGGACGGAAAGCTGGTGGGGGAATTTGTGACCGAGGAGCTTCCCAGGGTCCAGCTGGTCTCCAAGATGCTGGGCAAGGAGCTGGACGATCTGTCCGACATCCAGGGGGAATATTCCTCCTACGAGGCGGCGGAGGGCGAGGCACCGGTCTTTGAGGCCAAGGGCCTTTACAGCGATTCCGGCATCAAGCCCTTTGACTTTGATATCAAGAAGGGCGAGGTCAACGGCTTTACCGGCCTTCTGGGCTCCGGACGGAGTGAGAGCGTCCGTGCCATTTTCGGGGCCGACCGGGTCCTTGGCGGCGAAGTGAAGATGAACGGGAAGCCGGTGAAGATCGCAAAGCCCATCGATGCCATGAAAAACGGCATCGCTTATCTGCCGGAGGACCGGAAGCGGGACGGCATCGTGGGAGATCTGTCGGTCCGGGACAACATCATCCTGGCCAACCAGGTGTTAAAGGGCTTCCTGAAGCCTTATAAGAAGTCGGAGACCTACAAGATCGCCGACGAGTACATCAAGCTCTTAAGCATCAAGACAGCTTCTGCCGACACGCCCATCAAGTCCTTATCCGGCGGCAACCAGCAGAAGGTGATCCTGGCCCGCTGGCTCCTCACCCATCCGGAATATCTGATTTTGGATGAGCCCACCAGGGGGATCGACGTGGGAACCAAGGTGGACATCCAGAAGCTGGTGTTAAAGCTTGCTTCCGAGGGGATGAGCGTGACCTTCATCTCCTCCGAGCTGGACGAGATGCTTAGGACCTGCTCCAGACTGATGGTCATGAGGGACCGCAGGATGGTCGGGGAGCTTTCCGGGGAGGAACTGAAGCAGAGCACGGTCATGAATACCATTGCCGGAGGTGAAAAATAACGATGGGTACAAATAAGGTGAGTAAATCCAAAGAGGGAAGCCTCCTTTCCAGGATGACCAGGAACCAGATGTTCATTCCTCTGGCGGCCCTGGCGGCGCTCCTTCTGTTCAATTTGATCCTCGATCCGTCCTCTTTTGCGATCACGATGGACGAGAACAGTGCGGGGAACCCGGTGCTTTCCGGTTTCCTGATCAACATTCTGGACAACGGCTCGGAGCTTGCGATCCTGGCCATCGGCATGACTCTGGTGACGGCGGCCAGCGGCGGGCAGGATATCAGCGTGGGCGCAGCCATCGCCATCAGCGGCAGTGTGCTGCTGCGGGTACTCTGCGGAAGCAATACCCGCCCGGAGACCCTGCAGGCGCCCATCCTCGTGGCCTTTCTGGTGGCCTTCGTGGTGGCCATGCTCTTCGGAGCCTTCAACGGCGTGTTGGTGGCCGTGTTTCGGATCCAGCCCATGGTGGCGACGCTGATTCTCTACACGGCGGGCCGTTCCATCGCCTCCTGGGTCAACAACAATGAGCTTCCCATCATCGGCGAGCCGTCCTTCGGTTATTTCGGAGGCTTCATTCCCGGAATCCCGGTCCCCACGCCGATTTTCATCGCCATCCTCTGTCTGGTGGCGATCTGGCTGGTGCTTAAATTTACCAACCTGCGGCTCTACACCCAGTCGGTGGGCATCAATGAGAATTCTGCCAAGCTAAACGGATTGAATCCAACTTTTATCAAGATTCTGTCCTTTGTGATTCTGGGAGCCTGCGTAGGCGTGGCGGCTCTGATCAAGGTGAGCCGTCTTGCCACCATCAACTACGGCGTCATCGCCAAGGATATCGAGATGGACGCCATCCTGGCGGTGGCTTTGGGCGGAAATGCCCTTAGCGGCGGCAAGTTCAACATGGCGGCCTCCGTGGTGGGCGCCTACGTGATCCAGTGCCTGACGACGACCCTCTACAAATTCAAGGTTCCGTCGACCGCCCTTCCGGCCTACAAGGCCGTGGTGGTTATCCTGCTGGTGGTCTTAAGCTCGCCGGTGGTGAGAGCGAAGCTTTCCGCCCTTGCGCCGCAGGCAAAGAGAAAGGAGGCGGCTTAATATGGCAAAGACATCATCCGCACCGAAGCAAGGTGGTGCAAAGAAAAGCCTCAATGACACCAGCCTTCTGATGCTGATCACCGTGGTGGTGTTCGTGGTCATGTATCTGGGTGCCATGCTGATCTTAAAAGGGGGATTTTTGAAGCCCCAGGCGTTTTTGAACCTGTTCAACGACAATGCGTCCCTGATTATCCTCTCCTGCGGCATGAGTCTGGTCATGATCACCGGCGGCATCGACATCTCCGTGGGCGGTGTGACGGCCCTGGTCTGCATGTGCTGTGCCGTGTACCTGGATAAGATGGGCGGCAACGTGGCCGTGTCGGCCTTGCTGGCCCTGGCCATCGGCCTTGGCTTCGGACTGGTGCAGGGCTTCCTGGTGGCCTACCTGGAGATCCAGCCCTTTATCGTCACCCTGGCGGGCATGTTTTTCGCCAAGGGCATGACGACCATCGTCAACTCGGAGCCCTTCAACGTGGCCCACGAGGGTTTTAAAGCCTTGAGCGGCACGAGGGTAAATGTGCCCGGCATGGGAACCGTCAACAAGCTGGGCGAGTATGTGAACGCCTACGTGGAGATCGGCGTGGTGGTGGCCCTCGTGGTGGTCATCCTCATGTTTTGCATGCTCCGCTGGACGAAGTTCGGCCGCAGCTTCTATGCGGTGGGCGGCAACAGCCAGAGCGCCCTGATGCTGGGCATCAATGTGAAGAGGACGAAATTCATGTCCCATCTTCTCTGCGGGCTTTTGGCCGGCGTGGGCGGCTTCGTGTATTTCCTGCATGTGGCCTCCTGTGCGCCCTCCCATGCGTCCGGTGCGGAGATGAACGCCATCGCATCCTCCATCATCGGCGGAACCCTGCTGACCGGCGGCGTCGGCAACATCGTCGGGACCATGTTCGGCGTGCTGTCCCTAAGCACCATCAAGAACATCGTTTCCTCCGCCGGTCTCGGCGAGGCCTGGTGGACCGGGATCACGACGGCCGCCATGCTCTGCCTGTTCTTAGTGATCCAGAGCGTGGTCATGAGCGTGCGGAAAAAGAAACAGTTGGGCGTAAAGTGATAAAAGTGATAGAATAGTTCCAGGTGATTTGGAATTCAAGTCCGGGAGGGAGGGCGGTGGAAATGAAAAAACTGAAATGGAAGCTTCTGCTGTCTTTTCTCCTGGTCCTTTCCCTGGCCGGATGCCACGGACAGGGGGAGAGGCCGAGGGACGAGCGGCTCTATGAGGACGATGTGACCTCGGAGCGGGAGGATTATATTGTCGTGGGCTTTGCCCAGATCGGCTCCGAGTCCGATTACCGGATCGCCAACAGTGCCTCCTTCCGGGAGACCTTCTGTGCGGAGAACGGCTATTACCTGCTGTTCGAGGACGGTCAGCAGAAGCAGGAGAACCAGATCAAGGCCATGCGGAATTTCATCCTGCAGGAGGTGGATTACATCGTGCTGGACCCGGTGGTGGAGACCGGCTGGGACGAGGTTTTGCAGGAGGCCAAGGCCGCCGGGATCCCGGTGATCCTCTCGGACCGCTCGGTGACGGTGGAGGACGAGGACCTTTATACCTGCTGGGTGGGGAGTGATTTCGAGGAGGAGGGCAAAAAGGCCGGTCTCTGGCTGGAAAACTATCTGGAAAAGACGGGCCGGGATGAGGATGAAATTCGCCTGGTGACTCTTCAGGGAACGCCGGGCTCTTCCGCTCAGATCGGTCGGACCGCCGGATTTTCCCAAATTCTCGGGAGGCATCCCAACTGGCAGATGTTAGAATGTGCTTCCGGGGATTTCACCCAGAGCAAGGGCCAGGAGGTCATGGCCCGGTTTTTGAAAAGCTACCATGACATCGACGTGGTCATCAGCGAGAACGACAACATGACCTTCGGTGCCATCGAGGCCATCGAGCAGTCCGGAAGGACCTGCGGGCCGAAGGGGGACATCATCGTCATCTCCTTCGACGCCGTGTCGGAGGCGGCCTTTACCTACATGAAGGAGGGACGGCTCCATGCGGACATGGAGTGCAACCCTTTCCTCGCCCCCAAGGTGGACGAGATCATAAGGAAGCTGGAGCGGGGCGAGACCGTGGAGAAGATCCAGTACGTGGAGGAGCAGTGCTTCGACGCCTTCATGGATCTGGACGCGGTCATGGAGGAGAGGAAGTACTGACGGCCTCTGGTTATTCCAATGTAGTCATTGTACCCAAAGGGCACTTAGTTGGAAAGATATGCTAAGTGCCCTTTGGGTATTTTTGAAAAAGCAGATCAATTCGCACATTTTGATCGAAAAACAGTATACACCAAGAAAGGACTGATGTCTTATTTTGTTGGAAATATTTTGCATTTGGTAAAAATTCAAATTTGCTCATTTATAGATTGATATTTAAATTGCTGTGTGATAGTATGCATCTATGAAAATATTCAACACGAAACGTGCAGGGAGTTGACAGGTACATGTTAAACATACAGACCGCCGAACAAATATCAGTAAGAATCTCCTCGTTTTTCTGTACTTGCCATTGTATCCTCTCCTCTCATTCCTTGCGCGGTGCGGGTGCGGCTTTGGAATGTCCGGAGGGTGTCCTCAAAATTGAGGGAACCGGTCAGGGATATGAATTTCTTTATTTGACAAGTGAAGTAGAATGACTTATAATATGCTTAACAGGAGAGCCGAAAGCTAGAGTACACCTAGCCGCCGGCAGAATAAAGTGCAAAAAATAGCGCCTTACTTTACCAGAGCGAGGGCGCTATTTTTTGTGTTTGATGTTGATAACAAGAGTTATAACGGCACAAAGCATAATTACGAAAGTGAATAATTCACCATATGTAACCATAGCACCAGCCCCCTTTCTTTCGTCCGGCGGCTGACGCAATCGCCCCTTCGGCTCCCCGGTTAAGCATATTATGTTGTCATGGTGCTGTCCCCATTTATGGAGGTGTCCACCATTTGGTGGGGCCGGTTGCACAGGGTGTCCTCAATTTTGAGGACACCAGTCTGTCCGATGCTCCCGATCGGGAGGACCGACGCCCCCATAAGTGGGGCGGTCGGCAGGTCTGGCCGTGGCGGGGATTCCCGTCACGGGATCAAAAATCCTCATCGTTCATGATATCTCCGTCGTGCTGGATGTCCTCCGGGGAAGCTCCCCCAATGGCGTGAGCGGCGTTCAAGATAAGGTACTCAGGAACTGGCTCTTTGAGCTGGCGGGAATATTCCTCTTCTAAAAGAAAATCTACTACTTTTTTACCGTGCTGGTCAAGGGTACGGTATTTTTTTATGTGGCTTATTTCGCCTTCAGTAATTACCATTGCATGTGATTCTTTTTCTAATTCCTCTGTTGCCATTTCGAAAGAATACAAAGAATAGGGGTCTACGCCCAGAGCATTAGCAATTTTTTCAATAGTTTCTTTTTGGGGATTAGCCTTGCCGTTTTCCCAGCGTCCAATTTGTTGTTGAGAAATTCCGCCGAGTTTTTCACCAAGTTCTTTTTGCGATATGTTTTTGCTGACTCGCATCTGCCTTATATTTTCACCAATATTCATATAACCACCTCATATTTAGAATATCATATAAAACGATTATACAAAACAAAAAAGATTTATCTTTGATTGACACATCTTTAATGACGTGTCAATCAAAATTTTTGATACGGAGGTGAGCACATGAAACTTAAACTGGATACCAGGAAAATCTACCTGGCAATGGCGGAAAAAGGCATCAACGCCACAGAGATCGCCAGGCAGGGAGGGGTCAGCCAGCAAGCGGTGTCTAATGCCCTGAACGGGAACCGGATCGGGAAGACGAAGGTTGTCCCGGCCATCTGCAAGGCGCTGGATTTTTCAGCGAAGGACATTGTTATTATCGAAGACTGACAAATGACGCGCGGTGCGGGTGCGGTTTTGGAATGTCCGGAAGTGAAAGAAAAGACTGCATCCGGAAGCTGTGCCTCCAAGGGAGGCTGGTGCACGTGAGGGCCGGCAGGAAATTCCTGATCAACAAGGAGAAGCTGGCGGATTATCTGAACACGGTGGGAGCTGGTGCATGACGATGGCGGAGGCCCAAAGGGAGGCCCATGCAGGCGCCAGGCCCTCCCATGCGGCGCGGCAGGGCAGGGTGTACAGCCATCAGGACCTGGAGGATGTCTGCGGCCTCGGGGACGTGGCCGGGCTCTGCGGGGCGAACTGCCGGCATTCTTATTATGCGTTCTTCCCAGGGATCTCTTCCCGCGCGTATCCGGATGGATATCTGGAGGAGCTCAGGGAGGAGGACGAGCGGATCCGCGTTTTGGGCGGAAGGGAGTTTGACGGGTACGGCGCCACACAGAGACAGCGGCAGTATGAGACGACGATGCGGAGCCAGAGGGCCGGGATCCGGCAGCTGAAAGAGGGCAGGGCGCCTGTGGAGGATGTCCAAGCGGCACAGGGAGAGATTACTCAGGCGGAAGTCAGACAATACAAAGCATTTAAAAAAGTCCTTGGAAATGAGGCCGGTTCCCTTGCAGATTTCAGGGAGATAAAATATAATGATGATAAAGGATGGGAATATCTCAACGGATTGAAGTCTTATCTGGAGAAATACCCGACAAGTGATAAGCGATATTACGATGCCGGAGAAAAGCTAAAAGAGCTTGGAATAAGAAAGGGTATCCTCCTTCCTCCGGTCCGGAAGCAGGCGTTCATCCTCCCGGAGGGGAAACGGGATCCGTATCATATCATGCACCGGATGATGGAGCGGAACATCTCAGACGATGATGTCCGCACATACATGGAGGATGCAAAGGCGATGTTCGTGCAGTGGGGAGGGAGGCGGCAGCTCTTCGGCAGCGGCGAGGGGATGTGCCTCGTCACGTCACATGGGGATGACTGGATCTATAAGACTGTATGGTCGAAATACGATTTTGACGAAGATTCAGAGAAGATATTGGAGGTGTTGAAACATGCTGGATTATGAGCATGACCATTATTGCCCTGCGTACAAGAGGGTGATCAGTATTGACCTGTGTTATGATTCTTTGTGCTGTTTAACAGGGATGTTTAAAATAGAATCAACAAAGGAACTGGCAGAGATCCCGGATATCGAGGAAGCGAAAAGGATCTGCAGGGAATGCCCATTCAGCGACTTGAACGGAGGGATGGACGAATGGGACGGGAGCGGGTATCCTTGAACCCCAGGGTAAGATAACACATAGGGAGAGATAGGATTTATGCCATCAGCTGCAAAACGGCTGGTGGTTTTATTATGCCATGACTGCGAAAAGGCAGAGAGGAGAAGAAGGATGATCACAGTACATGTTGACAGCCACGGCGTGTCCATGCAGGGGCACGCCGGGCACCACATGGACGGGCAGGATCTCGTCTGTGCGGCCGTGTCGGCCCTGACCTGCAGCCTGATCCATTCGCTAAAGCATCTGTCCGGGAACCGGATCCGTGCGGAGACTGAGGACGGGAGAGCGGAGATCCGGTGGGACAGCCTGACAGAGAAGGGGTTCCGGAGGAGGCTTCACCTATGAACAGTTGGATGAGCTCGCTTCATCCAGGGCGAATGCGGCAGAAAGGACTGCGGTCAGGCGGTTCCTGCAGCAAAGAGGGCTGACAGAGGAAGAATCAGACGCAGCTTTTAAGGAGTGGCAGGCGCAGAAGGCGAAGAATAACCCTGACAGTGCGGTGGTTGCCAAAGAGCGGGACGAAGCCAGGAGGGAGCTCGCTTCTCTTAAGAACACGAATTATCTGAGGGACAAGGGAGTCCGGGCGGATGAGCTGGAATTCGTCCAGTTTAAGGTAGAAAAGCTGGTGGACGACAAGACGGATTTCAAGAAAGCTGCCGATAAATTCCTGAAAGAGGACCCCAGATATGCCGGCCAGGGATACCGGGTGGTCTCCACCGGAAAGCCGGACGGCGGATCCGGGCAGGGGAAGACGTGGCGGAGAACATGCTGGCCCTTTACCAGAACATGCTGGGCCTGATCGTGAAGCTGGTCCGGTCCTTCGGCTCCAGGGGAGAGATCGAGGATCTGGAGCAAGAGGGATATATCGCCCTCTGCAACGCCGTGAGGGCCTACCGGCCGGAAGAAGGCACGCCATTCTCCTCCTATGCGGCATACTGGATCAGGCAGGGCATGGGGCGCTGTGGACACCCTGGAGGCAGGCCGGCGACGGGCGGTCATCTGCAAGTACCGGGACGGGCTCAAAAATGAGCTGGTTGGGGAGAGGCTTGGGATCACGGGGAAGGAAGCCGGGAGCCTGGTGGACAAGGGCCTCAGGGAGTTTCGGAAGTCGGAGAGGCTGGACCGGATCCGGCCGTACCTGGACGGCTGGCGGTATTCCTCCGGGATGAAGGGAACCGGCGCCGAGACCTTCAAAAGGACCTGGACCAGCGCGACGGAACGGACTGCACTCCGATATGTGCGGTAGTCCCCATATAGTCCCCAAGAGGGCGAAAACAGAGGGGAATGCGAAGTATCCTGAACATGAAAAGAACCCGGAAACCTTGGATTTCCGGGCTCTTTCGCGAGCTGGCGAGCAGACTCGAACTGCCGACCTCCTCATTACCAATGAGGTGCGCTACCACCTGTGCCACGCCAGCACCTATTTTTGTCCCGCTTCCTTGCGGCAACACGAATACTATACTATAGAAGGGCGGGCTTGTCAACAGTTAATTTGGAGAAAAAACACTTTTTTTGATGATATGCGGCAGGTGATTTTAAAAAGTACGTTCCGCTCTGTATTTCCGCAATTCGGTGAGCAGTCTTTTGTTTTCCTCTTCGGCCAGATTGCGGCTGAACGGTTCTTGGAAATTCGGATGTGCGACAAGGGTACCAAATAGGAAATCGTCCAAAAGATTCAAGTCCTGTAATTGTTTCATTGCGTTCTTCCTTTCTGTGCCGGCAAAACAGAAAGGAAAATCGGACGGCAAAGGTTATGCCGTAACGGAAGCCCATGTTCGTCTCTGTTCCATCATGTTTTTTGTTGTCCATATAGGGGAATCAGTAACCGAATGGTTTAAGATGTGCTCCCGGATATGTAGTTTTAGTTCAGCGGTTTTGACCGATATTGTCAAGGGATTTTTATGGGGGCGGCGTGGCCGGAACCGATTTCGGTTCCGGCCGGGAGGAAGGCGGCTATTTTTTCTTTTCCCGGCAGGAATCCCTGAGGGCCAGACGACAGGGCATTTTGATCTGAAGGCCGGTGTCGGAGGGCGCTTTCAGGAGATGGTAGACGATGCCGGCGCCGTAGCGCCCCATTTCATAGGCAGGGGCGTGGACGGTGGTGAGGGGCGGAGAGGCCATCCGGCACAGGCTGATGTCGTCAAAGCCGATGAAGGAGATGTCGCCGGGTACTTTGAACCCCTGTTCCTTGGCGGCGTTCAGGGCGCCCAGGGCGATGGGATCGCTGGCGGCGAACACGGCGGAAGGGACGCTGCCGGATTCCAAAAGTTCCATCATCATCCGGTAGCCGGATTCGCTGGAAAACTGCTCTTCCCTTATATAAGGAAGGGAAGTGATCCCGTGGTTTTCGCAGAAAGAAAGGAAGGCTTTCTTTCTGCTGTCGGGAAACAGGGAGCCGTCGGCTAGGTATTCCAGGCCGCCCAGATAAGCGATCGTTCGGTGTCCCAGCCGGAAAAGGTATTCCAGGGCGTCGGATACGGCCTGTTCAAAATCCAGGGTGATGGAGGAGGTTTCCGGGTCGGGGGAAGCCATGTCGATCAGGAGCAGGGAGTCGCTGATCTCTTTGAAGCGGGCGATCTCGTCTGCCGTGAATTTGCCGATGCAGATCAGACCGTCGGCCTGGGAGAGGGATTCCATGCAGTTTAGGTCGCTCTTAAAGGTGCGGACCACGTTCAGGCAGTTGGCCAGACAGAAGTCCTCGATCCCCTGGCGGATGGAGAGATAGTAGCTGTCCTCCAGTTCCTGCAGGGAGGAAAACCATTGCAGGATCCCCATGGTGTAGGCGGACCGTGCGGCGCTTTTTGACTTTTTCTGGTAATTTAACGCCTTGGCGGCATCTAAAACCTTCTGCCTGGTTTCCGGAGGAACCGACAGGGAGGAGTCCTGATTGAGAATCCGGGAGGCGGCGGCAGAGGAGACGCCGGCCCGCTGGGCAACATCTTTTAAAGTGGCCAATGGGAAAATCCTCGCTTTCACGTTGTTCAGGGACATTATAAACAAAAATGGGAAGAAAAGCAATCCCGGAGGGAACGGACATGGAAAAATCGGGGGATCTGTAGTACAATGGACGGGACAACGGTGTGGAGGAAAAAACGGTGTGGAAAATTTTGATCGTAGAGGATGATGCGGAAAATAACCAGATGGTGAAGGAATACCTGGAGAATCACGGGTATCTGTGTGCTCAGGCATATTCCGGCAGTGAGGCGAAGCTTCTGTTGTCCATGGAGGAGTATGACCTGGTGCTTCTGGACCTGATGCTTCCGGGGATTTCCGGGGAAGAGCTGGTGGCGTCGGTTTCGGAAAAAACGCCGGTGATCGTGTTGTCCGCAAAGCTGGATTTAAGCAGCAAGGTTAAGACTTTGTCGGCGGGGGCGGAGGATTACATCTGCAAGCCGTTTGACCTTGCGGAGCTTCTGGTGCGTATCCGGGTGCAGTTTAGGCGACTGGAAAGGCGCAGGGAGGGCGGGGGCTGCGGAGCGGGGGCGGGCACTTCTTTTGCGGACAGACAGGAGACGACGCACATGTATTCTTACCGGGACTGGAGCTTAAACCAGGATACCCAGGAAATGCGTGCGGCGGGCGAGGCCGTTCCCTTGACCAGGCACGAATTTCTGATCCTGGAGCTTTTGATGGGCAGCCCCGGACGGGTGTTCACCAAGCAGATGATTTATGAGTACGCATGGGGAGAAGAGTATCTGGCGGAGGACAAGACCATCAACGTCCACATCAGCAATATCCGTTCCAAGCTAAAGGAGAGCGGGACGGACACTTATATCCGGACGGTCTGGGGTGTGGGCTTTAAACTTTCTTAACCATTTCTGAGTCCTTTTTGAATATTCCTGTGGTAGACTTGCCTTATATAAAAGCCTGGGCGATTACGAAGCACAAAAGCTTGTCGGATATTCTCGCAATTTTATGTTTCGAAATTGCCTAATATAAAAGCCACAGGGAAGGAGAGAGCGATGTTTGCCATAGAGACGACGGCTTTGACGAAGCGTTATGGAAATCGGGCGGCGGTGAAAAATCTTGGCATGCAGGTCCGGGAGGGGGAGATTTATGGGTTTATCGGCAGGAACGGAGCCGGAAAATCGACGACCTTAAAGATGTTAAGCGGCCTTGTGCGGCCGACGGAGGGGGAGGTCCGGCTCTTTGAAAAGCCGGTGAGCGACCCTGCGGTGCGAAGACGTCTGGGGGTCCTGGTGGAGACTGCGGGCCTGTATCCGAGGATGAGTGCAAGGCAGAACCTGATGATGAAGGCGAGATGTATGGGGCTTGCCGACGAGGGGACCGTGGATGCGGTCCTTAAAAAAACCGGACTCGTGGAGACGGGAAAAAAGAAGGTCCGGCATTTTTCCATGGGAATGAAGCAGCGGCTGGGTGTCGCCATGGCCCTTCTTGGAAATCCGGACCTTCTGATCCTGGACGAGCCGATCAACGGTCTTGATCCGGAGGGCATCCGGGAATTCAGGGAACTCCTCGGAGAGCTCAGGGAGGAGGGCAAGACCATTCTCGTAAGCTCCCACATCCTTGGAGAGCTGAGTAAGATCGCCACGGGCTACGGGATCATCAAGGACGGGGAACTGATCGAGCAGATCACGGGGGAAGAGCTGGAAGAAAAATGCCGGGACTATTTTCAGATCCGGACCCGGGACGTCCTGCGTGCGCTTCCGGTGCTGGAGGAGGCCTTTCCGGGTGTCCTGACGGAGGTCGTGGCGCAGGCCATTCGGATTTACGGGATAGAGGACGGGGCGAAGATCAACCGGGTGCTGGTGGAGAATGGGGTTTCTGTCTGCGCCTCGGGTTTTCACCGCATGGATCTGGAGGATTATTTCCTGGACCGCATGGAAGGGGGGAGCCGGAATGTTTAATTTACTGCGCATGGACCTGTACCGGGTCAAAAGGGGCAGGTCGGTATACGTAATCTTTGGAATTCTGCTGCTCTGTTCGGTGGTCATTTTTGGGGTCCTCTGGCTCTTGGCGACGCCGGGCGGGCAGGAGACGGCCCTGCGCATCGGGATGCTTTCTCCGGAGGAGCTTGGAGAATTCAGGGGGCTTCTGGAGGGCACGGATGTCCTCGGCATATATCGGCAGACTTCGCTGGACGGCGGAATGTATAATACCCTCTTCGGGATCTGGTTCGTGCTCTTTGTCTGTATGGATTTTCAGAGCGGATTCATCAAAAACATCATGACTCTTCACCAGAACCGGTGGAGGTATGTGGGGAGCAAGCTCTTTGCGGCCGGTATTGTGGATTTTGGCTATCTTCTTGGCCATTTGGTGTTTACCCTGATCCTGAATGGGCTGTTCGGTAACATGGTGCCGGGCGCCGGGTGGAGGGAAACGGTGTTTTACCTGGGCTATGCCTGGCTTCTGACCATGGCCTTTGCCGCACTGATCCTCTTTGCCTGTGTCCTGTTCAGGAGCGTGGCGGCGGGAACGCTGACGGCCGTTCTTTTTGGAAGCGGTGTTCTGGTCATGACCCTCTACCGGGTGTGCAGTCTCTTCCATATGGGAGGATGGCTGGAATACACCATCTATCTGTCCCTGGCCACGGGGCCGGAGCGGTACGCCTCCGCAAGGGATCTGAAGGTTTACCTGGTGGGGATCGGATTTCTGGCCCTCTATACGGCGGCGGCAGGGCTCCTGCTGAAAAAGCGGGACATCTGATTTCATAGAAAAAGGGTTTTTCACTTTCATGAAAAAGTTCTGGAAAGTCCCCGGCAGTGTTCCTCGGCGGACGATAGGAAGGGGTTAGGGATTTCACGAGCATAGCGCAGGCAATTTTATCCGACCCGGTTTGATGGAGGTAAAATTGCCTGCCATAAGCGGCGCAGTGAAATTCCTGAAACCCGACGTGTCCGCCGAGGAACACTGTCGGGGACTTCTTGACAGATTCCAAAGTGTAAAACCGCTTTTTTCTAAAAAGATGAAGACAATGGGAGGGAAGACATGGCAGTGCTTTTGGCAGCAGTATGCAGTCTTCTGGCATGGCTGGCGGTGCGGCATATCCGCCTGCTTCTGGCCCTTCGGTCTCTGAATGGGCAGCTTGGGGAGATGGAGCGGGAAAGCCGCATGGAGCTGGGGCTGGAATGCCGTCAAAAAGATTTGCTGGAGTTTGGACGGACACTGAACCGGTTTTGCCGGCTTCAGTTTCAGAAGCAGCTCCGGTACGAGAGGGCGGAAAGGAGGCTGAAAGAGAATGTCACCTGTCTTGCCCACGACATCCGGACTCCACTCACCGGGGCTGCGGGCTACGTACAGCTTGCGGGAGAGTGCGGGGAGGCAAAAAAGCGGGAGCGTTATCTGCGGAGGGCAGGAGACAGGCTGGAAGAGCTCAGGGACATGCTGGAGGAATTATTTCTCTATACAAGGCTTACAGGAGGGGAGTTTGAACCGGTTCTCACGGAGTTTCAGGTCCTTCCCCTCCTTGGAGACTGCCTGGTCGGCCTGTACTGCCAGTTTGAGGAGCGGGGGATCTCGCCGGAGGTGGCCTTTGAGTCGGAAGGGATCCGGGTCGTCGCCGACCCGGAATGGCTTCGGCGGATCTTTCGCAACCTGCTTCAGAATGCGATCCTTCATGGAAACGGAGCAGTGAGGATCGTGCAAAAGGGCTCCTCTCTGATTTTTGAAAATTCTCTGGCGGACGGCGAAGAACCGGATACGGAACAGATTTTCGACCGGTTTTATAAGGCAGATCCGGCAAGGAGGAAAGGTTCCTCCGGGCTGGGTCTGTTTATCGTGAAAGAGCTGGCGGAGAAGATGGGATGGGGCGTGAGGGCACAGGTGGAGGGCGCAGCGCTGGGGATCGTGCTCATGATGCGAAATATTTAGTGAAATAAAATTATATTATAGGTAAAAATATATTGAACTTTTAGTAAAACTATGGTAGGATAAGAAGAGCGAAGGGTGGGAAAATTGCCGGAAGGGGCGTTTTCGGGCCCAAGCGGTGAAAGAGTGGAAACAGAAAGGACGGGTACGGGTTATGAAGAAAAAGAAACTGCTCCTTGAAGAGCTTGCGCAGGGAGCCCATGACGGATGGCTGCAGGATATTTACGTGGATCAGTCCATGACGGCGGCTCAGAGGGAGCGGTACATAAAGGCCGTGAACCATTACGGCGAGCTGTTCGGAGGAGAAGAGGTGGAGATCTACAGCACGCCCGGCCGCAGCGAGGTGGGGGGAAACCACACGGATCATCAGCACGGGCGGGTGCTCGCCACCTCCGTCAACCTGGACGCCATTGCGGTGGTGGGGTTCAATGAGGAAAACTGCATCCGGATCTTGTCGGAGGGCTACGGGATGATCACCGTCGACCTGGCGGATCTTTCCATGAGGGAGTCGGAGAAGGAGACCACGGCGGCGTTGATTCGGGGTGTGGCGGCAGGACTGGAGAGACTGGGCTTTGCCACGAGGCAGGGCTTCAACGCCTATGTGACCAGCAATGTGCTGATCGGGGCGGGACTTTCCTCCTCGGCGGCCTTCGAGGTCCTGGTGGGAACCATCATCTCCGGCCTGTTCCACGAGATGAAGATCGATCCGGTGGAGATCGCGAAGGTCGCCCAGTATGCGGAGAACGAGTACTTCGGGAAGCCCTGCGGCCTGATGGATCAGACGGCTTGTTCCGTGGGCGGTCTCATCGGCATCGACTTTAGGGATCCGAAAGTGCCGGTGGTGGAGAAGGTTTCCGTAGATTTTGACTCCTACCATTACAGCCTGTGCATCGTGGACACCAAGGGCTCCCATTCCGACCTCACCGACGATTACGCCCAGATTCCGGCGGAGATGAAGGCGGCGGCGGCCTGTTTCGGAAAGAATGTATTACGGGAAGTTGGCCGGGACGAATTTATGAAAAAGATCCCCGAGGTGCGTAAGAAGGCGGGGGACCGGGCCGTGCTTCGGAGCCTTCATTTCTTTGCGGAGAATGAGCGGGCGGCAGCAGAGGCGAAGGCTCTCTCGGAGGACCGCTTTGGAGATTTCCTCGGTCTGGTGAAGGAATCGGGAGCTTCTTCCTTCCAGTTCCTTCAGAATGTCTATACCAACAAAAACGTGCAGGAGCAGGGCGTGTCCCTGGGGGTTGCCGTCAGCGAAAGCATTCTCGGGGAAAACGGTGTATGCCGGGTTCACGGCGGCGGCTTTGCCGGGACCATCCAGGCCTTCGTGAAGAACTCCTTCGTGGAAGAGTACAGAAAAGTCCTGGACGGCGTGTTCGGAGAGGACTCCTGCCACGTGCTCAAGGTGCGCCCCTATGGCGGGATCCGGGTGTTTTAAACTTGTGCGGTCAAAAATAATTGAATGGTACCTGTGCGGTTGAAATAATTTATACCAAGAAAGGCGGAAAAAATGAAGATTGTGGTACTTGGCGGAGCCGGTTATATCGGTTCCCACACGGTGTATGAGCTGGTGGACGCGGGAAATGACGTGATCATCATCGACAACCTGGAGACGGGGCACATCGAGGCGGTTCATCCGAAGGCGAAATTTTATCAGGGTGATCTGAGGGACAGGGGATTTGTGGATTCGGTGTTTGATGCGGAGAAGGACATCGATGCGGTGATCCATTTTGCGGCCAATTCCCTGGTGGGGGAGAGCATGACCAATCCCCTCAAATATTACGACAACAACCTCTGCGGCACCAAGGTGCTTCTGGAGAGCATGGTGGCCCACGGCCTTGACAAGATCGTGTTCTCCTCCACGGCGGCCACCTATGGCGAGCCGGAGAAGATTCCGATCGAGGAGACGGACCGGACGGAGCCGACCAACACCTACGGGGAGACAAAGCTTTCCATGGAGAAGATGTTCAAGTGGACCGGCCTGGCCCACGGGCTCCGGTTCGTGTCCCTCCGGTATTTCAACGCCTGCGGCGCCCATGTGAGCGGCGGGATCGGCGAGGCCCACAACCCGGAGAGCCACCTGATTCCGCTGATTCTCCAGGTGCCCCTTAAGAAACGGGAGGCCATCAGCATGTTCGGCGATGACTATGACACGAAGGACGGCACCTGCGTCCGGGATTACATCCACGTGACGGATCTGGCCCAGGCCCATATCCTGGCGGTGAAATACCTGATGGAGGGCGGGAAGAGCGACATCTTCAACCTGGGCAACGGCGTCGGCTTTACCGTGAAGGAGGTCATTGAGACGGCGAGGAAGGTGACGGGGGATCCCATCAAGGCCGTCGTCTCCCCCAGACGGGCGGGAGACCCGGCAAGGCTCATCGCCTCCAGCGAGAAGGCCAAGAAGATCCTTGGCTGGAAGCCGGAGCATGCGGACCTGGAGGAGATCATTGCCACCGCCTGGAACTGGCATAAGAACCATCCGAACGGATATGCGAAATAAGGGGGGGAGAGGTCATGACCATGACAGCCATCAAGAAGCTGGTGACCTACGGGCTGGAAACCGGCCTGATCGAGAAGGAGGACGTGTTCTACACCACCAACGCCCTTCTGGAGACACTGAAAATTGATGAATACGAGGAGCCGGCGGAGGAATTCCATGACGTGGAGCTGGAGCCGGTGCTGGCGGAGCTTTTGGACTATGCCTGTGAAAAGGGCCTCATCGAGGACGGCATCGTTTACCGGGACCTCTTCGACACGAAGCTGATGGCAAAGCTTGTGACGAGGCCCAGCGAGATCATCCGGAAATTCTGGAGCCTCTACGAGAAAAGCCCGGAGACGGCCACGGACTTTTATTACAAATTCAGCCAGGATACGGATTACATCCGCCGTTACCGGGTGAAGCGGGACTTAAAATGGAAGGCGGAGACTCCTTACGGGGAGATGGACATTACCATCAACCTGTCCAAGCCGGAGAAGGACCCGAAGGCCATTGCGGCGGCCAAGCTGGCGAAACAGAGCGGTTATCCCAAGTGCCTGCTCTGTGCGGAGAACGAGGGCTATGCGGGACGGGTGAACCATCCGGCCAGGCAGAACCACCGGATCATTCCCATCACGGTGAACGGGAAGCCCTGGGGACTCCAGTATTCCCCTTACGTGTACTACAACGAGCACTGCATCGTGTTAAATAAGGAACATACGCCCATGCAGATTAACCGGGATGCCTTCTGCAAGCTGCTGGACTTCGTGAGGCAGTTCCCCCACTATTTCCTGGGCTCCAATGCGGACCTTCCCATCGTGGGCGGCTCCATCTTAAGCCATGACCATTTCCAGGGTGGTCATTACGAGTTCGCCATGGCCAAGGCCCCCGTCGAGGAGAAGGTTGTGATCCACGGCTTCGAGCATCTGGAGGCAGGCATTGTCAAATGGCCCATGTCGGTGATTAGGCTCCGTTCTGAGGACACGGAGGAGTTAATCGACGCCGCCGACAAGATCTTAAAGGCCTGGAGGGGCTACACCGACGAAGCGGCCTTCGTCTTCGCCGAGACGGACGGGGAGCCCCACAATACCATCACGCCCATCGCCAGGAAGCGGGGCGAGGTCTATGAGCTGGACCTGGTCCTTCGAAACAACATCACCACCGAGGAGCATCCCCTGGGCGTCTACCATCCCCATGCAGGTCTCCATCACATCAAGAAGGAGAACATCGGTCTCATCGAGGTCATGGGCCTGGCGGTCCTTCCCGCCAGGTTGAAGGGGGAGATGGAGAAGCTGGCCGAGGTGATCCTGGCGGGCGGAGACCTGCGGGCGGACGAGGCCACGAAAAAGCACGCCGACTGGGCGGAGGAGTTCTTAAAGCGTTACCCGGATGTGAATGCAGGCAATGTCCACGACATCATCCGGAAGGAGATCGGCTCCGTGTTCAGCCAGGTCTTGGAGGACGCCGGAGTCTACAAGAGGACGCCGGAGGGGAAGGCGGCCTTCCTCCGGTTTATTGAGAGCCTGTAACGATTCTTTTGAATATTGCTCTGTGAAAAACAGAAGCCCCCTTTTGACAAGCTGTGAAAGGGGCTTCTGTTTTTCGCGGAGATAGGTCCCGAATGATATATTTTTATGTAATACTGCGGCAGGCCGAAACCGGAACCGTGACAAACGGTATCGGTTGTGATACAATGGGCATATTACAGGCAGGCCGGCCGCAGACCGGTCTATATGGGGGAGACAGGCGTATGGATGATTCGAGGGAGTTTTTGGGACAGGCCGGGAGAGGAACGCCGGCCGGTGGGAGCGGTGAGCACTGCGGCGGCGTGCAGAGTGCCAGGAATCTGGAGGCCGTCATCAACGAGGGACTTCGGGTTGCCCTGATGGAGGAGACTCCGGACCAGTCGCTGGAGGTGCTGCTCATGTACCTGGGAAAGGCGTTAAACGGGGAGCGGACCTACATATTCGAGAGGAATGAGTCCGGCGGCGATGACAACACCTATGAGTGGGCGGCCGATGGGGTGGAGCCGGAAAAAGAGAACCTTCAGGATGTTTCCCCTGAGGTGTGCGCCAGCTGGTATCGGAATTTTCGTATCGGCAGGCATATCGTCATTGAGGATCTGGAAGATATCCGGGAGGCCAACCACCTTCAGTATGAGACTTTGAAGCGGCAGAGCATCCATTCCCTTGTAGTGGTACCCCTTTACGACGGCAAAAAGCTCATCGGGTTTTACGGCGTCGACAATCCGCCGGCAAAGTCACTGGAATATGCGTCGAATATGCTCCAGATCGCGGCGCATTTTATTGTTTCCTCTCTGAAACGGCGCAACCTGGTCCGGGAGCTTCAAAAGCAGAGCTATAAGGTCCTCCATGCCCTCAGCGTGGACTACAGGGGCATTTATCAGGTGGATTTTGACACGGGCAGATGTGAGGCATACAGGGACGACGAACGGCTGAGGAGAAATCTGTCCGGAGGGTTTGAGGACGGCTATCAGGCGGCCATGGGCCGATATATTTCCCAGTGTGTGATCTACAGGGATCAGGAACGGCTCCGTGCCGTGACGAAAAAAGAGTATGTACTCGCACAGCTGAAGACGAAGAAAAAGTTTTATGTCCGCTATCAGGTGAAAGAGAATCCCTATGGTCTGAAGCACATGGAGATCCATTTTTCTGCCACGGAGAAGGCGGAGGGGGAAAACCGTGCGATCTTTGCCCTGCGGGATGTCAATGCCGTGGTGGAGCAGGAGGAAAAGTACAAGCTGGAGGCAAGGCGGAGTCTGGAAGACATCCTGGAAGGGGCCAGGACCGGTATCTGGACCATTGAGCTGGAGGAAGGATGCCGGCCCAGGATGTACGCGGACCGGACCATGCGGATCCTCCTGGGAGTGACGGACGAGATCGGGCCGGAGGAGTGTTACCGGCACTGGTTTCAGAATATCGAGCCGGATTATGTGGAGATGGTGCAGGAGGCGGTGCGGGAGATATTGGAAACCGGGCGTTCCGAGGTGATCTACCCCTGGAAGCATCCAAAGCTGGGGAAGATCTATGTCCGCTGCGGCGGCGTGCCGGACAAAACATTTAAAAAAACGGGAGCCTGCCTGAATGGATACCATCAGGACATTACAGAGACCATGGTGACGCGGAAGAAACAGGAGCAGGCTATCATGGAGCTTCTGGAAAAGGTCAGGCGCGCAAATTCGGCAAAGAGCGAATTTCTTTCCCACATGTCCCATGATCTCCGCACCCCTATCAACGGGATCCTGGGAATGCTGGCCATCCAGGAAAAAAGCCGGGATGATGCAGAGCGGCAGAAAGAATGCCGGGAGAAGATCCGTATGTCGGCGGAACATCTTTTGTCCCTGGTCAACGATGTGCTTCAGGTAAGCAGGCTGGACAGCGGAAGGCCGGCGGAGGTGGAGGAACCCTTTGATCTTCCGGATATCATGGAGAAGTGCATCGCGATCCTGTCTGCCCAGGCGGAGGAGGCAGGGGTCCGGCTGATATTGTCGGAGATCGATGTGCGGCACGGCAGGCTGATCGGGAATCCGCTGCACCTTAAGCAGATCCTGATGAATGTCATTGACAATGCCATCCGGTATAACCGGTCCGGCGGTTCTGTATTTGTCCGGGTAAAGGAGACCGCCTGCCAGGACGGGATCGCAGATTACCGGTTCGTGGTCGAGGATACCGGGATCGGGATCGGGGAGGACTTTAAAGAACATATTTTTGAGCCGTTCACCCAGGAACACCAGGGCGCAAGGACTCATTATAACGGGATCGGTCTTGGCATGTCCATCGTGAAAAAGCTGGCAGACCAGATGGGGGGAAGCGTCGAGGTGGACAGCCGGACCGGCGGTGGGACCGTGGTCCGGATCACCCTGCCCATCCGCGCCGACGGGGCTCAGAATGCGGCTCTTTTGGACGAGGAGCGGGATCTGCAGGATAATATTGCCGGGATGCGTGTCCTTTTGGTGGAAGACAATGAGATCAACTGTGAGATCGTGGAGTTCATGCTGAAAGAGGCGGGCGCCGGGGTCGTGACCGCAAACGACGGAAAGGCCGCCGTGGATGCGTTTGCGGGATCCGAGCCGGGAACCTTTGACTGCGTGCTCATGGATCTGATGATGCCGGTCATGAGTGGATATGAGGCGGCCCGTGTGATCCGCAGTCTGGACCGGCCGGACGCAGGGATCGTTCCCATCATAGCGCTGTCGGCCAACACCTTTGAAGAGGATGTCGCGCTGGCAAAGGATGCCGGGATGGATGCACATCTGGCCAAGCCGGTGGACATCAACAGGATGTTCCGGGTCATGAACCGACTGAGGCGCTGAGAGGAATGCATGGATGACAGCCATATCAGGCCGCATATTTAAAAATGCCGTCTTGACAAACGAAAGTACCTGAGATAAGATATTTTCATATGAGAAAGGCGAAGAAGAGAAGAAGTAGGGCTTTTTAAGGCTTCAGAGAGCTGCCGGGCGGTGCGAGGCAGCGCCGGAGAAGGTCTGAACTGGTCTCGGAGCTCCGTATCCCAAAGGATGCCGTCTTCTGTGTGCTGCATGCGGTCACAGAGGGGACGGGATTTTCAGTAGGAGGCGGCGGGAATTCCCGTTACAGAAACGATGAGTGCGCAGCGCAGGCTGCGAAGTAGAGTGGTACCGCGAACAGGCCCTTCGTCTCTATGGAGATGTATGGGCCCTTTTTATGCACACGCCGATGCAGAGGAAACATGCCACAGGAGCGGCGCATCGGCGGCACAGCGAGCAGGGGAAGAAAATCTTTCCTGCTCGATCACACAGGCCGATGCAGAGGAAACATGCCACAGGAGCGGCGCATCGGCGGCACAGCGAGCAG